>JANMLQ010000179.1:0-11793 GCA_031372635.1 Akkermansiaceae bacterium | reverse complement strand
TCGATGTCGCGCGCGGCTTTTTGGGCGAGTTCCTTATCGGCGTCCTTGAAGTAGCCGAAGTAGTCCTCGGCCATCATCTTGAAGCCGGTGATGCTGCCGCCGTAGTCACGCAGGGCGCGGTCATAGAGGCGGCTGATGTCGCGTTTCGCTTCGGGGCCGCCGCGTTTATGGATGAGTTCGGCTTCGCGTTTGAGGGATGAGGCGATGAGGTCTTTTTGTTCGCCGGAGTCGCGCTCGATGCGGCGGCGTTCGCGCACGAGAGATCGTGTGGCATCGCCTTCGGGGCCGTAGGGGAAGATGTATTCGAGTTCGGCATTAGCGGCGAGTTGCGCCATGCGCGGGTTGTCTTTGTATTCGCGGCGCATGTCCTTGGCGAAATTTTTCCATTCCTCTAGGTTGGAGGGAACGGCGGGTTCACCGGTGATTTTCGTTTCTCTAACAAGCAGTGCGTGGAGAGCGAGCCATGTCTCTGTGAACGAGTGGCCGAGTTGGTTGGCGAGACGGATGGTGCCAGCGTTGTGCGGCGCGTTGTCCATGGCTGCGAAAAAGTCGGCCAGCCAGAGATGGCGAAAGACGGAGAGGATGATGGTAGGGCTTCGCAGCGAGCGGTCATTCCAATGCTGGATTTCCTGCTCGGTGATGGACGTGCGGATTTGCGGATTGTGAGCTTCACCTTTGGACGCGCCGCCCACTCGGCCGACGCCGGTGGTCCATTCGTCGTCGTCGATTTTCAAACCGGCCCACGCGTGGCCGCCGAGGTCGGTTTCCCCGGAGATGCCCATGGCGGGGATGCCTTGGGCGCGGGCGGTGTTCACGCAGAAATACGATTGATCGCCGCAGATGCCACCTTCTTTGAGGATCTCTGAGAAAGAATATTCTTCGTAGGGATCGAGACCGTTGACGGCGCGTTCCATGAGATACTCGATGCTGCCGTAGGCGTCGCCCCAGTTCTTGCGGCGGTAGTGGAGCTTGTCGATGGCCCACTCCAATTCGGAGGTGGTGACGGGTGCGCAAACGACCCATACGAGATCGCGTGCCGAGCTGTGATGGACGGGTGCGGCGAGTTTGCCTTTCTCGTTTTTTTCCACATACCATTGATAGCGTTTGTTCTGATCGACGGTGGACTCGACTCCATACTCCGCCTTACCGACGGGATGGGGGATGCTCATGGTTTCATCGAAGACTACCGCGCAGGCGAGGGCGAGGTTGTAGTATTTCCGGAACAACTCTTCATTGGTCTTGCCGGCCCATGTTTCTGATAGAAAACGCAGTACCTTGGCGCCGTCGTCTTTTGGGTTCAGAGTGAGCAGCATTTCCTCCATCGCTTTGTTGTCATGGAGCAGCCAGACGAGGAAGCCTGCGGAGTAGGAGTCCGGGGCGACGGCGGTGATCTCCGCCTCCGAGAAGCAGCCGATGGTTTTCCAGCGCAGTAGTGCCTGATAGAGCACAGGCTCGCTCCACAGCGAATCAAAGCGGTTCACGCCGATGCCCGGTGCGAGGCTGGTGACGCCTTGTTTTACGGAGCGCCCTAACAGCGCGCGGTAGGCGTCCCATGCCTTGCCGTCGATAGCGCGGGCGAGCAGATCTGCATCGCGCTTCTTCGCGGCATCGCGGCGGGCGTCGGTGCCTGTGAGGAGCAGGACGGCTTCGGCGGCGAGTTTATCGGCCTCGGTCTGGATGGCGGCTTCGGTGGGTTCTGCAGCGGCACCACCGGGCGTGAGCGATGTGGCGGGTCCGCTGTTGAGGGAAACGGCGGGTTTCGCCACTTCGGTCGCGGTTTCCACCTGGAATTTGCGTTTTTCCTCCGCAGCCTTTTGGGCAGTGGCGAGCTTGGCGTTGATGGCCTCCTTCTTCGGCGCGGGCTTGGTCATTTCCAGGGCCACGAAAACGAGGACGATGGCGAGTCCGCCGATGATCGCGGCATTCTTGAGGCTCTGCCGCTCGCCGTTGCGCCGGGCCTCGGCTGCCTGTAGCTGTCTGAGTGCTTCAGCGTTCGGATTCGGTTTGCCGGGTTTCGGTGCGCGTTTCATGAGGATATGGGATGGCGGAAAACGCCTGAAAAGTGCCATACGCAGCTCATGATGGCAATTGCGCATTGGCCTAGCGAATAGGGCTTTCAGCGATGCCGAAAATAGGCCGATTTCGGGGTTGTCATCCAGAGGCTTCTGGAAATAGTAAGGACGCCTTGAATAATTCGTTTCAAGTTTCGACGCCACGAACTGGCACTGCGCATGCTGGTGGCGGGCTGGCCGGGCGCATCTTTTCACCCGTCATAGCACCTTGCTCACCCACCCCTAACCATGATTCATCGAACCGACGAAGCCCAATCTGCCTTGTTTGAGGAACCCGCAGAAAAAAACGGTATGTCTAAGCGGCGGCGAGCAGCGGGGGACTCCCCAAAACCAGCGGATTTCGGCCTCACGGCCCCTTCCCAGATTGTGAAAAACTACGTGCTGGACACCAACGTCCTGCTGCACGATCCGGCCTCACTCGAGCGCTTCAAGGAAAACCATCTCTGCATCCCCGTGGACGTGCTTGCGGAGTTGGACAAGTTCAAGAGCGAACAGACCGAGCGTGGTGCCAACGCACGCCGCGTCCATCGCCGCCTGACGGAAATGTTCTCCTGCTCGGAAACCGTGACCCAGGGAGTGAGCACCGCGTTCGGAGGCACCGTGCGGCTGGTAATCTATGATCCCGCGAGCTGCCCGAAAAACTCGGACATGCTCAATCGTTTCCACCGGATCTTCCCCGATCGCGAGCGCGTGGACCACCGCATCCTCGCCGCATGCCTACTACTCATGCAATACAACACGGCTCCGGTCGTGCTCGTCACCAAGGACATCAACATGCAGCTCAAGGCCCGTGCCGTGGGCATCGAGTGCCAAGACTATCTGAACGATAAGGTGGACGCCCGCGAGGTGTCTAACTACGAGGTGCGCCGTATCGAGGTGGATGGGAACGAACTGCAGCGCTTCGCAAGCTCCGGCGAGCTGGAGCTTGAGGATGAGCGCACGGAAGGCGTGGCGATCAACGAGTATGTTCTGTTAGGTGCCGGTGAAAAACAAACGATCCCCGCGCGGCTCGCGGCGGACGGGCGCTTCGTGCGCTTGAATGTCCCGGAAGTGCTCAAGATCCCGGACGGCCAGGCGCTCAAGCCACTCAACCTCGGACAACGCTGCCTGATCGACGCGCTGCTCAATCCTGAAATCTCTCTCGTCACTTGTTACGGCCACGCCGGCACCGGCAAAACGCTCGTCGCCGTCGCCGCCGGTCTGCACGAGATGTTCAACCGCCGCTACAACGGCATCACCGTCAGCCGCCCGGTGGTGGCGATGGGCGAGCAGCTTGGTTTCCTACCCGGTTCACTCGATGAGAAAATGCGCCCCTGGCTGCAACCGATCCACGACGCGCTCGATCTGCTGATGCGCCCCACCACGCCGCTCGGCCCACGCCGCAAGCAACAGAAGCCCACCAACGCCACGCCCGCCACCGTCAAGAAACCCTACGAACTACTAATGGAGCAGGGCATCTTGGAAATCGAAGCACTCTGCTACATCCGCGGCCGTTCGATCCCTAACCGTTTCTTCATCCTCGATGAAGCGCAGCAACTCACACCGCAGGAAGCGAAAACCATCGTCACCCGCATGTCGCGCGATTCCAAGCTCGTGATGGTCGGTGATCCCGCGCAGATCGATAACCCGTACGTGGACAGCCGCAGCAACGGCCTCGTCTATACGCGCAACCGCCTGAAAGGTCAGCCCTTCACCGCCCACATCGCGCTTAACCGCGGCGAGCGTTCGGAGTTGGCAGAAGCGGGTGCGAGGCTGATGTGATGGAGTTTCTGATAGATGCGTTTGCTGATCGTCATCTCCGGAATTTGCCTCGCATTCGCCGGATGTGCTCAACCGCCGCAGGATTTCCGCGCGGTCTGGACACAAGCGTCCTTGCCACCTGCCGGGTTGCAGAAACCGGTGGGGTTCAAAGTCACCCCCAGGCAAGCATGTGAAACGATCGCGGAATCAAACTCACTACCCCTCAAGCACGTCTGGCACATTTACGCCGACTCGCAGTATTACTACGTGCATGACACCTTCCTGAGTGATGGCGCGCGCCGGGCGCACAAGCAAGGCGTACGCATCGATGGCAGAACGGGCGAGCTTGTCAGACGTGAACCTTGATCACCGCGTCACACCGCGCTGCGAGTTCTCGATGAAATGAATGAGATGCGCGACCTGCGGTGTATCCGCAGCGTGGGTGGCCTTGAGCGAGCTGAGCGCGTTGGCGAGGTTGGCGTCCTTTTTGAGGAAGAGTTTTTTGTAGGCGGACTTGATGGCGCGGATGTCTTCTTCTGGAAAACCACGGCGTTGGAGACCTACCAAGTTCACGCTGCGGGTGCTGGCCGGGTTTCCGTCCACGATCATGAAGGGTGGCACGTCCTGCACTACTTTCGAGTGGCCACCAATGATCGAGTGTTTTCCAATGCGGCAGAACTGATGCACCGCCGCCAAGCCGGAAACGATGGCGTAATCCTCGACGGTGATGTGCCCGGCGAGGCCGATGGAGTTAGAGAGGATGATGTGGTTGCCGAGTTGGCAGTCATGCGCGACGTGCGCGTAGCACAGCAGCAGGTTGTGCGAGCCGATGCGCGTCGGCAGGCTTTCATGGGTGCCGCGATGGACCGTGGTGTTCTCGCGGAAGACGTTGTGATCGCCGACTTCGAGCCAGGTCGGCTCGCCGAGGTATTTGAGGTCTTGGGTTTTTCCACCGATGGATGCGAAGGGGAAAAACTCGTTGCCGCGCCCGAATTTCGAGCTGCCTTCGAGCACGACATGCGAATGCAGGACACACTCGTCGCCCAGCTCCACATTCGCGCCGACCACGCAGAAGGGGCCGATGCGGACGTTGTTTCCAAGCCTGGCGAGCGGTGAAACGATGGCGGTGGGATGGATCACGGCGGAATTCCCGCGCATCCGGCGGCTGATGACGAGCACAATTTCCATGCACGCCGCGCGCTTGCCTCGCAGACAAAGCCGTCGCAGTGTGCCGCTATCGAGCACGTAACGATGAAAGCGAAATCCTTCCTAACCGCCCTCGGCTGGCTGATGGCAGTCGCACTGCCGCTGACGGCCCGCGAACCCGCGCGTAACATTGAAGATCTGGCCGCACTGGAGAAAAAGGTGGAGGCCGTTTCCCGCAAGGTGATGCCCGCCACGGTGGCGCTGCTCTCTGAGCGCACCGGCTCCTCCGGCTCGGGTGTCATCACCAATGCGGATGGCTTGATCCTCACTGCCGCGCACGTCGTGCAGGGCGCGGACTCGCTGTTAGTGGTTTTTCCCGATGGCAAACAGGTCCAAGGCAAGGTGCTCGGCGCGAACTACTCGAAGGACATTGCCATGGTGAAAATCACGGATGCGGGAAAATGGCCGTTCGTGGAAATGGGCGCTTCCAAGTCACTGGATGCCGGTGACTGGGTGATCGCGCTCGGTCACTCCGCTGGCTTCGATGCGGCGCGCACGCCACCGGTGCGCTTCGGCCGTGTCATTTCAAAAGGTCCGGGCAACTTTCTAACAAGTGACTGCACGCTCATCGGTGGCGACTCCGGCGGACCCTTGTTCGATACCGATGGCAAAATCGTCGGCATCAATTCTTCCATCGGAAAATCACTGACCAATAACAACCACGCCGGCATCGACGGCTTCCGCGATGACTGGGAGCGCCTGCTCGCCGGAGAAGCCTGGGGCGCGCTCTCGATGAACCCGTTTGCAAATCCCGAGATGCCCGTGCTCGGCATCGAGATGGGCATGAGGCGCGGCATCAAGGGCGTCATCGTGGTAAGCGTGGTGCCCGGCTCTCCCGCTGCGGCATCAGGCGTGCGCGCGGGCGATGTGATCCGCAAGCTGGATGGCAGCGACGTGCGCGATGGCGGCGAGCTGCTCCAGATCCTCGCCAAGCGTCAGGCTGGCGATGCGGTGAAACTCGGCCTCCAGCGCGAGCGCGAGGAATTCGAGGCGACGGTGACATTGAAACGCCGCAACGAATTGTATGAAGAACGCTAACAGAATTTCCAGTCATGAAACAACGACTCCTTCCGCTACTTGGCCTGATCCTGCTGCACGGTGCTGCCGCGGCGCAGGATGACATCCCACTGCTCCGTCCTGAGGAAAAACAAGCCGTGGACGCACAGAACGACGAGTTCAACCAATCACTCACGCCCGCTCTAACGGAAGCCGCGAAATCCACCGTGCGCGTCTGGGCTGGCAAGCGCAGGCTCGCCTACGGCACCATCATCGGCGATGGCACGAAGATCCTTACCAAGTGGAGCGAGGTCGCGAACGGCGGTGGCAAGCTGCGAGTGGAAGCCACCGGTGGACAAGTGCGGCCTGTTAGAATTTCCGGCGTCTATGAAGACGACGACATCGCAGTGCTCGAACAAGCCGGCTCACCGCTAGTGCCGGTGAAATGGTCGCCGGAAACGCTGCGGCTCGGCTCGTTTCTCGTAGCTCCACAGCCGGATGGGAAAGCTGCGGCTTTCGGCGTGGTCAGCGTGCTGGAAAGAAATTTACGCGATACCGATCAGGCCTTTCTCGGCGTGAGAGGCGCTCAGGATTACGCCGGCCCGGGCGTGATGATCGATGAGGTCACACCGGATACCGGAGCCGCAGCCGCAGGCTTGAAACCAGGCGACATCATCATCAAGGTGGGCGAGCGTTCGATCTCCGGATTATTGGAGTTAAAGAACTCACTTGTTGGTGTGGCACCGGGGGCGACTATCGCGCTTTCCGTCCGCAAGGGGAGGGACGAGAGCAAGGTCAACGTGGTGTTAGGAAACCGTCCGAACCTGCCGAACTTCCTCGGTGATCGTCTCCAAGCGATGGAACGCATGGGCACCACTCCCAGCCGTGTGCGTGATTCGTTCGGCAGCGCGATCCAGACCGACATGCGGCTGAATGCGAATCTCGTTGGCGGCCCGGTTGCGAATCTCAAGGGCCAGGTGGTGGGCATCACCCTCGCGCGCGGGGATCGCACCAAATCGTTCGTGATGCCAGCCGATGCTGTGAAGAAACTTCTCGAAAAAAAACCGGTCGATCCTTCGCTGGCACAGGTGCGCAAAGAGGAAGTGTTTCCTGAAATGCCCGTGGGCAGAGCCATGCCGCAAGGGAGTGCGCGGCCCGTGAATCCAGATCGTCTGCGCCGCCACCTTTCCGAAATGCAGCGGCTGATGGATCACATGAGCGAGGAAATGGAGAGCATCGAACCGGAGCGGCGCTGAACACGCTTGTCCCCGCCGCGTGGACCTTGCATAGCTGCGTCATGCCCATCGTGCTTGCATCCGCCTCGCCTCGCCGCCGTGAATTGTTAGAGCAGGCGGGGCTTGTGTTTGAAATCGTGCCATCACCGGCGGATGAGATTCACGATGCCACGATGGAGCCTGAGTTGTTGTGCGAGTTGAATGCTGCGCTCAAAGCGGAAGCAGTGGCGGAACAACGGCCCGATGCCACAGTGATCGGCGCGGATACGCTGGTGTTCATCGATGGCCAGCCATTGGGAAAACCATCCGATCTTGAAGAAGCGCGCGGCATGCTGCGGCGTCTCGCCGGGCGCACGCACCGGGTCTGCACCGGCGTCTGTGTGATCTTCCCCGGCGGTGTGAGGAAACTTTTTCACGGCATGACCGAGGTGGATTTCCTGCCACTCAATGATGCGGAAATCGACGCCTATTTCGCACTGGTGAATCCCTTCGACAAAGCGGGCGCTTATGGCATCCAGGAGCACGGCGAGCGCATCGTTTCCGGAATCCGCGGTGGCTTCGACAACGTGATGGGCCTGCCGGTGGAAATGGTGATGGCGGCGCTGCGCGAGGAATCGGATTGCGGAACGGGCATGCATGGGTGAAGAATCCGGCATGGATTCCCGGCAGCGCTATCCGCTCATTTTTAACCCGAAGGCGCGTAGCCAGAAGGGTGGGAAAGTGCTGCGTTTCCTGATGGATCATGCGGGCCGCTTCACGATGTATGCGACCAATCACGCGGGCGAGGCGCGCGAGCTGGCCGCGCGTTTCGCAGCACAAGGCGAGCCGGTGGTGATCGCCGCCGGTGGTGACGGCACTCTGAACGAAGTGGTCAGCGGGCTGGCCGGAACGAATTCCGTGTTAGGCGTGCTGCCCGCCGGAACAATGAATGTTTTCGCGCGTGAAATGGGGATTCCCTTCGATTCACTGGAGCGCGCGCTCGCGGTGATCGAGCGCGGCTTTGTTCACGAGGTGGACTTGTTCGAGGCGAATGGCTCGCCCTTCGTGCAGATGGCGGGCGTGGGTTTCGATGCGCAGGTGATCGAGGAGACGACTTGGGAATCGAAGCGGATGTTAGGGCCGCTGGCTTATCTGTTAGCTGCGGTAAAAGTACTCGGCGAGAAGCCGCCAAAGATGGAAGTCATCTGCGCGGATGGCCGCCGCGAGGAAGGCGTGGCCGTGCTCGCTGGCAATGGCTCGCTCTATGGCGGACAGTTTCGACTATTCCGCAACGCCGATAATCGCGACTCGAAACTCGATGTGCTCGTTTACAAAGAGGCGGGCTACAAGCTCGTGCTCGATTCACTGCGCGGCCTCGCCTTCGGTGGCATTGATCTGGTGGCATCGACGAGTTGTTTTCAAACGGAGTCCTTCACCGTGCGCGCGGACCGCGAGGTGCCAGTAGAGGTGGACGGCGAATGGATCGGCCGCTTTTCCGAAGTGCGCTTCCAGGAAACCGCGAGCCGCCTGCGCGTGATCGCGCCGGAAGGACCGCTCGAAGGGCGCTTCGCGGAAACGCTGAAGTCTCTGCTCCAATGGCCGCGCCGCCAACCCGAACTCCAAACCGGCAAGACTCCGTGAAGAAACCCGGCAAATGGATGCGGCGTATCGGCCTGCTGCTGCTGGCCGTGGTGCTCGTTCTGTTAGCCGTGGTGATCTATGCGAATATCACCGCCGTGTGGGCCTCGCGCGGCAGGATTTTCTCGGACGTGAAACAAGTGCCCGTGACGCGAGTGGGCCTCGTCTTCGGCACCACGGACCGGGTGAACGGTCGTGAGAATCTGTATTTCCGCTATCGCATCGAGGCCGCCGCAAAACTGTGGAAAGCCGGCAAGCTGGAAACCCTGATCGTTTCCGGCGACAACCGCTCGCGCTACTACAACGAGCCGGACAAGATGAAGCAGGCACTCGTCGAGCGCGGCATCCCGGCAGAACGCATCGTCTGTGATTTCGCTGGGCTGCGGACGCTGGATTCCGTGGTGCGTGCGAAGGAAATCTTCGGCGCGGACCCGATCCTGTTCATCAGCCAGCGCTTCCAGAACGAACGCGCCATCTATCTCGCCAAGGCCAACGGCATCCAAGCCTACGGCTTCAACGCCGTGGATGTGGAAACCCAAGCCGGCCTCAAAACCAAACTGCGCGAGGTGGGAGCCCGCGTGAAGATGTGGCTGGACGTGAACTTCCTCCACACCCGCCCAAAACATCTCGGCGAAAAGGTGGAGCTGCCAGAGTGAGTCTGGGGACACTGGGACTACTAGCAGCCTGTCAGATTTCAAATGACGGATGGGGAGGTGGCGAAGCCGCGATGGGGAGCACACGCGCCCTCGCGTGTTGTTTTCGACGCCCTCGTCGAAAACCGCGTCGAATGGCCTGACACGCCCGTCTTCGGCGAGGGCGCCAAATACAACACGCGGGGGCGGAGGAGTATGGGAAAAGCCGTAGAACAGCCATCTTGGCTGTTTCGGAGTCCGGGCTTCTAGCCTGGACCGTGCGCGTTATGATTCATCCGGGCAGGCTAGAAGCCCGCCCTCCGAGACAGGCTGGAAGCCTATCCTCCATTTTTAATTTTACAGCCTACTAGTCCCAGCCACTTGAAAAAATCCGTTCGCTTTCTGAGTATCCGCCGCCGCATGTCACCACCGATCAACCGCCGCCGTTTTCTATGGACCACGGGTGCCGCAGGACTCGGGATTTCCTCCAGCGCGAGGGCTCAGGGCGCGAAGACTGCTGTATCGCCGAACTCGAAGTTGCGGGTCTTGTCCATCGGCGTGGTGGGAACGATCGGCAGTCAGGACCGCAAGCAGGTCTCGCAGCATCCGGCGGTGGAAATCAGCGGGCTGTGTGATGTGGATGCGACCGCGCTGGCGATCGCGGCGAAGGATCATCCGGGTGCGTTCACTTGTCGTGATTACCGCGAGGCGTTCTCGAAACACGGCGATAAGTTCGATGCGGTGATCGTTTCCACGCCGGACCACAGTCATGCGCCGATCCTTCTAACAGCGATGGCGCAGCGCAAACACGTCTATGGCCAGAAGCCGCTGGTTCATCAGCTTGAAGAGCTGACGATGGTGGAGAAGGCCATCGCCGCGCGGCCTGAACTGGTGACTCAGCTCGGCAACCAACGCATGGCAAACGCAGGCCGCCGCGCCGCAGTGGAAATTCTCCGCACGGGCGCGCTGGGCAAGGCTTTGGAAGCTCACGTCTGGGTGAGCTCGCCGAACGAGCGCGAGTATTTCAACTTCGACCGCGTGATCGGCCCGCCAGTGCCGCCGCCTGCGAATCTGGACTGGAACTTGTGGCTCTGCGGCTGCCCGGAGGCCGCCTATCACGATGGCATCACGCCGGTGGTGTGGCGCTCATGGTGGGAATACGGCAGCAATGGCATGGGCGATTGGGGCTGCCATGTGCTGGACGTGTTGTTCCTCGCCTACAGTGAACTGGTATCTCCAGTCGCGGTGCAGACGCACTGCGTGGTCTCGCCGGATCCGCGTTTCCATAACCATCCGTGCCACTCGACGCTCACCTACGCGGTGGACTCCGGGAAATTTGTTAGAAAAAACTTCGTCATCCATTACAGCGATTCCGCGCAGGCTCCGTCGCGTGCGGCGCTCGGGCTGCCTGCCGGAAATTATCCGGACAAGAACATGACGGTGGTCGTTTGTGAGGGCGGTGTGTTATGTCTAACTGCGGAGGGACGTTTGGAAATCTGGCGCGACGGGGTGATGACTTCCGGGCTGAAGATGCCGGGCTTGCCGGAGTTTCCGAAGATGAACCACTGGCACGCATGGGTGGACAACTGCATCGGTGTGAAAACCGAGTTGAGCACGCCTTTCAAGGACGCGGTGCGGATGACGGAAGCCACCCAGCTCGCGGTGAAAGCCACACGTTTCCCCGGCGAGGAACTGCGCTGGGACAAGGCGACGCTCTCGTTTTCCAATCACGAGGAAGCGACGAAAACCCTGGTCCGCCGCAGCTATCGCGAGGGGTTCGCGCCGCCGGTGGCATTTTAAAGAGACAGATTGCGCCCGCAGAGGTTTTAAGCGACAAGACGTCCGCCACTCATGACCCAACTTCTGATCGAACCCGCCCGCCGAACCGGGTGCGATGACATTCCCGCCCTCACCGAAGTGCTGCAATCCGCAGCCCAGAGGCAACGCTCGCCCATCGACGACGTGCTCGACGCGGGCGTGGTGGACGAGGAACGCTACATGCGCGAGCTGGCCCACGATCTCGGATTGGAGTGGCTGGACAACATTCCGATGGCCGAAGTCCCGCTGCCGCTGCGCGAGGCTTGCGGCCCACGGATCGCGCTGCGTCACCGCTTGCTGCCCGTCGCCATCACCGGGGAAGGCGATAAAAAACGTCTGCAACTCGCGACTTTCGATCCCTTCAATCTTGTCGCGCGCCAAGCCGCCGCACAGGAACTCGCCCTGCCGATCGACTGGTGCATGGCCTCGCGGAAACGCCTCCATGAAGCGTTGCGCCGCCTCTACGGTGTGGGTGCG
>JANMLQ010000112.1:0-1964 GCA_031372635.1 Akkermansiaceae bacterium | reverse complement strand
CCTCGCCGCCGTCATCGACAAAGCCCTCGTCCGCAATCCCAAAGACCGCTTCCCCGACGCCGGGAAACTGCTCGCCGCCCTGCAACGGTGACGCGCCGAGCTTAAATGACCGGCCAAAACCCGGCTCTTGCCTTTGAAACTCCTTTGGCTATCTTCCTACTAATGAGTGCTCAAACAGCCTTTCAGCGCGGTGTAAGTCCACTGCTTCAACTCCTGCTCCCCGGTCGGGAAGACGCGGTTTTGGCCGTGCAAACCGATCAATCACTTCGCGAACGGATTGAGGAACTCGCCGCGAAAAATACCGAAGGCGCCCTATCTTCCGAGGAGCGGGAAGAGTATGCCGGATACGTCCGGGCTAACAAGTTCGTCGCCGTCCTGCGCCGCGAGGCCAAAAAGTTCAAATCCGGCAGCGCCGCATGACCGCCGCCACGCGAGTCCTTGTCAGGCAGCGAGCGGATCACTGCTGCGAGTATTGCCAAACCCGCCAAGAAGACTCACCCCTCGCCGCCCTGCACATCGAGCACATCCGCCCGCTCAAGCACGGCGGCACCGACGATGAATCGAACCTCTGTCTCGCCTGCATCGACTGCAATCTCCACAAAGGCCCCAATCTCACCGGCATCGATCCCCTGACAGATGCGCTGACCCAACTCTTCCACCCACGCCAACAGCGCTGGGATGAGCATTTCCGATGGGATGGCATTCACATCATCGGCCAAACCGAGATTGGCCGCACCACCATTCGCGTTCTCTGCATGAACAACGACGAGCAGTTAGAACTGCGCATGGCTGGCGAATAACCGAAGGCCATGACGATGAATGATAATCCACTCACAATTTGGCTACAGCCTGTAGCCAAATTGGCCCCAATAAGGAGCCACGACACTCCTGTCGTGCCGCCAATGAAACGCGAAAGAACCATGCGCGAAGCTACCCACTTTCTCCCCCCATTGGCCCGGCGGACAAGAGTGTCAACCCTCCGGTTGACGATTTTCCACCTCAACCGTATTCAAGGAGTGTGGGAGTCCCGCCCACATCTTCCTCTTCATTTCAGCCTCTCAGCTTTCAGAATTCTTGTCCCGGCATAGTAACACGACGCCGGATCAGCTTTTACCACGCTTCTCCCTCTTCCCAAAACCACCGCACCACCAGCCTCTTTTCTGCTCACGGCTCACTCAGCACTACTTCTCTTCCCACCTTCGCCCCTTCAATCCCCCATGCCCGCCCGCCGCAAACCATCCTCTGACACCCTGCCCGCCGCAAAGAAGTCAGCCCTCACCAAGACATCCACCACCATCGGAGCGAGTCCGGCGCTGGTGACCGACCTACGGCAGCTCATCCTCAGTGCGCGCGAACAGGCCGCCCGCGCCGTGGATTCCGGGCTGATCTTGCTCTACTGGTCCATCGGCCACCGCATCCGCACGGATGTGCTCAAGGAGAAGCGAGCGGAATACGGGGAAAAGATTTTGCACGCAGTGAGTGCAAAATTGACGGCGGAATTCGGTCGCGGCTACGGCCAGCGGAATCTGGCCCGGATGGTGCAATTCGCCGAGGTTTTCCCCGACCCAAAGATTTTGACATCACTGATGACAAAATTGGGTTGGACGCATTTCCTGCACTTCATCCGCGAATACATGATGCGCAACGAACAGGGCTTGGCTCCCACCCATGCCGCTTTCCAAAAGTTCTTCGATCTCACTCCGCCTTCCGTGAATTCCATGCTGATACGGCTCGAACAGCGCGGCTTCATCCGGCGCACTCCCGGCCAAGCGCGCGGCATCCAGCTCATCATCACTCCCGATCTCATCCCACCCCTCGAACGCCCCTTTAAATTCTGAACTCCACTCATTCTTCCTCTTCCCAAACCACCGCCCCACCAGCCTCTTTCCTGCTCACTGATCACTCAGCACGTCTTCAACTTTCTTCCTCTCCACACCTTCGACTTTCAGACCTTCGACTCTTCA
>JANMLQ010000116.1:0-9638 GCA_031372635.1 Akkermansiaceae bacterium | reverse complement strand
AGCACGATGACCTCCGCCGAGATCGAAGTGAGCGATGACGGGAACTACGTCTATGCCTCCGTGCGTGACAAAAGCCCAGATCCTGCGAACGCAAACGAGCTGTGGGTTTTCAAGCGTGACTCCAGCACCGGCAAACTCGCGCTTGTGGAAAAGGTGCCCTGCGGCGGCAACATCCCTCGTCATTTCAAAATCGCGCCCGGCGGGAAATGGCTGCTCTGCGGCCATCAAGACTCTAACACCATCAGCGTGCTGCCACGCGATCCTGCCACCGGAAAACTCGGAGCACCCACCAGCACCGTGCCCTCACCCAGCCCGATCTGCATTCTTTTCTCACGCTGAAATTTCGGATGACAATGGTGGAACGTGTCTGCTCTTTTTATGGATCAGATTCAGAAGTTGGCGAGGAAAGAGAAAAGCAATTAGATGGCCGCACATCGTATGGAGCGTGTCGCATTCCTTACCGAATTTTTGCCGGAAGTCCGCCTTGGCGTGAATCAGGATTTCTCGTGGTTAACCGGAACAGCGCTCCGAGGCGGGCAAGGCGTTGGAATGTTCAGTGTGATGTAGGCGAACTTCGCTCGTGAAAAAGGCGTGTCGGGATTGGGGTCTGGATCGGTGCCGGGACAAGTTGCCGCGTGTAAGCCCGAATTTCACCTCAGTCTTGCGCTGCCACAGAGTGTTCATAGTCGAGAAGCCGTTCCTGCTTCGTTTTCCAAATGGGTTGGCACGGCCAATGCCATTGGTTGGCGCGTGGGTTCATTTTTGGAGGCTTCAATGTGCCGGGTATGTGGACGCTGGTTGGCGGAAACATCTCTATCTTCGGGGGCTCTCGCGACAAGAAGCTCGTTGGCATGGACAACGCTATTGGTTGGCGCGTAGGTTCATTTCAATCTTCTTCAAAGCACGTGGAATCGGTGATGCACTCATTTAAAGTTTTATACCAGCAGTTAGGAGATCCTGAACCTTCTTGATCTTTGAATATGATCCCCCAAGGAAATCCATTCTTAGCAAATCCGCCGTCTGTAAACGCAATAGCGACATTTTTTACGGTTGTTTCGCAAACGATCCAAATCGTATATGTGGATTCATTTTCAATCCACTCAAAATGTCGTTCTTGTGTGAATGGAACGATAAGATGTGTCTTAACTCGTTCGAGAAGTCGGCCATCACGTAACGATGAAATTTCAAAAGCCACCAATTCACTTACTTCGTTTGTGTTCATTTAGGATATTTGTTAGTTGGTCTCGTTAACATACTAGCGTCTTCGGCTTTTAGGCCGCTTAATGTTGCGTGGTCAGGATTTTTCGCATTAGGAGAGGGGATGACGTCCCCACCAGCTTTTCGGACAGCTCCGACCGTTGTCTGGCCTACCTGTGGGTGAGGCACACTACCAGCCAACTCGACAGCGGTCTTGTAACCAGAGCTTTGCACCGATGCTCCATTCATTAAACCATTGGTATCGAGAGTCACACCATTGCCTCCGCTCCAGTTTTCAGGGAGACTTTGCCCCCCACGGATCACAGGAGCGCTGTCTGGAAGATAGCCCGGCAAGTGAGGCATCCCGGTGTCCACACCCTTGGCAACCGTCTTCACAACCTCCTTTTTAGCGATGTTTGCCACCATCTTTTCAGCAAGCCCAACCGTGGTTCTTGTGGTGCTGATCCCTCCTGTGACGGCACTGACGGTGGTGACACCAAGTTTCAGCGTGCCGGAGATGGCTTTCGATTTCATTTCCTCGCCGGAGATTTGGCGGGTGGATGCTCCACCGTCGGGTGAGAAGGTCAGTTCTTTGCCTGCATTGGCTTCCATCAGATCTTTGCCGCCGATGGCGCTGAAGGCGGCGTAACCGATGGCTTCGGCGGTGTTGCCCGTTTGGCTCGCCATGTAGGCTCCTTGGGTGGCGGAGGCTTCGACTTCGCCGTAAACGTCGTTGTAGGCCGAGTTGCCCATGGCGCGGAGGGTGCCGCCGATGCCTTCCATGCGGATGACATCGAACATGTCTTTGAAGGAGAGCCCTTCGGGGTCGAAGCGGGACCAAGGGTTTTGGACGACGTAGGCATAGACGTTTGGTCCATCAACGAAGCCGAGAGGGTCGCGGGAAATGAACACTCCTGCATCAAGGTCGCGGTAGCGGTGGCCTTCGTTGAGCAGGCCGGTGGGGTCTTCGTCTTTGGTGTTGGCGCGTTGACGCTCTGGGTTGGTGCCGTCTTCGTCTGTGCGCGTGCCGAAGGCTTCGTAGGCGGCTTGCCAGGTGGCGGTACCGGTGCTGCCGCTGGTGGATACCACATCGCCGCGTGAGTTGTAGGCGTTGTAGCTGCGGGTGCCGCTGCGGATAGTGAAGAGCACGCCGCCGACTCCGCCGCCCCAGTCGCTGCCACGGATCATCTCCACTTGCACGGTGCCGGATGCATTTGCTTCCTGCACGCTGGTGCCGCCGCTGAAGGTTAGCTCGGTGAGGACGCCGCTCGCGGCGGATTCATCGCGGACGATGCGGCGATTGCGGTGGTCGTAGGTATAGGAATAAATGGAGCCTTCCACGGGAGGGCTGAAGTTTTCCCCCTCGCCGGGTGGCGGGCTTGAGGTCGCTCCTTCGACCTCGATCATGGTCAGGCGGTTCTCGTCGTCCCAGGTGTAAATGTCCGTAAGGGTGTTGCCGAAACGCAGGTTGCGGTTACCGTTGTTGTCGTATCCGAAGCTGTAGGTGAATGGCTGGCCGGTAGAGCCGTAGGATTTGAGTTGGTTGGAATTCGCTCCGTTGCTGCCGTTTCCGAACTGATAGGTCGTCACGGTGGAGCCGACGGTTTTCGTGATCCGGTTGTCGGCGAGGTCGTAGCCGTAATCGGTGATGACCGCTGGACCGCCCGTGGGGGTGATGGTTTCGGTGTCGAGCCGCTTGCAGTGGTCGTAGGTGTTAGACACGACGCGGTCGGTGATGCCCGCGAGCGTGTGGTTTTCCGCGCAGCGCAGGACGTTGCCGATACCGTCGTGGCTGAAGGGCCATGCACCGACGGCCAGTGAGTAGTCGAAGGAGGAAACGACGGCGAGCGATGAGGTCTTTTCAACGATGGACAAAGTGCGGCCGAGTTTGTCGCGGGTGGTGGTGGTGGCGTTGCCGTTAGGAAGAGTCTTGCGGGTCACCAAGCCGCCGAGGTCATAGGCGTAGATGGTGGTTCTGCCGGACGTAGTGGCGGCATTGCTGCGTTCCTCGCAGGTTTGGAGGCGGTTGAGGGCATCGTAGGTGCAAACCAGCGTGGTGCCGGTGCGTCCGTAGGTGGTTTGTTTGCGGTTGCCGGCTTTGTCGTATTCCGGGTGGGTGTGAGTGACGCCTGCGGAAGTCTCGCTGGTGATGCGGTCGAGCTTGTCGTGAACGGAAGTGACGTTGCGGATGGAGCCGGGATCGTTCGGATAGGTGACGGTGAGGAGCTTGCCTGCTTTGTCGTAGGTGAAGTGGCGGTTGTCTGGATTTGACGCGCCGGGGTAAGTCACGTCTTCGAGGCGGTAGAGATCGTCGTATAGGTAGCTCGTGAGGCGGTTCCTGCCATCGGTGCGGGAGGTTTGCACCAGTGCGTTGAAAGCGAAGGTTTCGGTGCGTTGGAGGGTTTTGCCGGGATCCCAGATGATGCCGGTCTTGCGGTTGAAGCCGTCGAAGGTGAAGGCGGTTTGATGTCCCTCGCCATCGGTGACTTCGATGACGTTGCCGGAGTCGTCATGCAGGTAGGAGGTCAGGGCGCAGGTGGGATTGCCGCTGCGATAAGAGGCGGGATCGAAACCCGTGGTCAGCGTGGCGGGATTGCCATCGGCGGGATCGCAGGTGGTGGCGATGAGGCGTCCGAGGTTGTCGTAGGCGTTGAGGGTAATGTCGCCGTTTCCATCCTCCACAGAAAGTGCAAGGCCGCCCTTGTCATACTCGGTGGTGATGGTGATGTCGTGGGTTCCCGGTGATGCTTCATTGGTGGAGGGATTTCCGTTCTGCGGGTTGGTGCGGGTTTTGAATGCACGGTTTGCATTGTCGTAAAACTTCCTGGTGGTGGAGCCGCGTGGGTCGGTGACGGCGATTTCATTTCCGGCATCATCGAAATAGGCGGTGGTGGTGGGACGGACACCAGCAACTGGCGCGTCAGGGTTGGTGGCATTGGAGACGGGTGGCTGCTGGGTCTGCCATTTGCGGTTGCGGTTGTTGTAGTCGAAGTCGGTCCGGTGAAGGAGAGGATCGATCACGGCGGCGACGTTGCCGTTGTTGTCGTATTGGGTTTCAGTGACAGGCGAGTTGGCGGTGATGAGTCCGCTGCTGGGATCGGGCTGATAGATTTTTACGGGCCTGCCGACACCGTCATATTCGGTTTCTGTATGGCGGGAAAGAGGATCTACCTTTTTCCAGAGTAGCCCGGTGCTGGTGTAGTGCTGGGTGGTGGTGAGGACCAGATTGGAATCGGTGTTGCCGTGTCCGTCGATGATTTCGGTTTCACGACCGAGGGCGTCGCGGGTGGTCCGAGTGTCTTTGCCGAGAGAATCGGTCACAGTGGAAACGAGGGACTCACGCCCTAATCCGTTCACCGACCCGTAATCGAAATGGGTGGTTTTTAACAGGGTCGGTGCGTATCTGGCGCGGCTTGTAATCGGGCGATAGACTTCGTCATAGTCCGTGGAGCCTTCCAGAGTGGCATCCGGCTGTCCGCGCTCCATCGAAACCACGTTGTAGCGCGTGATTCCCGTGGGCTTGAAGGGATTGAGCAGGCCGCCGCCAGTGTTGTCGGAAACATCGTAGGTGTATTGGTCATGGGTGATGCTTCTGGATGAGGACGCCAATGCCGAAAGGGAGGAACTGCTGCCATCGGCGGAGGCCGCAGGCACGCCGCTGTAGCTATGCTGCGGGCGGTGCAGGTCATCGTAAATGGTGACACTAGCGAAGCCACGTGGGTCGATCTGATAGCGTAGAAGCCCCACCTTGTTGTAACCGAATTCCGTGACGAGGTCGCCGCTGCCGATCAGGCCGTTGCCGTTCATGTCTCTCGCGGACTTGAGGACTCGTCCCAAATCGTCGCGTTCGATAAGCGTCGAGTTTCCGTTCTCATCGGTTTCGCGGACTTTGGCGTTGTTGTCGTCGTAGCCGTAGGTTTTGAAGGTGCCATCGGCATAGGTCACTTTCTCAAACCGGTTGCGCTCGTCATGCAGGAAGGTGGTGGGCAGGCTGCGGGCGTCGGTGGTGGTGAGCTTTTGGTTGTTGAGATCATAGGTGTGGGTGGTCAGGAGGTTTTCTCCTGATGGATCGACTTTCTCCTTCCAAACTCGCCCGCGGGAGTCCGGTTCGTATTCCACCACTAAGTTCTGTTCCCATGACTTGCCTGTAAGGTTGGAATAGGCCACGCGGGTTTTCCGGGTCATGAACCCTGGAAACTGCGCGTTTTCGTAGTCGTAGATTTCCTTTTGTAGAAGCGCGCCCCCGGCATTGGTGACGGTCATCTCCTTGCGCCGTCCGAGAGTGTCCACCGTGTATCGGGTGACGGCACCGTGGATGTCGGTGAGCGTCGTGAGCATCCGACGGTTGCCATAACTGTAGTTTTCGATGCGGTTCATGGCATCGGTCTTTTTGGTCGGATCAGCCCATTTGGTCAGGAAGTCCGGGTTGTTCGCCAGAGTGATGCGCGGACCCACCGGGCGGTCTTCTTCGAATTCCCAGCGGGTTTCATTGCCGCAGAAATCAACGGTTCTTTTCAGAGACAAACCGGATTTCGGATCGAACTCAAAAGTTTCTGAACCCAGAATAGTATCCGCTGGCCCCTTGTATTGGAGCGTCGTATTTGCATGATAAACGAGCCATTGGGTGGAAACACTGCTGGTGCCGCCCGCCGCACTGGAATCTGTGTCGATGATCTCGCCATGGGTTCCGCCAAAGGTATAGGTGTATTTTTTGCCCTCCGCATCAGTGACGTGGGTGATGTTCGTGGATGAAAACGACGGGCCGTAAGTGGTCTGAGTCCCAAGGTCTTTCGCATAAGAAGCCTGGATGTTCATCGCGGGCCATTCGATCATCGAAATGGTTCGCGGCAGCCCGTATTGCACGCGCAGGGTGGAACCTGATTGGGGCACTTTGTTGACGGTGTTCACATAAGTCTTCGCCCTGTCCGCGATGTCGGTCGGCAGTGAACTAAGACTGGCGCTGATGGCGATTCTGCCGAGCGACTGGTCGAACCACTTTTTGGTCCGGTCAAAGCCGTAAGTAAAAACCTTTTGGGCATATCCATCTCGCTGGATGGACTTGAGATTGCCATGAATGTAACGCGTGACCTTGGTGCCAATCGTTTCCGGCGTGGGATCGACAAGCACCTCGTAAGTGTAGGTTTCCTTCGCGCCTCCAGGAAACTCCACCCATGAGAGTTTCTGATAGGGATATTGAAATGTTGTGGCGTCGATCGTCGCAGTGGCGTCCTCATACTCGAAATGAGTGACATTGTTCTCGGGGTCCGTGATCGAAAGCACACGCCGCCCGTTGGCGCTACGCTCGATCAGCAATCGCTGGCCCGGACGATTTGCCGTGCTGATTTCTTCCGGGATTAGTGAGTAGGGATTGTTTCCGTAGTTGTATTGAACTTTCACCCCGTAACGGTCTTCTACTTCCTCCAGTCGCCAATACCGGTGGCGCACGACCGTGGGCGAGCTTTCAAGGCGGTCCGAGCTGTACAAGAACCAGGCATCACAGGGACGGTAAGTCAGCTTGTTGCCAAATTTCTTTTGGAGCACGAGATCGTTGCCGACTTTGGAAAGGGTATTGAGGTAGGTTTTCTTGTCGGTGAGCGACGACGGCCACGGGAAGAAGGTCGCCATGTTGTCTGCCGTGCCGAAGCGTTGGCCTCTGCCGCCCTCGTCAATCACGCTGACGGTGGTGGGCCGTGTGGTGCTGCTGCCGAGGGTTTCCACCGTTTCAATGTAGGCGCAGAGATTCGACGACCACCCGATTCCGAAGGGCGAGGTAATTTCCTCCTCCGGGCGCAGCCCGCTGCGGTTCGACCATGTGGTTTCGCGCACCGAGGCGTTCGCTTCGAGACGCAGATCGCTGGCGGCGAGCGGAATCGAGACAAACGAAGTGTCGTGGCGAAGGCTGAGATCGAAGGCATCCACGTAGGATTCTTCGGCGGCTTCGTCATACTCGGCTTCTGCTTCTGGTTTCACATCGGGGATTGGTCGTCCGAAGTGCGAGATTTTGCGGAAGCGTGGGCCGGTGGCGTCGCTACCCGTGTAGCTGGAGGAATACCCGAGGCGCACGAAGGGGACCAGATAGTTGAGTCGGGTGGTCCAGTCGTAGCCACTGGGAAAAACTCCAGTCTGGGTTTTGTTCGCGCCGATGCTCCGCAAAACGGAAATATTTGGATTGTTGGTCAGGATCAGGAAATCGTTTGAACCGATGAACCACGAGTGGCGGTAGTCGGGCGTCGTGGCAGTTCCGTTAACAGCCACTCCGGCTAATCCCAGATGCTGCAACTGGGTGACATAGGTTTTCCTGCTGTCGAGCTGCAGGAAGGTGTAGTTGGTGTAAGCCGGATACTCCCCTCCGCCAACAGCCGGGCGGGGGTATGGAATGGTGGTGACGCCCATGTCGCTGCCGATTTTCATGCGCCACGCTTCCTGATTGGTATTGTATCCGACGCCGGGAATAAAAAAGCCGATGCCGTCACCCACGTTGAACGTAACTTTGAATGCATCCCCATTGCCATAGTTGCCGACACCGAGATTGCCCATCGGCAGGACGTTAGCGTTGGAAACCGTGCCGCCAAAATGTGTGCTTGGAATGAACGGCGTGCGTTGAGCATCCAGTGGGTTGGAGCCGTTTTGGATTTCAAAGACATCGGAAAAGCCATCCGAATCACTGTCGCTAGCAGTGGGACCAGTGCCGTAGGTGAGTTCATCAATATCGCTCAGGCCGTCGCCGTCCTGATCGCCGTTGGAATTGGGGGCGAGAGGAGCTAATCCCGCATTTGCAATTTCGTAACCATCGGAAAATTCGTCGCCGTCCGTGTCATAATAATTCGGCTTGGTGCGGGCCTGATATTCCGGGAGGTTCGTTAATCCGTCGCCATCCAGATCTCCTCCGCTGTCGGCATTAGTGTTAGGATTGAGTCCGTATGCGAATTCCCAAGCGTCAGGCATCCCATCGCTATCCGAGTCCGGCCCTACGCTGTTGATGTCGAAAGGATCTGAGCCAGTGCCGTATTCAAGTTCTACGGCATTCGGGATGCCATCCCCGTCAAAGTCGGCAAGGCGCGCCTTGACCAGAGTGTTCACCGCCGGGTCGTCGCTGTATTTGAGCCGGATGAAGTATTTTTCCGCATTCAGAGTTTGCATGCCGCAAAGCTGCACACCAGCCCCATGGCGCAGAAGAGGCGCATACCCCCAATTCACGAGATCAAGGCTATATTGGACGAAGTAAGTTCGCTCGGCCACGCCAATCCAGTCAGCGTTCCAAGTTCCTGATGAGCCTTCTGTGAATGAAACCTGGGGTTGTGGCACCATTTGCGCATGTAGCGGCGCACAGCCACAAACAAACACGATAAGTGATTTTGGCAGCAGATTACTTAGTTGTATCACTCGTTGTTGCTTGGAGTTTGATTCACGTTCTCACGGTTCCAGAACCGGATGGTCACGTCCTTGGGTTTGGGGGGATTCGCCAGTAAGTATGCCTTGCGTTCCTAATGTGCTTTGATTCTAGCATGGCAGGCTTCCGCCATTTTTACGCCCTCCTTGCGATAAAGATCGTGGATTTGCTCCAGGGTATCCATCGCCGGACTCTTCGCGTCACCTTTGACCACGATAAATGAGGGGCCGCCATCGGCGAGGTCGGATATGATCGGAATTTTGGGGATTTCTGGTCCTTTGTTTTCGATGCCCCGCGCTTCGGCCATTTCTTTCCAGCGGCGGGTGTCGATGCCGCCTATTCCCATCAGCAGACCAAAGTCATAGTGCGTGTCGTCCTCAGCATCCTTCACCCGATAGGTAGAGAATCCGCTGAAATGATTGAAATTCAGATTACTCCATGCCGTGACTTCTTCGCCGACTTTTCCATTCGGATAGATGCGGAGGAACGTGCGGTTGTGGTCATACACCGTAGCGGACAAGAACACCAATTTGGTATCGCGATATTTCTTTCTCAGTTCCGCCAATCTGGCAATTACGGCTGGATCTGTGGGCGGCAGGGCCGGTAACGGTGGAGGTGGAGGTGGATCAATGAGAATCGGGTTCTCGACAAGCTGCACGGTGACGTTGATCGTCCCGGTGATGAGAGGAAGATCGTGCATTTCCGGTGCCTTCGTGACATCCATGCGAGTCGTGCGGGAACTCAGGACTTTAAAATCGATAGGTTCGGGCTTCGGCGCTGGCGGGGATGGAGTTCCGTCGGAGATCGGCACAGGAATTTCAACGTCCCATTTGGGGGTGGCTTGCTGGGCGGGTAGTGATACCGGAAGGATCATCGCGGAAAGCAGGGGGATGAGTGACCGGATTGGATGGGTGGAAGGATTCATGGGGTTCAAAATTCCTGTTTACTGGTTGGGGCAATCCAGTGCCTGTGACTTGTCGAAAATCAGGCGGGCTTGTCAATTTCTGAATTCATAGATTCGTGTCAATAGTCACGGCGACGCAACGATTCG
>JANMLQ010000113.1:0-8025 GCA_031372635.1 Akkermansiaceae bacterium | reverse complement strand
CAAGGTCATCTTCCCGCTCGCGCTGCCAGACATCGTCAACAGCCTGCGCCTTATCTTCGGCCTCGCCTTCGGCTACATCATGCTCGCGGAGGTCGTGAACGCCAAGACCGGCATCGGCGCACTCATCATCAACAGCCAGCGCCGAGGATTCAACGAGCACATCTACCTCTGCCTCTTCATCATCACCATGGTCGCCTGGGGCATCGACCGCTCGATCATGCTGCTCCAGCGCCAGCTCTTCCCTCACATCAAACATGGCGAAAATTGAACTAACAGCCAGCGAGCAACCGTGCGAGCTGAAGGACGCTGCGCCAGCACCCGCCGGCCAGCCACTGGTCGTGGATTTTAAAAACGTCACCAAGACCTTCGATGTTGGAACGGAACGCGCCTTCACTGCGATCAAGGACGTCACGTTTTCCGTCGAGAACATCCCTAACATCGGCGAGTTCATCGGCGTGCTTGGCCCCAGCGGTTGCGGAAAAAGCACCGTGCTGCGCCTCATCGCCGGGCTCGCCCCACAGTTTCCCGCCACATCCGGCAGCGTGATGGTCCACGGCGCGCCCGTCACCGAACCCGGGCCGGATCGCGGCTTCGTGTTTCAAGACTACGCGAACTTCCCGCACCGCACGGTCTTAGACAACGTGGCCTTTGGACTCGAATGCGCCCAAGTCCCGGAAAAAGAGCGCCGCGATCGCGCCCGCGAGTGGATCGCCAAAGTCGGACTCGATCCGACAAAAGACGCGCTCAAATTCCCGCACCAACTCAGCGGCGGCATGAACCAACGCGTCGCCATCGCCCGCACACTCATCATGCATCCGCGCATCATCCTGATGGACGAACCCTTCGGCGCGCTCGATCCCACCACCCGCCAGCGCATGCAGGACTTACTCGTTTCCCTCTGGCGCGAGTTGGAAGCCACCGTCTTCTTCATCACCCACGATGTCCCGGAAGCCGTCTATCTCGGCGATCGCGTCTTCATCTTCAGCCCCTCGCCCGGCACCATCGCCCACCAGTTCGCAGTCGCGCCGCCGGACCGCCCGGCACGCGAAATGCAGCAAGAGCCAGCGTTTCTCGAATCCGTGCGCCATGTGCGCTCGCTGCTCGACAAACTGGAGGCGGAAAAACATAACCGATCATCGTGACCAAGGAATCACCCGAAGGACTGGCCGCATCGCTGCAGCGCGCGTTCACCTGGCACTGGCATCTGTTAGGCCTGGGCGCGGGTGTCACCGTCGCCATACTCAGTGGCGCGCCTATGATCGTCCTGCCCTTCCTTGCCGCTGCGGAACTCGGCTACCTCGGATTCCTCGGCCTCAATCCGCGTTTCCAAAACGTCCTCAAGGGACAAAAAAAATCCCCGCCGCCACTACCCGTCGATCCCCGCCTGCGCTTCCGCCAGCTCATGGATTTCCTCAGCCCCGCCGATGCCGAGCGATTCGATTCCCTGCGCCAGCGCTGCACGGCACTCGTCAATCTCCGCAGCAGCATGAGCGCCAAAGAAGGCGCGCCCGGAGTGGACAACTTCCGCAGCGAGTCGCTCGATCGCATGCTCTGGCTCTTCCTCAAGCTCCTCCACCAGCGCACTGGTCTTGAGAAATTCCTCGGTGCCACACGTCGCGAAGCCATCGAAGCCGAACTTCACTCCGCCGAGGAACAACTCGCCACCGCCCGTGAGCGCGATAAAACCGCAGGTCTCCCGGAAAGCCGCCTCGCCACCTCCATCAGCGATCGCCTCAACACCATCCGCGAACGACTCGAAAACCACCATCAAGCCGCCGATAGCCTCGAACACGTCGGCGCGGAAATCGACAAGACCGAGCAACAAATCACCCACCTCTGCGAAGTCGGCATGACCACCAGCGACACCGCCGGACTCAGCGTCCAGATCGACACCATCTCCCAATCCCTCCAGTCCTCCGAAAAAATCTTCTCACAAGCCTCCTTCTCCCAAATCTACGACGACGAACCCGCCCCGCCCCTGCTATCAGGAGCTTCATCCCGCCCCATTCCACAGTAAGATTTTAGACAGAATCATTTCAAAGAGTCTGAAATCCAAAAAATGATTCTGTCGAAAAATGATTCTGCCACCCTCTTCTCCAAACCATCCCTAACCGAAAACCAAAGCCATGTTCCGCCGCCTATCAAACCTCTTCCGTGGGTTCCTCGGACTCTTCATCTCCGGCCTTGAAAAACAGAACCCGGAAGCATTGTTAGAACTTGAGAAGGAAAACCTCCGCGCCCAGATCGCCCAGTTCAACCAAGGCCTCTCCGCCCACGCTGGCCTCTGCGAGAAACTCATTTCCCAGGTAAAACGCCAGGAAGCCGAAGAGCAGAACCTCAAGGCCAAAGCCGCCGCCAACCTCCGCGCCGGAAACCAACGCCTCGCAGGCGAGATCGCCCTCGAACTCCAACGCATCCGCAAAGACCTGGCCGACAACCGCGCCCAACTCGGCGATGCGGAAAAAACCTACAAAGAACTCACCAGTTCCCGCGACATCGCCATCAAGACCGCCCGCGAAAAAATCGAGTCACTCCGCAAAGACCTCGATAGCATGAAGATGAACAAAGCCCTCGCCGAGATGAACGAAATGGCCAGCGGCATGCTCACCACCATCGGCGGCTCCGGCGATACTCTCGACCGCCTCCATCAAATGGTAGAGGAAGAAAACACCAAAGCCGCTGGCCGCGCACGCGTCGCACGCGACAGCATCGACACCACCCGCTTCCAGGAAAAAGCCGCCGAGCGCGAAGCCCTCGAAGACATCGCCCTAGCCGATCTAGCAGCCGAACTCGGCATGGCCGTCCCCGGCACCGAAGCCGCACCACCCGCCGGTGAAGTGAAGAAGGAAATGAATCCTGGGTGATATCCTTGGACTGCGGCGGGCATCGCCGCTTTGAGGGTGACGAGTGCGTTTTCCAAACAGCTTCGACTTAGCGGGCAAGCGTGGATGCGGGTGGTCTTGGCGCGGTGATGCGCATGTGGACTTCACCGCCAAAGCGGCGATGCTCGCCGCAGTCCAAAGTCATCGCATAGAGTCCGGTACCACCTCGGGCTTTCCGCTGGTCGTTGCATCCGCAATCTGCGAAGACGCATCACGTTTTCAAATGAGCACAAGCATCACCACCGATCTTCCTCCCTGGGCCACTGAAGTCATCGACCTTTACGAATCGGGGGCCTGCGCGCAGTTCATCATCCATGGCAACGTGGGCGACCTTTTACTCCTGCCCGTGAAGGGGAGCGTGCCGAAGATCGTCGCGCTCGATTCGTTCCTGCGTGAGAGGCTGTTAGCAAAATTCGATGTGGTCATTTGCTACGATCTCGGAAACGGCATCCGTGTGGAGAAAGGCGGTGATCGATTCGCCGAATGGCCACCCGCTGCGAAGGAGGCCGCGTTGCCGAAGGTTCCGCGCGAGGCGGTGATTGTGCTCACACACTACTTGCGCTTCTGCGCGAATGTCGCACGGATCAAACCGGAAAAGGCGACGCGCGTCGCTGTCATCGTGCGGGATGCGGGCTTGATCGTGCCGCCTTCCGCAGGCGGTGCGAATTACGAACTCAGCGCCATCGCCAGCCAGTTGCGCGAGTGGGCGGCGGACCCGTCCATCACCGGGCAACACTGCGCGACCTTTCTTCTAACGGAAAACCTCAACGACCTTCATCCACTCGTCGCTCGCAATCCGCAGGCGTCCTGCATCGCCGTGCCGCTTCCGGGTCGGGACGAGTTGCTTCCCGCGCTTGGCCATCTGGGCACGCTCTATCCGATTCCACTGAAACCTTACGCCGCAAATTTGGCGGAACCCGCCGCCGCGCTTGCCGGGGCCACGCTTTCATCCATCGAGACGCTGCTGCAAACCCGCCAACACCACGCGAAGGAAGTCACGCCGCAAGACCTCGTCGTTTTGAAAAAAGAACTCGTTGAAAAGGACGCGCAGGGCCTCATCGAGTTCCTGAAACCAGACCGCACACTCGACGATCTGCACGGCCAAGTCGCGATCAAGGCATGGCTGCGCCAAGACATCGCACTATGGAAAGCCGGTGATCTCGCGGCGCTGCCGATGGGCTATCTGTTCTGCGGCCCAGTCGGCACCGGCAAGACCTTCATGGTCGAGTGCCTCGCTGGAGAAGCGGGTGTTCCAGTCGTGAAGATGAAAAATTTCCGCGACAAGTGGGTGGGTTCCACCGAGGGCAATCTGGAAAAAATCTTCCGGTTGTTAGACGCGCTCGGCCGCTGCATCGTCTTCGTCGATGAAGCGGATCAGGCGCTTGGCCGCCGTAGCGCGGACTCGGGTGACTCGGGCGTTTCAGGCCGTGTTTATGGCATGATGGCGGAGCGCATGAGCGATTCCCGCAACCGCGGCCGCATCCTGTGGGCACTCGCCACCAGCAGGCCGGATCTGGTGGAAGTGGACCTCAAGCGCCCCGGCCGCGTGGACGTGAAGATCCCCATCTTTCCGACTGCCACGCCGGAGGAAGGCTATCAACTCATCCGCGCGCTCGCCAAGCGCCGTGGTGTTCCGTTAGAGGAATCGCTGCCCGAGAATTTCCGCACGGCCATCCCCGATCTGCTAACACCCGGAGCTGCCGAAGCGCTATCGGTGAAACTCTACCGCGCATTGAAAACCGGAGCTGCAAACGCGGGTGACGCTCTCGCCGCCGCTCTGCGCGATTACCAACCGCCAGTGCCGGTGTCTGTGATCGAGAACCAGATCGCACTCGCCGTCGCTGAAGCCACGGACCTTGGCTTCGTGCCGGAACGTTTCCGCAAACAGCCCTGATGAGCGCACTTGCAGGATGGCGTTTCCGCTTTCAATGTTCGCCGCATTCCCGATGAGCCGCCCTACGCCACCACTACCACCATGAAACTGGCGGTCCAACTGAGCACCCATGACAAGTCCGGCGGCGCAGCGATCGCGGCATGGAGGCTGCATCAGGGACTACAGCAGATCGGAGCGGAAAGCCGGATGATTTCGCGCACCCGCACTTGGCCGGGGCCGGATGTTTCGTGTATCGCGTCCGACATGTTCGAGGCAACCGAACTTTTTCACCGTCACCGCGTCAGGCCCGCGCAAGCGCCCGAAGCCACTTTCTTTTCCTTCACCCCCATATCCATCCCGCTGTTAGATCATCCGTGGATCGCGGCGGCGGATGTGGTGCATCTTCATTGGGTGGCAAAATTTCTCAGCCCCGAAGACATCGCGCCGCTCTGCGAGGCGGGGAAAACCGTGTTCTGGACCTTCCATGATCAATGGGCATACACTGGCGGCTGCCACTACATCGGTGGCAGTCGGAGGCTAGAGGCGGACTGGGACGGCACCGCGCAGATTGATGAGAGCCTGCACGCGTTGGCCCGCCAGGAACTGGAACGCAAAAAACGCATCTTCAGTTCGCTGCCGATCCATGTAATCGCCCCGAGCCGCTGGATGGCTGCGGAAGCCGCCGCCTCCGGGATTATTCCGTTAGAGCGCATCCATGTCATTCCCTGCGGTCTTGATCCTGCGGTGTATCACCACACTGAAGACGAAGTCGCGGAACCCGGCGTCACGCTGTTGTTCGGCTGCCAGAATGTGCTGGAGCGGCGTAAGGGCTATCAGGAACTGCGGGCGGCACTCAACCACTGCATGACCGACGCCCGCTTCGCGACTGCCGTGAGCGAAGGGATGATCCGTTTGCGCACCTTCGGTAAAGTGGCCGCAGAGGGCATGGACCTGCCGGTTCCAGTGAGTCATCTCGGAAAAATCGATGGGGAAAACGCGGTTGCCGACATCCTGCGAAGCTCCTCCGCTTTCCTCTGCCCCACGCTGGACGACAATCTTCCGAACGTGGTCATGGAGTCGCTCGCATGTGGCTGCCCGGTGATCGCCTTCGACACCGGTGGCGTGCCGGACATGGTGACGCATCAGCTCAACGGCCTACTCGCTGCCAAGGGCGACGTCGCCGAACTCGCCCGTCATCTAACCGATTTTTGTCTCGATTCATCTCACCGCCAGAGACTGCGTGAGGGCGCGCGCGGCATGGATGTATCGCAATGGACGTTGGAAACCCAGGCCCGCCGCATACTCGGGCTTTATGAAACCGTCCGTCCTTCATCACTGGCGGATGCCAACAGCCCGCTGCCCGGACCACTGCCCGAGTTGAACATGGAGGGACGGATTCATCCGCACTTCGCAGTTGAAATGACCCGCACGCTGATGGGGCGGATTCAAAAGCAGGGCGCAGATTTTAAACAGCGCGACTACATGCTGCGCAAGCAAGTCGAAGACACTCGTCGCGCCGTGGAGATTGCTTCGCAAAGACTGGAAAAAGAAAAAGCCGCCCACCAAACTATCCGGGCACGGCTGTGGGAAACGAAAGACAAGTTACAGGCGGAAACACAGAAGCGCAGGGAAACCCAAGACAGTCTGAAGCAGGCGAAACAACAGGCGCTGTCCCTGAAGCAGGACATTGTTTCCCTGAAACAACAGCTCCTGAAGCAACGGCCCGTTTACGTGCGCGTGTGGCGTTTCCTGCTCAAGAGACTGCGAAACGTGAAGGGTTCCGGTGCTTAGAGGAAGGAGTTCGCGCTTTAGCGTGTCTTCACGATCTACAAGCTGAAGCTTGGACTCCAATTAATACCCGGAGTCCTAGCTTGTCCATCGCCGGAAGTCTGTCAGAAACATGCAATGTATCGTTGGCGAAAGTTATCTCCCGAGCAGCGCGACGAAACCCTCTCCCGGCGCAAACTCCAACGTCACCCGTGGCATAGCCCGCCACACACGCGCCAGACGAAAGGACTCTATCTGCTCAGCGCCACCTGCTATGAACACAAGCCATGGATCGGACAATCCGACGTGCGCATGGATCTGTTCGCGGCGGAACTGCTGGAAATTTTGCAAGGCCACACGGTGCGCATCGAGGCGTGGGTTGTGCTGCCCAATCATTATCATGCCGTGGTGCTGACTGAGTGTTTCCCGGCGATGCTTCATGCACTGGGCAGGTTGCACGGGCGGATTTCCCATCAATGGAACCGCGAGGATGACGCACGGGGACGCAAGGTCTGGTTCAATATCCTAGAACGCGCCATCACCGATGACGCCCATCACATCAGGGCGATCCAATACGTTCATCACAATCCGGTGAAACACGGACATGTGAAGAAATGGGACGAATGGAAATGGTCGAGCGCTGGCGAATATCTTGAACGGATCGGGCGCGAGGAGGCGGAGAGAAGATGGAAGGAATATCCCTTGCTGGATTTCGGAAAGGGATGGGATGATTGAGAGGCAGCTTGGAGTCCTGATAGGAGTTCGCGCTTTAGCGTGTCTTCACGATGCGCAAGCTGAAGCTTGAACTCCAACTCCTACGCCACTCACGCGAGGAAGCCCTTGATGACTTTGGCGGGTTTCACGCCGGTGAGTTTCTGATCGAGGCCTTGGAACGGGAATGAGAGCTTGTGGTGATCGAAGCCGAAGAGATGGAGCAGCGTGGCGTGGAAGTCTCGGACGTGGACGGGGTCGGTGGCTACGCGGTAGCCCATGTCATCGGTCTCGCCATAACTGATGCCGGGTTTCACGCCTGCACCGGCCATCCAGAAGGTGAAGGCATTCGGGTTGTGATCGCGACCGACGAAGGCGTTTGCAGCACCGCCGCCGCGGTTTTCCTGCATCGATGTGCGGCCGAATTCGCCGCCCCAGACGACGAGTGTGTCTTAGAGCATGCCGCGTTGTTCGAGATAGGTTAGCCGCGCGCCGGTGGGGTGGGCGATGTCCTTGCACTTCTTCACGAAACCGTCGGTTAGAGATTCCATCGCATTGGAGCCGTGAGTGTCCCAGCCCCAGTCGAAGAGCTGGATGAAACGCACGCCGTTTTCTGCTAGGCGGCGGGCGAGTAGGCAGTTGTTCGCAAAGGAAGTCATGCCGGGCTTGGCTCCGTACATGTCGAGGATGTGCGCTGGCTCTTCCTTGATGCTCATCACTTCGGGGACGGACATTTGCATGCGGTAGGCCATTTCATATTGGGCGATGCGGGTGACGGTTTCCGGATCGCCG
>JANMLQ010000105.1:0-13119 GCA_031372635.1 Akkermansiaceae bacterium | reverse complement strand
TTCACAGGTGGATCTGTTGCCAAAAGAGTGAACTGATGCTGGCTGAATGTTGATCCGATCACCAGCTTGTAGGTTGTACCGGCTACCGCATTGAACTTGAAACTGAGGGAAGTGGAATCAGAACGCGGCTCAACTTGGACTGCTGTCTGGAGAGTGCTTCCCGTGTAGACCGCAAAGCCTCCACTCGAACCCTCTGGAACATTGATGCTCACCAATTTGTTAGCGGTAGTCTTCCAGCTATGCCACAGTGTTCTTTCATATAGTTGTTCGCCAGGCTCTGTAGTCGCACTGGCAGCGGAACCAATCACGGTCAGAAGGTTTCCCGCGAGAACCTGGGGGGTGTAAAAACTGTCGTTTTTCGGAGTGGGCGCCGTTGGAACCACGGGGCCATAAAGAGTGCCAGAGTAAGTAAAAGGGGCTGTGGTCAGGGTTAATTGAAGGAGTGGCCCTCCCCATAAATTTGAAGTTACATCACCTGCGCAGATCTGATATGTCGTTCCAGCCTTTGATTTGAAACTGAATGAGAATGGTGATGTGCTGCCGCTGCTATCCCTATCCACACCAATCAGATTGTTGATAGACGTGCCCATATACACAGAAACAAAATGATCGTCAAACTTCGTTCCGGTGGAATCAATGGTAATTACAGAGTCCGAGGTTGCCGTCCAACTATACCAAGCGGTTCTTCCCGTGCTTGTATCCGGCTCGCCAGCCTCTACGCTGGAGTCGCTCATGTAATTAATTACCGTAAGCGAGTTTCCCGCGAGCGTCGTTCTGGAGTCAAAACGATCATTGGTTATGAAGCCGTCTGTAGGCGTCTGATTGGAATACAGCGGACCCGCATGATTGAAGGCGGTTGTGAACAGGGTAAGTTTCATATTTGTTCCACCCCATAGGTTCGTACTCTTATCGCCTGCACAGATCCTGTATATTGAACCGGCCTTGGCTTTGAAGGAAAAACTGAATGGGGTTGTGCTCCCGGTTGACTTACCATCTATGTAAATTAGATTGTTGATCGAATTTCCCATGAAAACATCAATGAAATGATCATCAAAGACGGTTCCGGTGCTATCGAGGGTAATGATCGAATCCGAAGTGGCAGTGTAGGTGTACCAAACGGTTTTTCCGCTAGTGGTGGATCGCTCTCCAGCCTCTACAGACGCGTCGGTCATGTTGGTGGTTGTAAGGCCGGCCGAGATGGTCTGGCTATTAGCAAAATTATCGTTTGCAGGCGCTGCGGAGGCGTTGATCGCCGTTGCCGCTAGTATGAGTGGGATAATCAGGTGTAATATTTTCATGGCTGCTGAATGGGTAGTGTTCTAAATCAATGAGTAGTGATTTGAGTTGTAGCGGTTGGCAGTGGTGTTGTTTGGACCTTGGCAGGAATCACCGCAGAGAAGAACAGGAAGGCTTCTTCACATTCCGCCCCAGCCGTGCTCGCTGCCTTGGGTATCATCTGGTGAGCCACTCGGCGTTGTTGCGGATACCGTTCAGACCGCCCAAAACGCCATTTGCCATGTTGAGGGGGTGGGTGGCGGATTCGTATTGGTCTCCCCGCACGGCGGAGCGGGTCTGGACTTCTTCGACGGTGTCCCTCCGGCTGTTTCCGCGGTGGTGGAGTTCCCGGTCGCTCATCACATCACGGCTGGCGAGGGAGCCATTGAGTGAGGGTTCGCACGAGGGGAGTGCCAGAACAGTGACGATGCTGGCGAGGACTAGGGGTAGTGTTTGTTTTTTCATGGTTGGTGTGGAGGTGTGGGATGAAATCGGCAGTTACCAGCCGATGAAGTTGTTGGTGCGATGTTCGTGGTGGTGATAAGTGGGAGCTTGTTGGCCGGATTCACGGTAAGCCGCAGCGGCACTGCGCCGCTCCCGGTCCCGATGCTGGAAGTCATCTTCCGAGGCGGCATCCAGCGCCGCCTGGTAGCGGGCTGGATCCTGCGGCGGCACCTGCAAACAGGATGAAAGCGTGAGCAGGGTGAGCACTGGCAACAGAATCTTGACGGCTTTGTGTTTCATGGAACTAATAAATTTACGGTTTAATGCAGCATACGAAATCGCTGAGATGGCTGGGTAACGAGGCTTTCTGCGTCAGATTACCTGCGGTTTGTAGTGGGATGCCTGGCTTGGCCTGCCGAAAACCTCTGCGCTGCTGCGCATATTTCGAGCGAAGTCGCGGAATACCCTGCTCCACTCGGCGAATGCCTCCTGAGTGGCAAAGAACACCTTGGCTACGAATGAGTAGCCCTTGTTTCCAAGAGCTAGCGCCACTTCCGCAGCAAGTAGCTGCTCGCTTGCGTGGAAAAAAGTCACTCTTCCGTGGCGCAAAAAAGCCGCCGATAAATGCGGCAACGGGGCAATCAATCTCTGGGATGTAGCTTTCTTTCCGAAAACTAACAGCCGTTTAGCCGTTGAGCTCGTAATGGTGGGGGGCACAACTTTCACTATGTTTTTGCTATCCGTCATCGCCGTGGCTGGCAAACAAAAAGCTCAAAAAGCTCATGATTTTAACCTTCCGCTTTGACGGCCCGCAGCAGCATGACGGGGACGCGCAATCAGCAATCACTCATTCTCCGTATTTTTAGAAGATCAATCCACAAGCAGCCTGCAACGGCTTCACCCGGGCCTTGATTTTCTCCAAGCTGCCGCGAGTGGTTTTTTCAAGATCGAAGTGGCTCTGGAGATTCAGCCAGAAGCGGGCGGAGTTTCCGAAGTAGAGCGATAACGCCAATGCGGTCTCTGCGGTGATGGAGCGCCTTGCCTTGAGGATGTCCGAGACACGGGAACGCGGCATGCCTGTTTCCTGAGTCAATCGGTAAGGCGTGATCCCTAACGGCTCCAGAAATTCCGTGGCGAGAATTTCACCTGGAGAAATCTCCGCATAACGGGGATCAAGTTTGGTTTTGGCGGGAGCTTTCATGGTCAATGGTAGTCGATGATTTCAACTTCGTCCGCGCCTTGTTCCGACCAGTGGAAACACAGGCGGTATTGTTGATTGATGCGGATGCTGAATTGGCCAATCCCACGCCGTTAGAACAAAGTCGCGAGTTTGTGCGTGTCCGTTTTGCCAAGGAGAATGAAGACATGCTTATCATCCTCCCAACGGGCGGTGGCCCAACGGCCGCTTTGTGCGAATAAAGGATGCTTGCCGCAGGGCAACTCGCCGCTCACATCCGCACGCTGGAAGATCACCAGATGGATGGTGCCGTTCTTGCTCTCATTGAAACACAGGAGCGAGCCGCGTTTGCCATCGATGATCAGTTCTCGGCAGCCGATGCTCTTCAAATGCGCAAGGCCGGGCGGCAAGCAGCCGGGGCAGGGCAGCTTGTGGGTTTTCAGATGCTCCATGAGCACGCGCTGGTCATCACGCTTTACATCCAGTCTGAAAAACGGGGATTGATATGCGCTGAAGAATCCCGCCTGCACCACATCCACCGGCAGTGGGCCGACACTCACCGGCTTCTCGCCGCGTGTTAGGAAAAACGCCAGCGCCACGCCCGCAGCCGCAGCCAGTGGCATCGAGAAACGCCGCCACATCGGCTTATCAGGCGCGGTACGGCGCACGGTGCGGTTCATCGCGGCGAGGATTTCCTCGCGCAGCACTGACGGCGCTTGAATCGAGGCGAGTGCGCCGATGAATGCGGCATCTCTCGCGTCCTCCGCCTGCGGAAAACCGTCTCTCTCACCTGACAAGCAGCCGAGGATATCCTGACGCAGCGTTTCCGGCAGCGCCACCGTGGCAAGCGCATTTGCGAAGGCCGAATCAAACGCGCGCTCCTGCGCCAACCATTCGCCAAGTTCGCGGTTCTGTATTGCCAGCGCCAGCGCCTCGGCGAAGTCCGCGTCATTCACATCCGCGCCGTCAGGGCGGAAGCTGCGCAGTACGAATCTGGCTTGCTCCTTATCCATGGTGTCTCGCCTCTCCTTGTTGAATGTTGAGGATGTTCTTCGGCGCACTTGATGGCTCCGAAGTCATGCGTTTGCGCAGCAGCTCTTTGCCGCGTGAAAGCCGTGACATCACCGTGCCGATCGGCACATCGAGAATCTCCGCGATCTCCTTGTAGCTGTGCTGCTGGAGGTAGAACAACGCTAGCGGCACGCGGTAAGCCTCTTCCAGCGCGCCTAACAACTCCAGCGCGCGCTGGCCGTCCATCTGCCGCTCCGCACCTTCCTCCGCACCGGTCGAAGCCTCTGCGGAGTCCTCATTCACCGGCTCGTCCGAGAACCTCGACGCTCTGCGCCGCTGACTCAGAAACTCGCGGTGTAGCGTGGTGAACAGCCAGGTTTTCGCCTTGCTGCGGTCATTGAGTTGATCGCCCTTCGCCGCCCAGATACAGAATGTTTCCTGCACTAGATCCGCCGCCGCGTCCGCACTGCGCGTCAACGACATCCCAAAGCGATACAACGCTTGGTAATGGGAATCGACCAGTTGCTCGAACTCACTCATGAACGCGGATGTGAGTGAGTGAGCATCGCTTTATTCCCGGAAAATCAAGCCGCTGGCTGCCACTCGACTTCCTTCGCATCCTTCCACAATTCTTCCAGTCCGTAATAGTCGCGCAGTTCCTGATGCATCACATGCACCATCACGTCGATGAAATCCAACACCACCCAGCGGGTGTCCGCCTTGCCCTCGGAATGCGCGGGTTTCACGGCGTGTTCATCCTCCACCTTACCTGCCACGTCCCGCAAGATTGCGCGCAGTTGCGGCATTGAGGTGCCGGAGCACACCACCATGAAATCCGTGAGATTTGAAAGCCCGCGCATGTCCCAAATGCGGATTCCCTCCGCCTTGGTTTCATCCGCCGCCTTCGCACATGCCTGAGCCAGTTCCAGTCCTTTGATTGCCATAAGTCATCCCCTCGGGGAGCGGCACCATAGTTCAAGCCAAGCGCCGCACCAAACTAAATTCTGCTGTTTCCGATGCTGCGATGAGCAGCCCTCCCAGCCCTTTTCAATCCTCCATCATGTCATTGAGCATCCTGTCCTCTCTGGCGATGCGAAGCCTTCTTTCCGAGGGATAGTGCCTTAACGGCTCACCTGCCTGCATCCTTTTCGTGTCCGAGTCGATCTCCCTGTCTTCTCTCGTTTCAAAGATGGAGTCCACAACGCCATCAAAAACGGAATCCACGAGGGTTTCTCCGAAGTTCGCGCACGAACCGTTGAGAAGCGTGAATGCGGCGATGGGTAGGAGGATGAGGGGTTTCATTTTTTCCGAGCGGTGTTGGTTCAGCGGATGAGGATAATCACCGGATCGCTGTCGTTCATCTCAGAGATCTTTCGAGCGGCTTGTTATGGAATCGAGTTCTAGCAGCTCAAGCAGGGCATCAATCCTTTTGTTAATTCCCGCCGTGTGCCAATGCAACAAAGCCACGACAGCAAAGAAAACGAGGATCACCTGCCATCCGAGCTGGGTGTAAAAATATGAAGCCCCTGTGGCCGCAAACGCAATCACCACTGGTATGATCTGTCTGCCTCGGTAGTTCATCGCCCTATCCAGTTTAGTTCGCCGTGAACGCGATTCATCGAGAATCAACTTTGCATAGGCATCAAGCTCCTGATCGGTCAAGTTTCCCGCTTCTTCTCGGGTTAGTTGCATTGCCATGGTGTTCTTTCCGGACATTGTGTTAATTCAACTTTGGCAGGCTAGCAAACGCGACAATTCCGGCAAGAATGAAGAAGGCGGCTTGAAAGGCCGCCACTCATGGCTGCTGGAACAGGTTGTCCCAGCTACATGCTGGCACTTCAAGTGCCAGACGCGGGCTTGAGGAATTCCAGAATCGCTGCGGCGGATTTTTCGGAAATGCCGGGAAGGGCTGCGATCTCATTGGCGGTGGCGGCTTTGATGCGGGAAACGCTGCCGAATTTTTCCAGCAGCAGGCGTTTCTTTTTAGGTGACATGCCGGGGCAATCGTCGAGCTGGCTCTCGTGCATGCGGCGGCGGTAGAGCAAGGCGTTGTAGCCGTTTGCGAAACGGTGGGCCTCATCGCGGATGCGTTGGAGCAGCTTGAGCGCGCCACGATCGTGCGGGATGAGGATGGGCTCGCTGCGGCCGGGTAGGAAAACTTCCTCACGCTGCTTGGCGAGGCCGATGACGGGCAACTCGTGAAGTCCAAGCGCGTTCAGCTCCCTGACCGCCATGCCGAGCTGGCCCTTGCCGCCATCGACGATGACCAGATCCGGCAGCACGATCTTCGCTCGGCCCTCGCGGGCGAGGCGGCGTTGGGCCTCGACGGGATCTTCTTGGGAAAAGTCCGCATCCGGATTGGCGGCGGCGTTTTCTAACAATATCCGCGAATAGCGGCGGCGGATGACTTCGGCCATGGATGCGAAGTCGTCTTGGCCCTCGACGGTCTTGATGCGATAGCGACGGTAGTTTTGGTTGTCCGGCCTGCCATCGGTGAAGCGCACCATCGAGGCGACGATGTGGTTGGAGGAGACGTTGGAAATATCGAAGCACTCCATCACGCGCGGCGGGCCGGCGAGGTGGAGTTCTTCGCCGAGTTCCGCGAGATCCTCTGTGGGCTTGACGGTGCTGGGCACGCCACGGCCACGGCTGAACTGGCGGGTTGGAGAGAGGGTTTTCTCAAGGTTCTGGAGCACATCGCGCAGTGTGGCGGCTTTCTCGAATTCGAGGTTCTCCGCAGCGCTTTGCATGTCCTTGCGCAAGCCGTCTAACAGTTCGCGTTTCCCTTTTCCTTCCAGGATGCGGCAGGCTTCTTCAATGCGCTCGGAATACTCCTCGCGCGTGATTCGTCCGATGCATGGGGCGGAGCAGTTGCGGATGATGTCGGCGTTGCAATGTTTGTATTCGGCATCGCCGGGATGTAGCGGGCGGCAGACGCGCAAGCCGAAGCTGCGGTTCAGCCACTCGAGCGTGTGGTGCAGCGCGCTAGAGTGCGGGAACGGCCCGAAGTATCGCGAGCCGTCGTCCTTCTTCATGCGCGTGGTGGAGAAACGCGGCCACGGATCTGTGAGCCGGATTTTCGCGAGTAGGAAACGTTTGTCATCGCGAAAGGCGACGTTGTAGCGCGGCCGGTAGTCTTTGATGAGCTTGCCTTCCAGCAGCAGCGATTCCTCTTCGTTGCGCACGGTGTGGAACTCAAAATCGTGGATGGAATCGATGAGCGCCCGCGTCTTGATGCTGGCGCGCATTTTCTGCGAGGCCATGAAGTAGGACGACATGCGCTTCTTCAAATCCCGCGCCTTGCCGACGTAGATGATCGAGCCGAGACGATCCTTCATCAGGTAAACCCCGGGCTGGTGGGGCACCTCGCGGAGCTTGATCCTGAAATCCGGTTTGTTCATCCGCTGCGCTCCATCGAAAGGCCGCACCGGGAAAATTCAACTGGGAATTCACCCAAGTGACTTCCCTGCGGCTTATCGCGGGTGAAGATCGTGGGGCCGGCCCACCATGAATTCATTTCGTCTTAAACCCGCTCGGTTTTGCCGGAACTTTGGGTGCGGCAGGCACCGCGTCTTTGGCAGGCTTCACTTCTACGGAGGTGGCGGTCATTGAATAATGGATGGTCACTTTCGCGCCGACCTTCAATTCGCCTGTGACTTTGGTGCCGGGAGTGCGAGCGATTTCCCATTTCTCGGTATCCTTCTGAATGACGATCTTCGAATCGGTGAGTTCGAGGATCGGCCCGGTGGCTTGATAGGTCGTGCCCGCGAAGACGGGGGCTGCGGTTCCGAGGAAGAGGGATGCGAATGCGGCGAGTGCTTTGGTTTTCATGATGTTGGTTTTTTTCAACACCCACACGCTGCACGAATTTCCCGTGGAATCAAAGATGAAGTTGGAGTCAGCTCAGGCGGGCATCATGTAGCCTAACAGACTGGCGAGTTTCTCCTTCATCTTCGGGCGGGGGACGATGGCGTCGATCAAGCCGTGCTCGAGCATGAACTCGGCGGTCTGGAAACCGGGAGGCAGGTTTTGGTGCGTCGTTTCCTTCACCACGCGCGGGCCAGCGAAGCCGATCATGCACTTCGGCTCGGCGAGGTTGATGTCGCCGATGGTGGCAAAGGAGGCCGTGACGCCGCCAGTGGTCGGGTGAGTCATCAGCGAGATGTAGGGCAACTTTGCTTCTGATAGACGGGCGAGTGCGCCGCAGGTTTTCGCCATCTGCATGAGCGAGAGCATGCCTTCTTGCATGCGCGCGCCGGACGAGGCGGAGACGATGATGACGCCGCGTTTTTCGGCGATGGCCATCTCGATGGCGCGGGTGATTTTTTCCCCGACGACGGAGCCCATGGAGCCTGCGAAGAACTTGAAGTCCATCACCGCGATCATCGCCTTGTGGCCGCCGATGGTGAGGCGGCCGGAAACGACGGCATCATCGAGGCCGGTTTTCTCACGAAGGATGGCGGTTTTTTCCGTGTAGCCTTGGAATCCGAGTGGGTTGGCGGAAATGAGGCCCACTTCGGTTTCCTCAAAGGATTCGGGATCGGCGAGCATCGCGATGCGTTCGCGCGAGCCGATGAGGAAATGCTGCCCGCAGTGCTGGCAGACGTGGAGGTTTTGCTCGAGTTCCAGATTGTGGATCATCGCGCCGCAGTCCGGACACTTGTTCCAAAGACCCTCCGGCATATCTTCACGACGTTCGAGGCTGCGCAGGCGCGGTTTGCTGAAAATGCCCATGGGAGTGTGGTTGAGATGGGATACCGCTCCGTCTTGGCGGTGCGGTGGTGGCCGGAAATCTAGCCATCCACGCGGACCACGACAACCTCCTTTTGAGCCTCCGCCGCGCGCCCGATCTTTGGGGTTGCTTTTTCCAACAATGGGGAGCAAAAAACGCCAGCGTAATAGTAAGCATTTCCTAAATACCCGATGCAACTCAGCCATTTTGTCAGTGGTACATCAGTCGTCCTAGCGGGCTGGCTGGCAGTGACGTTTTTCCATGAAATGCCAAGCCAGCGATACCCGAAGCTGGATAAATACCCGGCGACTACGCTCGCGCCGCAGAAGGCCAAGCCGGTGCAGGAAATCCCGGTGGCGCAGGTTTCCGTCTCGCCTTGAGGCCGGAGCGGCTGTCATGCTGCTGCCATGCCTGAAAAACCGATTGTTTGCGATACGAAGCCGCTGGCTCTGGAAGTAGAAGCTGGCACGCATTGGTGGTGTTCTTGCGGTCGTTCCGCGCATCAACCATTCTGCGATGGCTCTCACAAAGGCACCGGCCTGCAACCGGTGAAACTCGAAGTCGCCGAGAAGAAAACTATCTGGTGGTGCCAGTGCAAACACACCGGTAACGCCCCGCTCTGCGATGGCTCGCACAAGAATCTGCCCGCGCAGGAGTGAGCGGATTCCGGCGTGACTCGCGCTAGGCGCGGCGGCATCTTCCGCGCGTGCCCGATTCCCTCCCCCCGTACCCACTCCCATCGTTGATAGGATTGACGCGGCATCTTCCGCGCGTGCCCGATTCCCTCCAGCATCGCTTCGGCGGCATCGCGCGGCTTTACGGCAGCGCGGCGCTGGAGCGTTTTCTAACAGCGCGAGTGGCCGTGATCGGCGTCGGCGGAGTCGGCTCATGGGCGGTGGAATCACTGGCCCGCTCGGGCATCGGCAACCTGACGCTGGTGGATCTCGATGAAATCTGCGTGACGAACGTAAACCGCCAGCTCCACGCGATGGACGGCCAGATCGGACGCCAGAAAACCGAGGCCATGGCCGAGCGCGCCCGTGCGATCCACCCCGCAGGCAGCATCACCATCGTTCCGAAGTTCTTCACGGAAAAATCCGCAACGGACATCCTGGATGCGGGCTTCGATGCAGTGATCGACGCCATCGACACCACGCGTCACAAGGCACTTCTGTTAGCCGAATGCCACCAGCGCGGCATCCTCACCGTCACCTGCGGCGGCGCGGGCGGGCGGCGCGATCCCACCCGCATCCGCGTGCGGGATTTGGCATACAGCGGCAAGGATCCACTGCTCCTCCAACTCCGCAAGGCTCTGAGAAACGAGCACGGGTTTCCAAAAATCCCGCAGCGCCAGGAACCACCGCCCTTTGGAATCGAGGCGGTGTTTTCAGACGAGCCGCAGCTTTTTCAGCAATGTGATGGCAGCGTGTCTGGAGAAAAACCGGAGTCCGGCAGCCAGCGTCTCAACTGCGCCACCGGCCTCGGCACCGTGACTCATGTGACTGCCGCCTTCGGCATGATCGCTGCGGGCCGCGTGCTGGAAAACCTCGCTGCGCGGGCATGAAAAAAGCGACCCGCAGGCCGCCTTCCTCAATCATGTTTTCAGATGAATCTCACAGACCCTTCTTCGAGAGGCGGGTGCCAGGAGTCGCTCCCTGGCGGGCCTTGAACTTCGGGTTGGACTTGCAGATCACATAGACCGTGCCCTTGCGTTTTACGACTTGGCAATCGGCGTGACGGCGCTTGGCGGAGGCGAGGGAAGAGAGGACTTTCATGACAGGAAATGGTGGATGGTTTAGCCGGTAGCGCTTGCCAACCGGGGGCGCGAAAACTAGCCGCCGACCCCTCCTTGTAAAGCCATTTCTCGCCCGATTCGGCATTTTTGGGCATGCCCCGTCGGAATGACACAGGAGGCAGATTCTCGGGTGCGCTTCGTTCGCCGCGCCAGACTTTTCACTTTCCCAAAACGGCAGTCGTGGCTAATCCATGGGCATGAAATGCCTGATCCTGTGCGCCGCAGTGCTGATGCTGAACTCCTGCAACACCACCATCGGATTGTATCGCGATACCAAGGCGGTGTTCCTGTGGAGTAAGGGCAAGATCCAGGGAGGTGGCGACGGCGGCGGTGGAGTGGAAGAGGAATATGGTGCGCCGGTTTATTAAAACGGGCCGCTTGGTTTCGTGGAAGTTTCCGATTTCGCGGCACGCGGAGTTCTGATTGAGTAGGGGCGTGACTTCCGCCAGTAAAATCACGATCACGCGCATCTGCATGGTGCCGGTGTTCGCGTTACTCGCGCTCGCATACGGCCACACGGTGCAGCATGGCATTCCGGATGAACGGCTGCGCTGGTGGGCGCTCGCCGTTTACATCACCGCCGCAGCCAGCGATGGCATCGACGGCTGGGTGGCGAGACGTTTCAACCAACGCTCGGATTTCGGCGCGTTCATCGATCCTATCGCCGATAAATCACTGCTGCTCACCGGTGTCATCACGCTCTCGCTGGTGGACTGGGGGCTGGACGGATGGCGGCTGCCAATTTGGTTCGCAGGCATCGTCGTGCTGCGAGACTGCATCATCCTCGGCGGCATCGGCATCCTGTGGCAAAGACGCCGCAAGGTGGCCATCGCGCCGCATTGGTCCGGTAAGGTATGCACGGTGGCGCAGATGTTCGCGCTCGGCTGGGTGATGCTCAAGGTGGTGCCGTTAGATCCCGCATGGCCGTGCATGGTCGCGGCGTTCTTCACCGCATGGTCCGGCATCGCCTACCTCCGGCAAGGCGTCCACATCCTGCGCGGCGTGTGAAAGGATTGTAATTGGGGAAAAATCTCCAGCGATGGAAAAACGTCACTTCACACGCAGGGCGGCCACAACCGCTTTCATCGGCGTGATCTGACTGGCCGATCTGCTGGCACCTTCCGCGCGGACGCGATCTCCACGATCAGCCGGTGAAGAATGAGCCGATGATCGAGGCCGGTGGTGACGAGTGATTGATCGGCTTTGAGCGTGGCTTCCATGACGTGCTGGAGGCCGGCGAGGCTGAAATTCGAGGCGTTTCCGGCACATAGGAAGATCGGATAGACGTTCACGCCGCTGCCGTCTTTCTTCTGAGGTAGCCAGGCGCGATCTTGCTCGGGCAAGCGGTTGAGCGCACCTGCGAAGGCGTTGTAGTTGCCACTGCCGGAAACCTTAAAGCGGTCCATGATGAGCCGCGCCATGTAGAGATTTCTAACAACACCGATGATCGAGGCGCGCATGATGCCGATGGCGGATTCGTCTGCTTCGAGTTGCTGGTCGATGAGCTGTATGGCGCGCGAGGCGTTGCCGCCCTGGATGGCCTTGCCGATCTCAAAGACGACTGCGGCGCGGCTGAGCGGAACCAACACGTTCACATCGTGCTCGGTGATGGTGCGGCGCTCGGGGCCGAGGAAGAGATCGAGTTTCTCCAACTCGTTGCCGATCTGCTGAGACTGCTCACCAGCGAGCATGACGAAGAGGGAGAGCGCATCCGGCACGAAGTCCAGACCGAGTTCCGAAGCACGGCGCGTGACGAGCGCAGCCACCTGGTCCTGCCAATCGTCGCGGCTGGTGTCGATGCGGTCATGCACCTGCACGTCTGCGGCTTTTTCGATGAATTTCCAGAAGCTCCGGCGCTTGTCCACGCCCTGGGCTGTTAGGAGAAACTTCACACCGTTTGGCAGGCCGCCTTCGAGAGTCTTGCGCAGGCTTTCCACGCCGGACTCGGTGCGTTGCGAACGGCCGGTCACGTTGTCGCCGAGGAAATTCGCGTTGCGCAGCCAGACGACTTTGTCACCGCCGAACATCGGGATGGTTTGCAGCGCTTGAATGGTGGACGAGCAGATCTCGAAGGCGGAGTCCGAGTTGTCCGCGATGCCGTCGATGGTCTCGTGGGTGAAACCATCATCCACGCCGCCGGTGAGTTGGTTGTAGAGTTCCAACGCCTTTTCACGGACCAAGCCATCATCGCTGCCGACGACGGCGAAGAAGTTTCCGGAGGATGGAGCTTTCGGTTTCGCGGCCACTGGAGGGTGTTAACGGGCGAAGGCCGGGACTGCAAGCGCGGGGAAAAATGAGCGGAAACGCCAAGACGCCAAATGCGCCAAGAAAGAGGATTTCGATGGGAATTCAGATTAAACCCGAACTCCGAAGTTGGAGGGGGATTCGTTGGGTTTTAGATCACGGATTTTACGGATACCTGAATGCCCCAAACTGTTTTGGAAAGCGCGCCCTCAACCTCTTCATAATCCGTGCCAATCCGTGTAATCCGTGGTTCAAATTCTGTTTTCGGATTAAACCGCAACCGGACTTTCAATGGGTTGACTTGGCGTCTTTGGCGTCTTGGCGTTTCAAATTTCTGAATCAGCAATTTCCTCGCCGCGCTCGAGTTTTTTTCGCTCCCGCGCCTCGCGGAAAAAACTCTGGAGTAGGAACACGCATTCCTCGCCGAGCACGCCGGAGGTC
>JANMLQ010000100.1:0-23168 GCA_031372635.1 Akkermansiaceae bacterium | reverse complement strand
TCTGCGGGTAGAATGCCCTGCCCCCGTTACCCACAAAACCCATATTCCCAGCGGCGCTTTCGCGCCGAGGCCAAGGAGTGGCGATCTCCGAATCGCCATGCCCATGGAGTGCCAATGCAAAGCGGTTTCCTCATCTCATTGGCTTCTCATGGGCATGGCGGATCGGAGTCCACCACTCCTTGATTTTGCATTCTGCCCGCAGTCTATCTCATTCATCAGGGGATAAATCAGGCTATCAATCCGTCATGTGCCATGCTGATATTTTCGGCAGGCATCAGCTTGGATCAACCGATGGAGTCGGCTTTGAAGCCGGGCGGGTGCCGCCGCCGAGTTCTTCCATCAGTTTCATGCCGAGCAGACCTGCAAGCGGCCCGGAGGTGCTGTCACCACCACCGGTGATGAGGATGTCCGGCATAACTTTGACGTGATCTCGGCCGATGATCTCGGCGATCTTGGTGCGGGTGAAATTGTCGCCGCCCATGGCATTGACCTGGAGCTGATAGGCCTCGGCGTTGGCCTTGCCGATGGCGAGGATTTTCTCGGCTTCGGCGCTACCGGTGACGGCAATGCGGCGGGCCTCGGCGTCGGCGATGACTTTAACGCGCTCGGCCTCGGCGGAGGCGGTGAGTTTCACGGAGGTGGCGTCGCCCTCGGCTTTTTTCACGGCGGCATCGGCCACGCGCTCGGCGATCTGCACGCCTTGGTCGGCTTGGACGATCTGTTTCTGGATGTCGGCGATGGCGGTTTCCTTTTCGAGATCTTGGCGGGTTTCCTGAGCCATGCGCTGGGTGTCGTAAGTGACTTTTTGTTCCTCGGCGAGCTTGCGATCGGTGAGGGTTTTCATGAGTGACTCGGGTGGCGCGATGTCGCCGATGAGGGTGTCCACGCCGTTGACGTCGTATTGGTCGAGCACGGTGTTGATGTGTTGTTTCGCGGATGCCTGGCGCTCCTTGCGGGTGGAGAGGAAGGCGATGACATCGCTGTCCTGTGCGCTGTTGCGGAAGTAGTTTCCGATGGTGGGTTCGAGCACCTGCGAGACGAGGTTGTTCATGTTACCGAAACGCGCGATGACCTTGCTGGCCTCGGTCATCGGGATGTGGATGATTTGTGAGACGTCGAGGTTGAAGGGGAAGCCGTCCTTGGAACGCACGGTGATGGTGGAGAGGTGCTTATCGAGTTGGTGCGCCTCGCTGCGGGCGTTGGCCCAGTTGAGCACGAGGTTGGTGGTGGGCACGTTTTCGACGCGCAGGATGTAGGTGTTGAGCGGATATTTGCCCGGACCTAACGGTTCCGCCCATACACCCTTCTGGCCGCGACTGACGATGTTGCCGTGTTTGAATTCCACACCGCTGACGTCCACACCCTCTTCGCCGTAGTAGCTGATGACCACGCCGACGTGGCCGATCGCGATCTCGGTCATCGGGATTTCCTCGACTAGGACAAACCACGGGTTGAGGAAAAAGGAACCTGCGAGAATCACCTGCGGCTGGAGTCCGCGGCTACCTCCGGCGGAGAGGAAAGCGTCGGCGTTTTGGAAGTTGCTATGCCCTTCCGTCACGCGGCCTGCGATCTGGCCTTCGCCGAGCGGCTCGCCATCAAGCGTGGTGACGATGCCGACCATGTTCTCGTTGATGCGCGTCATTTTAGCGAAGCTCACATCGAAGAGGAAGGTGTTGATGCGATAGGTGCCGGGTGTTAGAAACGCGGCTTGGCGTCCTTTTTGTCCGCCGTTATCGAGGAAGGAGACGGCGTCCTGAAACATCTGGCTCTCCACTTGGCGGGCAATCACCGCGCCCTTGCGCAGCGGTGCGCCGTCCTTCGCCATGATGAGTCCGATGGCTCCTTCCGGCACGATCATCAGCGGCTGGAGCGTGATTTCATACTGCCAGATCCACTTCCAGAAATAGAGACCGGGAGCCAGCGTCTGCGCCTGATAGCCGGCCTCGCCCTGGATGGCGATGATGCGTCCGCTGGGAAGCTGCGTGTGCGCACCCATCAGCGCGAATTTCTTGGTGACGAGTCCGATCTTGTCCTCGGGAATGATGACTACGCCCAGTAACTGAAGGATCGGGCGGAAGAATACGATGGCGAGGGCAAGCACGGCGACCGCGATGCCGTAGGGGAGAATGGGTGATAGATTCGGCGGTATGATTCCTGCGAGGAGTGCTGTTTTCATTGCGGTGCCCAGCGTATGTCTAGCAGGTGCCGAGTCAATTCCACCAATCGGGTGATATTGGAATAGCCAGACGAGACGTGGCGCAGATCAAAGATATGGAGAAGGGAATTGCATCCCCTTTCTTCGTACGGGCGACGTGCCTCGCGCATTTGGGAAGACTTGGGCTTGTGAAAGAAAGGGGATGCAATCCCCTTCTCCATATTAAAAGCCCGGAACGGTCGCGGCGAGGATGGTGGAAATTTTGCGTCGCTCGCTGGATTTGAGCTGCGGGTGGTTTTCAGGGCTGGGTTCTGCTGACAGCACTTCCTTCATGCGGGCGAACGCTGCGGACTTCACGCGCGTCGGCAGGTTTTTAAAAGATTGGGAATACAGCATGTAGGAGCAGCGGTGTTTGAAAAGCCGGCCGTTGAGTTGAAAATCGGCCAGCGAGCGGCCATCCGCGGATTTCGGAAAACGCTGCGAGAACGCTTCCTGAAACGCCGGATCGCCATCGACGCCGTTATCGCCGAGCTGCGCCTCGTTTTCAAAAAGCAGCAGGTCCACGATCCGGCGGGCGCTCTCATCCGCGTGCCTGCCAGCGGAGCCGGAATCGGGATCGCCTTGCGGGTCCAGCGACTTCTGGAGCCAGGAAATCCGGCGGTAGTTCATCGATGCGGAGACGAGTTGGTTGTGCAGCGAGCATTGGTGTTCGAGCACCATCAGCGCCACGATGTCACTCGTCGCACGCAGGTAGCGGGTGACGTCGATTTTTCTATCGAGCGTCTCCAGCGCAGGCGAGTCCGTGGGGAATTCACGCAGCGTGGTGTCCGTGTAGGTGCGGTTTCCCAGATGCGGCAGCGAGCTACGGCCGGTGACGTAGTAGCCGCCCCAACGCTCCTGCAACGGGCTACTGTGATCGATTTGGAAGGTGCCGAGCGCGAGTAATGGCTGGCCATCGGCATCGGGAAAAACGGACCTCACCAGCACTCCGGGTACGGATTCCGTGCGTGCCGTGCCGTGGCAGGAAAGGCAGTCCGAGCTGTCCCGCGAAATCCGCAGCGGCTCGCTTTCATCGCCTGCCTCGATCAGGTAATAGACCGAGCCTAACAGCGCGTCGCTCGCAATCATCTCAATGCTGCCGCCCGGCACGTAGCCGACGTAGAAGTTCTCGTTGAAGAAAACGCAGCGTGGGTTAGACGGCTTGATGAGCGCGTTTTGTTTGCTCGTTTTGGAATACACCAGCACCTGCGATTCCTCCGGGATTTCTAGCAGCTTGAGGATGAAACGCAGCCGCTCCAGCGGATTCATCGCGGGTAGTTTTCGTTTCCCTGCGCCGATCTCCGCAGCCAAGCGCGCGATGGGATCGCTCGCCGCAGTTTCCGAATAGCGAAGCGGCGGTAGATCCCAAAGATCCGTCGCCGCCATCGCAGGGCAGATGGCAAGAGCCAGAAAAGTGATCGTGAAGCGTGATTTCATGCGCCGTGGGAAACTACGGACATTTTATTCAGGAATTACAGAAAATTTTTCCGAAGCGGGTAGGGGAGAGCGGGGGAAACGAGGACTTTGAGTGTGATCCGGCGGCTTGGATGACTTCGACGGGGCACTAGATATTTGAAGCCAATGGCGGGGACCGCTCAAGGATTCGTAATCGCGACGCCGTGCAGCCACTTTCCGGTGGCGATATCAATTGCCACTCCATAGTGGACTTCTTTCCCATTCCGCCCGCTTGCAAGCGGGCGGGATGCTGCTTTGCTTCCGGCCTCATGACCGATCCGTTATTTGAACCTCTCCAAGCTGGTGCTTTCCTCCTTCCGAACCGCGTCGTGATGGCACCGCTTACGCGTTGCCGCGCATCCGCCGGGCGCGTGCCCAATGCGATGATGGCCGAGTATTATCGCCAGCGTGCCAGTTACGGCCTGATCATTTCCGAAGCCACTTCGGTAAGCCCGATGGGCGTGGGCTATCCGAACACGCCCGGCATTTGGTCCGAGGAACAAGTGGAAGGATGGAAACTCGTCACCGAGGCCGTGCATGACGCGGGTGGAAAAATCCTGCTCCAACTCTGGCATGTAGGCCGCGTTTCCGATCCGGTCTATCTGAATGGTGAGTTGCCTATTTCGTCCAGTGCGGTGCATCCCGCCGGGCATGTTAGTCTCGTTCGTCCGCTCAAGTCTTTCGAGATCCCTCGCGCGCTGGAGCTGGATGAAATCCCGGCGATCATCGAAGCCTTCCGCATAGGTGCGGAAAACGCCATGGCCGCAGGCTTCGACGGCGTCGAGATCCACGGCGCGAATGGCTATCTGTTAGATCAGTTCCTGCAAGACTCCACCAACCGCCGCACGGACAGCTACGGCGGCTCGATCGAGAACCGCGCGCGTTTCATGCTGGAGGTGACGGATGCCGTCGTCTCCGTCTGGGGCGCGGACCGCGTGGGCATGCACATCGCTCCGCGCTGCGATGCACATGACATGGGTGACTCCGATCCGGCGGCCACCTTTGGCTACGTCGCAAAGGAACTCGGCAAACGCGGACTCGCCTTCCTCTGTGCGCGCGAAAGCCATGACAAGGATGCGCTCGGGCCGAAACTCAAAGAGTTTTTCGGCGGCATCTACATCGCCAACGAAGGCTTCACTCCCGAGAGCGCACGTGAGGTGATCACCTCCGGAAAAGCGGATGCGGTGGCATTCGGCAAACCCGCCATCGCCAACCCCGATCTGGTAGAGCGCTTGCGCACCGGCGCTCCATGGAACACACCCCATCAAGAAACTTTTTACGGCGATGGCCCGACTGGTTACACCGATTATCCGTTCCTAGCGAAGTGACGCCCCCCATTCCAAACACGCCGTGAAATTCCCATGGCGCATATCGCAACGGACGACACCATGCGGCCATGTCCACACCACGCGGCGACACTCACAGCAAAACCATCGGCTACCTGCTCTGGATCTTCGGCTTCACTGGCGCTCATCGTTTCTACTATGGCAAGCCAGTCACAGGAACGATCTGGCTGCTCACCGCCGGGTTGTTAGGAATCGGCTGGTTGATCGACATCTTCCTGATTCCCGGCATGGATCGCCGCGCGGATTTCCGTTTCACCGCAGGCCGTCATGACTATTCGATTGCTTGGATACTTCAGACATTTCTCGGGCTTTTCGGCATCCATCGTTTCTATCTGGGAAAGATTGGCACGGGGCTCATCTGGCTGCTCACGGCGGGGCTGTTCGGCTTCGGATGGCTGTATGATTTCTGCACGCTGAACCGCCAGGTGGACGAACTCAACCGCGCTTCGGCATGAGTCCGCAAGACCCCGACGGCACACGAATGGACATGGAACGTAGGGCTTGATGAAACGACAGCGCTTGGATCGCCGGGTTTCCGGAAACCGGATTGAGGCCTGCTGTTTTCCGAGAGTCCGTGTCCATTCGGGTGCCGTCGGGACGGCGGTTTTTTGGCTATGCAGCGGCTGCTTTTTTCCTGAGTCTGCGCCCGGCTCAAGCAGCCGAGTTTCAACCCATCCACCGTCATGGCCAAACCATCCCAATCCATCGCAAGATCCTACTCCGCCGCTAAATCACGCTACGCAGAAATGGGCGTTGATACCGAAGCCGCGATGGCCGCGCTCGCCCGCATCCCGATCTCGCTGCACTGCTGGCAGGGCGATGATGTCGGCGGTTTTGAAAACACCGGCGAGGGACTCAGCGGCGGCATTGCAGTGACGGGAAACTACCCCGGCAAGGCCCGCACGCCGGATGAACTCCGCTCCGATCTCGACAAGGCGCTTTCGCTCATCCCCGGCAAGCACCGCCTGAACCTGCACGCGTTCTACGGCGAGTTCGCCGGTAAAAAAGTGGACCGCGATCAGATCGAGCCGAAGCATTTCAAAGGCTGGATCGACTGGGCGAAGTCCAACCGCATGGGCATGGATTTCAACCCCACCTGCTTTGCCCACCCGAAGGCTGCGGACGGCTTCACGCTCTCCCATTCGAAGAAGGCGATCCGCGATTTCTGGATCGAGCACTGCATCCGCTCCCGCGAGATCGGTGCGGTGATGGGGAAAACACTCGGCTCTCCCACCGTCACCAATGTTTGGATTCCGGACGGCTTCAAGGACACGCCCGTGGACCGTCTCGCGCCACGCCAACGGCTTGAGGATTCGTTGAACAAAGTCTTCGCGAAAAACCTCAACCCCAAGCATCATCTCGACGCCGTGGAGTGCAAACTCTTTGGCATCGGCAGCGAGAGTTATGTCGTCGGCTCGCACGAGTTCTACATGGGCTATGCCATCAAGAATCAGAAACTGCTCTGCCTGGATGCCGGCCATTTCCATCCCACCGAGGGCATCGCGGACAAGCTCAGTTCCGCGCTCATGTTTGTCCCGGAAATCCTCCTCCATGTCAGCCGTGGTGTGCGTTGGGATTCCGACCACGTCGTCACGCTCGATGATGCGCTGCAAGCCATCGCCGCCGAGCTTGTTAGAAACAAACTGCTTGCCCGCACCCACATCGGCTTGGATTTCTTCGATGCCTCCATCAATCGCATCGCCGCATGGACCATCGGCACCCGCAACACGCTGAAAGCCCTGCTCATGGCCTTGCTCGAACCGCCCGCCCTGCGCGAGGCCGAGAAATCCGGTGATCTCACCAGCCGCCTCGCGTTGATGGAAGACGCCAAGAGCATGCCATGGGGCGCGGTCTGGGATGCATACTGCGAATCGCAAAACGTCCCCGCCGGCACCGCATGGCTCGCCGAGGTCAAGCAATACGAAGCCAGCGTGCTCTCGAAACGCTGACTTCGTGAGGTGGGTGGGCGATGCTTTGTTCGGCAGCGACGCAGACGGGGCAGCCTGCGTGGTGGAATGTGGCTTTGGTTTTCATAGGGATGTGTGCTGTGTTTGGTGTTGCGGCCCTTCGCGGACTGCGGGCGTAGTTTTCGGGAGTTTTCCAAAGTCCGGAAGAGGGCACTATTGCGTGGGCGGGTACCATTTTGTTCCTGCTGTCCTGATCCGATTATGGGTGCTAGACATGGCGTGTGAAACCGAACCCCGAGGATGCGATGAAACATCTGCCGTTGTCCGAGCGCACTGCCTACCGTCGGCTGGAAGATGTGGTGGGCTGCAAGTGGCCGGCTGCGGTGATGGCGGCCATCGGGCGCGGGGTGACGCGGCCAGTGCAGCTTGAGCGTTTCATTCCAAGCATCTCGACGAAGATACTCACCGAGCGTTTGCGCAAGCTGCTGAACTACCGACTGATCACACCACAGAAATCGCGGGTAAGGTGCCAAGGACGGAGTATGCTCTAACAGCCACGGGTGTGAAACTATGCGCGATCATCGAAGGCATCCGGGATCTGGATGAGGAACACGGCACGCATCCTGAATCATGAGCGTGCTCACCATCATCGGAGCAGGTGCGTTTGGATGGGTGAACTTGTCATCAGGTATCCGCGTTCACCGGCCCGATCGTCCCGCCTTCGACGAACTTGGCCTTGATGAGAGTCATGCGGCGGTCCTCCTTGCCTCGGGACACATTGTCGGCCCAGCGCACGATACGGCGCACCATCGGACCGGGATCCCATTGGATGTGTGAAATCGCCGGTTCGCACCACTCGAAGGCCGGGTCGGGATCGTGGCAGATCATTGAGACCTGTTGCGGTGCCACGATGCCGAGTCCGGCGAGGTGCTGTTGGGCGGCGACGAACATCGGAGCCTCGGAAATCAGCAACGCGGTAGGCGGTGTGTGCCTGAACAACGAATCAAGGCAGCGGTGAAAGCCCTTCCTGCCAGTCTCCCAATCCGGCAGGTGGTAGGGGCCGGGTGAAATCCCCTGCGCCGCCAGTTCATCCAGAAACGCCTGCTCGAAGAGTCCAGGCTGGGGTTTCCTCCGCTCTTCTTTTGTCAGCATCACGATGCGTCGGTGGCCGAGTTTGATCAACCGTGCCACGATAGCGCGCAGCGCTGGCAGCTTGTCGGCACCGGTTCCCGCCAGCGACAAGCGCCGCGCGCGCCCGAACAACGCGAACGCCAGCACCGGCTGCCCGGCGAACCACCCCAGCACCTCGCGCGAACCGCCTAGCACCACCCAAGCGTCGGCTTCAGTGTCCTTCACCAAACGAGCGATACGCCCCACATTCATGCCCAGTCCGGTCAGCGTAGCACTGGGAACTATGGCGGCATGCCCGGCCTCCATGAGCTTGTGTTGGAGCGAGACTATGTAGTCGAGTTTTTGATCGGATTTTTCGTAGAGCAGTATCGCCACCCGCAGCGTCCGCGCCTTCATCCCGTCGGTCGGCAGTTCGATGCGGCGTCGGCACCGCCGCCCGCCGCCCACCAGCAGTCCCTCGCTCTCAAGCTGCCGTAACGCGCCCTCCACCAGCTTGCGTCCGATCACCAATTCCGCTGCCAAACGCTCTCCCCCAGGCATCATCCCGCGCCACCTCCCGCGCAGGATTTCCCCCCGGAGTTGCTCTGTTACCTGCTCCACTCTGGAAACCACACGCACCATTGCCATAAGCAGGAAACTACCGCCAAACAGGTGTAGTAGGCGAGAAAGATTTTCAGGAAAACTCCTCGACGGTAGGGGTAAGCGGGGCGTTTTTGTCGCCGAGTTCAGCGCAAACCCACTTCCTCACCGCGCCATACTCCTTGATCGGTAAACGATTCATGGACCCATACCCAAACCCAAACCCAACTGACTGAAAAATTCCCATGAAACCCAGTATCTTATCCATCGCCGGCATCTCATTCCCGCTCGCCTCCGCCATTGCCGCGTTGCTCACCGCGCAGTCTGCCCAAGCCATCACGTACTATTGGGATAACAATGTTGCCGCCGCAGGCTTCGGCAGTGCAGGCGGCACTTGGGCCGGCCCGACTGTTAGCCAGTGGACCACCGTTGTTGCTGGCAATGTCGCCCCCGGAGCCAGCATCACTACCTCCACAAGTGACGCCCTCCACTTCGGCACAGATACCGCCACACAAGGTCTTGGGACCGGCACCATCACGGTATCCGGCACGGTCAATGCGTCTTCGCTGCGGTTTGGGAGTCAGAGTACCGGTAGCATCACCCTCTCTGGTGGTACGATCAATCTTGCCGCTGTCACCAGCATCCACGTCGGTGCTGGCGGCACCACAAATCACAATATTTCCTCCTCGATCAGCGGGGCTGGCACCAGCCTCACCAAGACCGGCAACACGCTCACCCTATCCGGTGCCAACAGCTACACCGGCACGACGATCATCAGTTCCGGTAACCTGATCCTTAGTAATCTCAGCGCCCTCGGCAGCACCACCGGCGTCACCATCGGCGGAGCCGCCTCTGCGTCGCTATCTTCCACCTTAACCGGAATCATCATTACCGCGCCGATTACCACTGCCAGCACAGGCATCAATTCCACCATCTCATTTGGCAGAGCCACCGCAGCCGCCGGCAGTCTCGACCTCAATGGCGCGATCGGCGGTGCAGGCAATGTGATCTATACCACTCCGAACGCGAGCAGCGGCGGCCAAATCCAAACCATCAATCTGGGAGCGGCAGGTAATTACGCTGGAAGTACCACCATCACGACTGGGAACATCAATAACAGCACGACCATCAGTAATAACACCGGAGCCGCCAGCGCCCTGCCGACGGCAACAGTGCTGACCTTGGATGGCGGAAACGGAACGGGATCCGGACGGACGATCACCTTCGAGATGAACGGGCAGAACCAGATGCTCGCAGGATTGACCAACAACACCACACGGTCCCTCAGAAACCAAAGGGTGAATAACAGTGGAGCGCTCGCCTTGCTGACTATCAACAACACCACGGACTTCGCCTACGGCGGTTTGTTCGGATCGCAATCAGCTCAGATCACGGGTAACATCGCCTTGACCAAGAATGGTGCTGGCGCTTTCACCCTCTCTGCGGGAGTCGGAAACACTTTCACCGGTGCCACCACCGTGTCGGGCGGTATCCTGAGCTTGGGACATGCCACTTCGTTGCAAAACAGCGCTTTCGACACCGCAGCCAGCATCGCAGGAAATGCCACCAACGGTCTCCGCAGCACCGTCACCATCCTCACCCTCGGCGGTCTCACCGGTGGTAACGACTTCTCCACTCGTTTCACCTCCACCAGCGGCGGCTACACCGGTCTCACCGCGCTGACTCTGAACCCAGGCGCAAGTGTCACCCACAGCTACTCCGCCGACATCGGTGACGGTGCCACTGGCATGAGCCTCACTAAAACTGGTGATGGCACCCAGATCCTCACCGGCACCAGCACCCACACCGGCTCCACTAGCGTTTCTGCTGGCGTCCTCGCCGTCAACGGCTCACTGGCCAACACCTCCACCACCACCGTATCCGGAACCGGCACGCTGAAAGGCAGCGGCTCGATCAACAGCTCGGTCACGATCAACAGCGGCGGCACCCTCGCTTCCGGCACCAGCATTGAAAGCCTTGCCACTGGAGCCTTGAGTTTCACCACTGGCTCCAACTTCGAATATGAGATGGACAAGGATGCGGCTGCGTCTGCTGCGGGCGATCTCACCGCCGTCACCGGTGATCTCAGCCTCGCTGGCACCGTCACTCTTTCCTTCTTGGAAACGGGTGCAGGCGCTTGGGAACTCGGCACCCCCTTGGGCGATCACTTCGGCATTACCCCCGCCGACAAGCTCACCCTCATCAGTTACTCAGGCACTTGGAATGGAGGTTTGTTCACCTACCTCGGCAGTCCGTTGCTCGATGATTCTTCGATTGTGATCAATGGCCAACAGTGGTGGTTTAATTACAACGACACCGATGCAGGCACCAATTTCACCGGTGATCTCACCGGTACCAGTTTCGTCACCATGACCGTTCCCGAGCCACGTGCCGCCCTGCTCGGCGGCTTCGGACTGCTCATCCTCCTGCGCCGCCGCCGTCAGGGCTGAAGAGAGTTTTCCTGAAAAACTCATTCCCCCATTTAGCCGCATCTCCGGTTGTGTGGGGGTTTTCATGATCTAGCTTCCAGAAACCCAAAACCCAAAACCCAAAACCCAATCTTCCCATTGCCAATCCGTTTCAGCAGGACGACCCATTTTACAAACCTAAAATCATGAAAACAAAACCCGCATTCCGCCTAGCCTTCCCGCTCGCCTCCGCCATCGCCGTATTACTCACCGCGCAGTCCGCGCAAGCCATCACTTACTATTGGGATAATAATGCAGCCACCGCAGGCTTCGGCTCCGCAGGCGGCACTTGGATCAGCCCGACTGTCAGCCAATGGACTACCACAGTTGCTGGCAATGTCGCCCCAGGAGCCAGCATCACCACCTCCACGAGTGACGCCCTCCACTTCGGCACAGATACCGCCGGCCAAGCGCTTGGTGCCGGCACCATCACGGTATCCGGCATGGTCAATGCGGCTTCCCTTAGGTTTGGAAGCCAAACCACCGGTAACGTCATCCTCTCTGGCGGCACGATCAATCTTGCTGCTGCCACCAGCATTCACGTCGGTGCTGGCGGCACCACAAATCACAATATTTCCTCATCGATCACTGGAGCAGGCACCAGCCTCACTAAAACCGGTAACACGCTCACCCTTTCCGGTGCGAACAGCTACACCGGCACGACGATTATTAGTTCCGGTAACCTAATCCTCAGTAATCTCAGCGCTCTAGGCAGCACCACCGGCATCACCCTCGGCGGGGCTACTGCTGCGACGATCCAGACCACCACCGAAGGCATCACCATCACCGCGCCGATTACCACTGCCAACACAGGCATCAATTCCAACATTGTATTTGGCAGAGCCACCGCAGCCGTCGGCAGCATCAACCTCAATGGCGCGATCGGCGGTGCAGGCAATGTAATCTATTCCACTCCGAACGCGAGTAGCGGCGGCCAAATCCAAACCGTTAATTTGGGCGCGGCAGGTAACTATGCTGGAAGCACCACCATCACGACTGGAAACATTAATAACTCTACGACTATCAGAAATAACACTGGAGCCGTCAACGCCCTGCCGACGGCAACGGTGCTTACCTTAGATGGTGCAAACGGAACGGGATCCGGACGGACAGTCACTTTTGATCTGAACGGGCAGAACCAGACGCTCGCAGGATTGACCAATAACACCACGCGAACCCTCAGAAACCAGAGGGTGAGCAACAGTGGAGCGCTCGCCACGCTAACCATTAACAACACTACGGACTTCGCCTACGGCGGCTTGTTCGGCTCGCAATCAGCTCAGATTACGGACGCAATCGCCCTGACCAAGAATGGTGTTGGCACCTTCACCCTTTCTGCGGGAACCGGAAACACTTTCACCGGTGCCACTACCGTTTCTGGCGGTATCCTGAGCGTGGGACATCCCACCTCGTTGCAGAACAGTGCCTTCGACACCACCAGCAGCATCGCAGGCACCACAACCGGTGGTCTGCGCACCACCGCGACCACCCTGACCCTCGGCGGTCTCACCGGTGGTAATGACTTTTCCACGCGTTTCACCACCACCTCTGGCGGATACATCAATGTGACGGCCCTGACGCTCAATCCCGGCACTGGCGCAACCCCCAGCTACTCCGGAGCTATCGCCGATGGGACCGCAGGCATGACCCTCACCAAGACCGGTGCCGGCACGCAAACTCTTTCCGGTGCGAATACCTTTACCGGAGCAACCGCCGTCAATGTTGGCACCCTTACTCTGGACTACAGCACCCAGGATAACAGCAAGCTCTCCGACACCGCCGCGCTGACGCTCGGTGCCGCGACCCTCAATCTCAGCGGTGGCACCCACTTGGAAATTGTCAATTCCACCACGCTCACGGACGGAACGGCCTCCAGCGTGACGCGCAGCAGCGGGTCCGCCATTCTGCAGATGAACGCCATTACCAATGGCGCGCTCGCTTCCGTTGACTTTAGCCAATCCGGGATCGCCACCACCGATACGCTCAACAACGCCAACGGCATCCTCGGGCCTTGGGCGACCATCGGTGGCACCGATTTCGCCGTCAATTCCACCAATTCCCCCGATGGCCTAATCACCGCCCCGACCAACACCGATGTGCCCCGTCTCAATGGCGGAACACAGGTCATCCCTAATTCCGCCGCATCAAGTATCCGCATCACCGAAGGCAGCGGAAGCCCGGCCAACATCACCCTTGCCGCGGCCACTACCACGATCAGCACTCTTACCCAAAGCGCCTCGGGTGGAAACAGTGCCGCCACGATCAACTCGGGCGGCCAGACACTCCTCACCAGCGCCATCTTGGTGGGCACCGGAGCGGGCGACTTGACCATCGGCAATGGCACTCTGGGCAGCGCCACTGCCGGCGGCGACTTGGCGCTCGTCAATTCCACCGCGAGCGGCTTCACGGTGAATTCCGTCATCGCCAACAACACCTCGGCTTCGACCCTGACCAAACTGGGCACAGGCTCCGTGACCCTGACGAATGCGAATACCTACACCGGCGCGACCACGATCAGCGTAGGCACCCTGCAACTCGGCGCGGGAGGCACGACCGGTAGTCTCGACACCACCGGGGCCATCACGCTCGCCAACAGCGCCAACCTGACGATCAACCGCAGCAATGCGGTGACGCAGGGCACGGACTTCAGCGCTGCTCCCATCACTGGAACAGGTTCGTTCACTCAAGCTGGCGCGGGCACCACCACCCTCAACGCCATCAACACCTATTCCAAGCCGACCACGATTGCAGCGGGAACCTTGAACGCAAACACAAGCGACGCTCTTGGCTCGGGCGTATCCGGGAACACCCTGATCTTCACCGGCGGCTCCCTGCAAGCCGGGGGAGCCATCACCTCGCCATCCACCCGTGCCGTGAACTTCACGAGCACCGGCGTGATCGATACCAATGGCAATGATGTGAGCTTCGCAGGCGTCGCCAGCGGCGTCGGTGGCTTGACCAAGAACGGCGCAGGCACTTTGAGTTCATCTGCTTTCAACACCTTCACCGGCCCGATTACAATCAATGGTGGGACCATGGAATTCACCGGTGCCGGCAGCGGTAACAACCCTTATCTGAGCACGCAGATCAACATCAACAACGGGGCCATTCTTAGAATCACCGGAGCAACCAGCAACCAGCCGATTTACAATGGCAGAAACTACACCTTCGATTCCATGGGTGGAGGCTCGATCCTAGTATCCACGGGAAATTACAACGCAGTTTCGACACCGTTTAGCATCACGACCAACGGTGGTGCCCAAAACACCATCGGACTCATCACCACCAGCGGAACAAACGGCTTCAATCTCGGAGCTACTACCTGCACCTTCGACGTCGCCCTCGGGTCCGATGCCAATAGTGACCTGACGGTTGCACCTATCATTGCCAATACCGGATCGATACTTAAGACCGGAGCCGGTCGGCTCACCATTACCGGAGTGAACACCTACACCGGCGCAACCACGATCAACGCCGGCAAGCTCGAAATCGGTGCCACTGGCTCCATCGCCACCAGCACCTCGCTCACCATCGCTGCAGGTGCCACCCTCGATACGGACGCCCAAGCCACCTACACCCTCCTAGCCGCGCAACCGCTGGCTTTGGGCATCAATGCTTCGGCTTCCGGTTCCAGCGGGAAAATCGCCGCCGCCAGCCTCGACATCACCAACGCCGTGGTCACTTACAACATCACCGGCACTCCTGATGATCCGGTTTACGTGCTCGCCACCTACACTAGCCTGACCGGTGCTTTCTTTGCATCCGTGCCCACCCCTCCGGCAGGTTACACCCTGCAATATGCATTTGAAGGAAACAAGATCGCCCTCGTGCAAAGCGCCTCCACCTACGCATCATGGATCAACGGCTTCTTCCTTGGTGAAACCAATCCCTTGATCATCGGTGCCGGTGCAGACCCCGACAACGACGGCATCGGCAACGCCGCAGAAATGGTCCTCGGAGGAAACCCCGCCACCGGCATGGACACCGCCTTGCTGCCGACCATCGAGCTGGTCACCAATCCGGTTAGTATCCCCGCCATCCCTGCCGGAAACTATCTGCTCTTCACCTATCGCCGCAGCGCCATCTCGGAAACCGCTCTCGTCGCAGCCGCTTGTGAAACAGACACCGATCTCGTCGCACCATGGACCACAGCGATCAATGCCGTTTCCGGCGTGGTCATCCAAGAAGATCTCAACTTCAGCTTCACCCCAGCGGCACCCGCCGATACCGACCGCGTCCGCGTCTATGTCCCACGCGGTGCGAACACCAAGCTCTTCGGTCGCCTCAATGTCGTAGTTCCCTGATCCGCTTATGGATCACACTTCCACGAGCGTTCAACACCGGCCTCACCGACGTTCTCTGCCCGCAAGGAAACTTGCGCAGCAGGGAACCTTCCTCTACCTGTGGCGGCATGGCGCTAGCAAAGGAAGACAAGCGGATTTCCCGTGAAGATTATCTCCACGGCGAACTTGCCTCGGAGATCCGTCACGAATACGTGGCCGGTAGCGTTTACGCCACGTCTGGCGGAACCTTGAATCATCAGCGCATCGCCGGGAATTTCATGCGCTTGGCCGGAAATCAGCCCGTCCACTCGCCGCATTGACGAGGTGCAGAAACTTCGCGACTACATCACCATTCCCTTGGCAGAACTTTACAGGGACGTGGCTTGATGCGCGGCGGCGGTAAGGCTCATGTCCTTTCAGATTGGGACATTAGGCTCACATCACCCGCGTCTTGGCGCTACCGGCACGCTGCGCCGGGTTTCACTTGTCCGTCGGCTTCGATGGCTTGATCGCGGTGCGTTCGATAAACTCGATGATGGTGCCGGCGACGTCGGTTTTCGATGATTGTTCGATGCCTTCCAAGCCCGGCGAGGAGTTCACCTCCATGACCACGGGGCCGTGGTTCGAGCGCAGTAGATCGACGCCTGCGACGTTGAGGCCCATGGCCTTGGCGGCGGCGATGGCGACGGTGCGTTCCTGTTTGCTGATCTTCACTTTTTCCGCCGAGCCGCCGCGATGGAGGTTCGAGCGGAACTCGCCTTTGGCGGCCTGGCGTTTCATGGACGCGACGACTTTTCCGCCGACCACGATGCAGCGGATGTCCGCGCCGTCGGCTTCCTTGATGAATTCCTGGACGAGGATGTTGGCGTTGAGATCCTTGAATGCTTCGATGACGGACTCGGCGGCGTTGGCGGTTTCCGCAAGCACGACGCCGACGCCTTGGGTGCCTTCTAGCAGCTTGATGACGAGCGGTGGGCCGCCACACATTTTGATCAACTCTCCGGTAGCATCGGTGTGGTGGGCGAAGCCGGTGACGGGCAGGCCGATGCCGCGTTTCGCGAGGATCTGAAGCGAGCGGAGCTTGTCGCGCGAGCGTGCGATGGCGACGGATTCGTTGAGCGTGAAGACGTTCATCATCTCGAACTGCCGCACCACCGCATTGCCGTAGAACGTGTGCCTCGCGGCGATGCGCGGGATCACGGCGTCCGCCACGAGTTCCTCGCCATCCACGAAGATGCGCGGTTTTCGCGAGGTGATGTTCATGTAGCAGCGCAGGTAGTCCACCACCCGCACCTCGTGGCCGCGCACCTCGGCGGAGTGCACGAGCGCCGCAGTGCTGTAGAGTTTCGGGTTGCGGGAAAGGATGAGGATTTTCATGCGGAGGATGGCGCACGCGTCCAATAGCGGGGACGCCCTGCGGTCAATCAGAAAAGCGCCACGAACCGGGACTTGCCGGAAACGCCGCCACACGCCATGCTGCGCGCCATGGAACCCGTCACCGAAAAACTGAGGAATTTTCTGCAATACGTGGCCGTGAAGTTGATCGACGAGCCGTCACAGGCGCAGTTGAAAGTGGCGGAATTGGCACCGAAGAAACTGCGGTTCAAACTGGTGCTCGCAAAAGCGGACGTGGCGATGCTGATCGGTCGCAATGGCTTCACCGCTTCCGCCATCCGCAACGTGCTCAAGGCCGCTGCGGAAAAAGAAGGCGTGCAGGTGACGCTGCAAATCCACTCGCATGAGGAAGAAGCAGAAATGCTCACGCGTGGCGAAGCGCAGTGAACCCGAATTCCGTGGTTTGATGGCAAGTTCGGCCATTTTTAACCACTGAAACACTGAGCACCACTGAAGGAACTGATTTTCTTGGGCTAATGGACAATGCACTTTTCCGTGCTTCATCTATATCGTCAGTGACCTCAGTGGTTCTCAGTGTTTCAGTGGTTTTAGGCAGGCATTCACGAATCAACTTCGGATTTTTGGTTAAACGTCACACCTCGCGCCCGTCTTCCTTCACCTGGATGTGTTTGCGGAAAACATAAGTGCCGATCGGTGTGATGAGTGCCATCAGGCCGATGAGTATCCACATGCCTGCCGGATTGCGCGCACCCTCGGCCGGGCAATACGTCGCCAACAGCCAACCGGACAGCGAACCCGCACCGAATTTTGCGAAGAAATACGGCAACACGGACAACGCCATGTAGGAGGCTTCCTGGCCTTTCGGCGCGATGGCGGCGGCATATTCATAAAGACGCGGCGACCACAATGCCTCACCTAACGACAACAATACCGTGAACCAGAAGATCGATAGGTAAAGCGGGTTGACCGGGCCCTCGACCTCCAGCCACTGGTGGACGATCAGATGGCCGAGCCAGCCATCCGCCATCGGCTTGAACCACTCCGGCGGCAGCGCGAGAATGAACACCGAGACTGCGGACACCAAGCTGCCCACCGATACCATCCGGTAGGCGCTGATCTTCTGTGTGAGTGCTCCGCAGAAGGGGACCAGCGCCAGGATCATCAGCGAGTTGAGCATGTTGCAAATCTGCGCGAAGGGCGCACCCTTGCCGAGTTCGCGGATCGCATAGTCCGGCAGCGTGTAGTTGAGGTGATAGAAAATCATCCGCACGCCGACGACCAGTGCCATGAAGAGCAGGAAACGATGGAAGGCTTTCTGTCCCCATAGTCCCCGGAAAATTTCAGCAGCCGCGACCAGTGAGTTTTTTCCGGCGTGCTCGCGTTTCTCATGCGGCGTGATTTTCACTCCCTGCTCAGTCATTTCCACTCCTTCGCGCAGAAAGAGCCATGTCAGTATCAGTCCCGGAATGGTTAGAATGACGCTCCACAGGATCATTACCTGATAGGTGCTCAAGTCCGCATTGAATACCGGCATGATCCATGAGCCATACTCGCCCATTTCTTTGCGGAAGTAATCAAACAAGCGGTCGCCGATAGCGAAGCCGAGGTTCATCAGTGCGTAATAGAGCGAGAAGGCCATCGAGCGCTGGGCGGCGTTCGAGTAGCGTTTCATCGCAGCGGTCATCACCGGCGTCATCAAGGCGAGGCCGAGTGCCAGCGGTAGCAAGCCCAGCCCGAGGGGAATGATCTCTGGCGAGGAAAATAGCATCGCGATCCGGGCCACCGCGCAGATCGCAAAACCTAACAGGAAGGTGCGCCGGATGCCGGCGGCATCGGTGAACGATCCGACGAGCACGGTGAATAGGGTGAGCAGCGCGGACCAGATGCCGATGGTGAGGCCCTTGCTCGTGTCGCTCATGCCGAGTTCATGGGCGAGCCAGAGTGGCAGCACCGAGCCGGAACTCAGCTTATAGGCAGCGTTTTCCAGGATGTAGGCGATGAAGATGATCCACAGCTCGCGCGGGGCGCTGCGTAGGCAGAGGAACTTTTGGAGGAAAGTCTGTTCTTCGGAAGCGGGTGCGGGCTGGCTCATGGTCGGCGTTTGTGGTGTGAGGATGGGAGCCTGCCGGAGGAATCGGCGAGTCAATTTTTCGCATGCAGGCTGCCATGAGTCTGGAATTCTATGCCCGCACGATGGAGCGGCTCTGCAGGTCACTTTAATTGACCCGGTTTTTTGGCACTTGGCGCACCTGTGGTCTCGTGGCAATCTACGGCATGAGCAATGCAATCGCTCTATCACCCGTATCCTGGCAACGCATGGCGGAAGGTATTGAAAACGTGAGAAAGCGGCTGGTAAAAGCTGCGAACGCGCTTGCCTCACTCGATGTGCGCTACGCCGTAGTCGGAGGAAATGCCGTGGCCGCTTGGGTGTCACGCGTGGATGCCACGGCTGTCCGCAACACGCGGGATGTGGACATTCTGCTGCGCCGCGAAGACATGGACCGTGCGAAGTCCGCGCTCGAATCCGTGGGTTTCATCCATCGTCGGGTAGCCTCGCATGGCAAAGCCGCAGCGATGGATGTTTTTCTCGACGGCCCGGATGCCAAGGTGTGCGATGCCATTCACATCCTCTGGGCAGGCGAAAAGCCCGTGCCTGATGCGCTCGAAGCGACGCCTAGACTCGGGCACACGGAAACTGGTGATGGATTTGACCTGATACCGCTCGAAGACCTGGTGCGCATGAAACTCATCTCGTTCCGGGACAAGGACCGCATGCATTTGCGAGATCTGGCTTCAGTGGGCTTGGTGGATGTAACCTGGCCCTTGCGTTTTTCTCCGGCACTTGCAGAGCGGCTACAGTTGATTCTGGATGATCCAGAGGGATGACGCGGGTTTCATCGGTTCTTTATTTGACCTTGCACGACCGGGGACAATTGATAGTCAGGACCATGTTTAAAATTCCAGCCCTGCTTGGCATGTTGACGGTATTGGCCGCAGCGGAACCTCCCTACAGCGGAACGATATTCATCGACCCCGACATCATCACTGCTGCGGACCCAACGACGTATCTTTCGCTCAAGGCGGCGGGGCGTGGAAACAGAACGATGTTCGATCGGCGCACCAATTCCTTCAACAAGGTGAAGGCGCGCTTGTTCAATGTGCGCTTCACGGACTCGTCTCGTGTGATCGAGTTTCAAGTGAACCCGGAATTCGGGCCGACGAAAGCGAAGCGCTTGGCTGCGAAGTATGCGAAGGTGATCGGTCGCCTGCCGCGTTGCCTGCGCAGGGATGTGGATACGGTTTCGATTCATGACGGCGTGCAACCGTTCGGTGGAGGAAACAGGAACCTGCTGATCCACACTGGGCAATCCGCCAATTACGAGCGCGATGGGATTTTAGAGGAAACGATGGTGCATGAGGCGAGTCACACTTCGCTGGATGCGGATCACGCCAATGCCAAGGGCTGGGTGGCCGCGCAGAAGGCGGACCCGGAGTTCATCTCCACCTATGCGCGAGACAATCCGAGGCGCGAGGATGTGGCGGAAACGTGGCTGCTATGGTTCGCGGTGCGCCATCGCGCGGAGCGAATCGACGTGACGGTGGCAGACACGGTGAAAGCCGCGATTCCGAACCGCTTGAAGTATTTCGACAGCCGCAAGTTTGATCTTTCTCCTGCGGAGTGAACGGCTGGACTGGTGGCAAGCGCGCGACATGACATCCGGAGATTTCGAGCATAAGAACCAGCAACGCTGGCAGGAGTATGAGCGCCTGGTGATGCGTCTGGAGAAAGGCGAAAAAATCGCCGAAGCCGGGCAGATGCCGCGTCGTTTCCGCGAGTTGTGCATGGATTTGTCACTGGCGCAGTCACGCATGTATGGCAACCGGATCACGGAGCGTCTCAACGAGCTGGTCATTCGCGGCTATGAGATTATCCACCGGACGCGGCGCAGTGGCTGGGAGCGTGTGGCGGCTTTCGTGATGGTCGAGTTTCCATCTGCAGTGCGCAGAGAGTGGCGTTTGTTCTGGCTGTGCAACTTGGTTTTCTGGCTGCCGTTCTTCGCGATGCTACTCACGCCGGAGCATGACATCCGCTGGATTCAGGCGGTGATGGGTGCGGATGGCATGGTCAAAATGGAGGAGATGTATGGCGGAAAAGAGCAGCAGCTTTCCCATCTGCGCTCGGAGTATGGCTCGAACTTCATGATGTTCTGCTTCTACATCTACAACAATGTGGCCATCGACTTCCGGATCTTCGCGGGTGGCATGGCGGCGGGACTCGGCACTTTGTTTTTCCTATGTTTCAACGGCCTCCACATCGGCGCGGCGGCGGGTTACGTGAATCACGCCTGCGATCCGGAATCGTTCTGGTCGTTTGTCGCCGGGCATTCATCGTTCGAGTTGTTAGGGATGGTGGTTTCCGGCATGGCGGGCATGCGGCTGGGGCTTGCCATCCTGCGGCCTGGCCGCCTGCCGCGCGTGCGGGCGCTAGCGGAGGCATCGAAACAAGCGCTGCCGCTCATCTACGGTGCCGCGTTGTTGACGACGATGGCCGCCGTGATCGAGGGCTTCTGGTCCGCGCAGCCGATCCCTTCGGAAATCAAGTATGCGTTTGGCATCAGCGGCTGGCTGTTACTCACCGCGTATTTTCTGTTTGCGGGAAGGAGGAGCGGTCATGCGGCTTGATGCGGTGACGGCGGAAATTCGCCCGCGCAGTGATTGGGAGGCGGTAGATCTGGGTCTCGCCATGGTGCGGAGGGATTTCTGGCGCTGCTTCACCGTCTGGTGGCTGGCGGTATTGCCGTTCGCCGCGCTAGCGGGTTGGTGGCTGTGGGATTCTCCGGTGCTGTGGCTGCTGCTCTTCTGGTGGTGCAAGCCCATCGGCTCGCGCATGGTCTTGTTTGAATTGAGTCGGCGTTTGTTCGGTGAAAAGCCATTATGGAGTGGCTCACTACGCCAGATCCCGAAGGCGTGGACGCGGCGGTTTTTCTACCGGATGCTGTGGGCGCGGTTCTCGCCATGGCTGCCGGTCACACTCGCGGTGGAGGATCTCGAAGGCTTGCGCGGCAAGGCATACAAACAACGCTGCAGCCAAGTGACGCGCCGTGGAGACGGAGTCATCATGTGGATCTATTTCATGGTGGATGCGGCGTCGGTTTGTTTCGGGTTGGCGCTTTTCGCACTGGTGCTGCTGTTCATCCCGGAAGGTCAGGACAGCGGTTTGCAAATGGAGATTGAGTTATGGAACATGGGTGATCTGGAATCGATGCCGCTGACCATTCTGCGAATGGTGTCGTGCTGCGTGATGTTCGCCATGTCACTGACGGATTTGTTCGTGAGCGGCGCGGGTTTCGGAGTCTATCTGAACAACCGCACATGGGTGGAGGGGTGGGATGTGGAACTCGCGCTCAAACGTCTCGCGCGTCGTCTAACAAAAACCGCGCTGCTGTGGGTGATGTTTGCCGCGTTTGTGATGCCTGTGGTTTCTCACGCCGCCGCCGAGAGCGATTCCGCGGAACTCATCCAAGAATCGCAAGAGACCATCCGCGAGGTGAAGGAGGATCCGGTGTTTGTCGTCCACACCGTCACCGAGAGGTTGCCGGAGCCATGGAACTTGAAATGGGATTGGCTGGAGCGTTTGTTCAGAGGACTAAGTTTCAGTGGTGGTAGTTTGAGCGGGGGCGGCCAATTCCTCGGTTATCTGTTCGGGATCTCGGCGGCAGGAATCCTGTTAGGTCTGCTCGCATGGCTGATTTGGAAAAACCGTCACGCCTTCATGATCGGCGGTGGCGGGGCAGGAGCCGCACCGGTACCGCAGTCCGCGCGAGTGGTGATGGGCATGGAGGTTTCGCCTGAAACGCTGCCGGATGATGTGCCCGCAGCCGCATGGAATCTGTGGAATCAGGGTCGCCGCCAGGAAGCGCTCGGACTTCTCTATCGGGGTGCGATTTCCCGCGTCATCGAGATCGGCCGTGTGGAAATTCAGGAGTCCGATACCGAGGGCGATTGTGTGCGCCGTGTCGCAGAAAAGGGACCGGAGGCGCACCCGGATTATTTCAGTGGCATCACCGGCGCATGGACGCGCATGGCATACGCGGGCCTGAGTCCGGGGGATGCGGAGATCGAGAGTTTGTGCCGGAGCTGGCCGTTTGCGGAAAGGAGGCGCGCGTGAAAAACCTCATGTTTATGGCTGCGGCGGCGCTCGCTCTAACAGCCTGCGATTACAAGGAGGTCAAGCGCGAGATCGGCTACAAGGGCAAGGCCCGCATCAATCCTTGGCTCGCTGCGGAGCGCTTCACCGAAACCATGGGCCGGGACACGCGCTCCGTCATCGCATGGACTGCGCCGGAGTGGCAAGAGGCGGTGTGGTTGATGCCCGCTGTGGCTCTCAGCAACGAAAGTTTCACCCGCCGCATGGAGACTTGGGTAAGGGACGGCGGACATCTCATCCT
>JANMLQ010000305.1:0-2658 GCA_031372635.1 Akkermansiaceae bacterium | reverse complement strand
CAATGGCCTCGGTGCCAGCAATTGAGGCCGATCGACCGGCCGGGTCAAGCCCATGCCGATGCAAGCCATGCCGATGCACGCTCGTCCCTGGCGCGAGCGGCGCGCAAATCCTCGACTTCGGCGCGGAGTTCCTCGTGCCTGTCACATTCGATGACGATGGGTTCCAATAAGGTGACTTGGCGTTTGGCGCGGATGACGGCGGCGTGAGCGCGGTCAAGGTCGTCGAAGTGGGCGATGAGAGCGGTAATGCGCGATTCGACATCGAAGGGTTCGAGCATGTGGCCGCGGACGAAATCGGTGAGATTTCCCACGGATTTCATCGAAACCGTCTGGTGGAAGAGGTCGAGCGCCTGCTCGGTCTCAATGCCGAAGCGACGTCGGAACCATGAGCTATACTCGGGGAAAGTATCGAAGGTCTGGGCGTCGTTCTGGCGGAGCCTGCGTCGGAGTTTGGAGATGTCCGCATCGAAGTCGGAGAAATCGGCAGTGATGGAGAGCGCCTTCTCTGCGCCGACGTAGAAGCGCGCGGGCTGCCCGGTGGGGTCTTTCATCCAAAGGACGCAGGCGAGGGTGATAGTCTGGTCGTAGCCGCCGTTGTGGAAGACGGCGAGGATGACAGAGAACGCGTTGGCATCGCGCAGGCCGACCGGTTTGGCGGCCCCGACGCCACTTTCCGAGCGTTCGGTGCGGTGGTAGCCGAGCACGTAGGAGCGCAGACTGCGTTCCTTGAATTCCGCGCCGGCGGCCTTGTTGTAGGCGATGCGGTTGGCGGGGACGAGCAACGTGGTGATCGCATCTACGAGGGTCGATTTCCCAGAACCTATATCTCCTGTTAGGAGGCAGTTGCGACCGTCGGGATGAAGGCTCCAAACGCGTTTGTCAAAGGTGCCCCAGTTATACACTTCGAGCCGTTGCAGACGGAAACCGGTGAGGGCATCGTCGGCTGCAAATTCCAGCATCGGCGGATCGGGATCAGTCATCTGAGTTTTCCTCACCGGGGTTTTCGAGGTGGCGGCGGTAGGCATCGAGACGGGCATCGAAATCCGCAAGCCATTGGGCATCGACAAAGGCCTTGAGGATGCGACGAACTTCGTAGTTCCCGGTTTGGGATGTGGAGGACGAAGTCTTGAGTTTGCGGATGAATCCGAGTTCGGCGATTCTGTTGAGTTGGGTTTCGATCTGATCTGTTAGGCGCGCCTCGTTGCTGTTCGTGGGTAGAAAAACCCGGATCATTTCGACGATTTCATCGCGGGATAGGACGAGCCGGGCTTCACCACCAGAGGCGTCGAACTCTGCGAGTTTCTTTCGCAGCAGAGCGAGCAGCAGGCTGACGGGGAAAGACAACTGTCGGCGAGGGAACAAGCGCGGCGTGGCGGCAGGCTTTCCGGGCTCGCTCTCATCAGTCTCCCGGGAGCGCAGAAAAGCATATCCTTCCGCTTCATCGAGCACGAGTTCGAGATCCAGCACGCGGACGTAGTCGCGCACCTTGGCATCGAGGGCGACGAGACGACCCCAGAGAAGAGGATCGTTTTCCTGATAGATGACACCCTTGAGCAGCGGAATGACCACGACGGAGAGCGTGGGTTCTTGCGGCGATTCGGGGAGAGATTCGGGAGCGTTCATCGGACGAAGATCACACGAGGCAGGCGGGCGGATTTTTGAATGGGCGAACCGTCTTCCGTCATGCCGGACCATTCCAGCACATCCTCGGCGGATTCGTCCACCGTGATGGTGAATGAGGCATGGGCAATTTCGAGATAGGCGATGATTTCCGCGAGGCCATGCTCGGGCGGGCGGGATTGGACGAGTTGGCGAAGCGTAACCTGGCTGGCATCCCTGAGGCTGTGGCGGATGTGGGAGGCAAGCGCCGCTTTGTCCACCAGCCGCACGGCGAACAGAGCAGAGGCGTCGATTTCCTCGCCGGTTGCGGTGAGGATCGCGGAGGCCAGTGAGGGCTTGAAGGGGGGCGAAAACAGCGGGCGCTCGAAGGGCAGCGCGATGGTGGCGGAAGTCTCGCGCATTTCCATGAACGCGGGGGCGGGCGGCGGTGACTCCCGCACGGACAAGGATTTCGACTCGATGCCGCGCAGTAGGTCCATGATGCGGCGGTTTTCCAGCCACGCCTGATCGTCGAGGAAACGGCGGAGTTGTTTGGAAAGATCGGCGACGGTGCGCTGGGTGTGGTCGCCGGCCTGCAGCCAATCGTAGTGCACGCGCCGCAGACGCGGGTCGGGTTCCGTGGAGGCGACGGCGGGGTGTTCGAGGATGGTATCGAGCAGATCGGTGAGTTCCTGCTGGCGGCTATCGGACATCAGGAAATCCCAGAACGCGCGGAAACTGCGGCCTTGGTCGGAATCGTCGATGGCATCCTTGCGGCCCATGATTTCATCAAGCAGTCCGGCCTTGCCTCCTTCCCAGAGGGCGATGCGTTCGCGCACCGAACGATCTAACAATCGGAAGTTTTGCTCCACCTCGCGGAAGTCGGAAAGCAGGTCGCGGGCGATGTGGGTGAATTGCTGAAAGCGGTCGCGGATCGCCGTGTCATCGAGCACTGCGACGTTGCCGGCAAGCGTTCGGGCGATTTCCGCGTCGATTTCGTCGCGGCGTTTCTGCAACTCGGCCACGCGGGCTTCGGGATCGGTTTGGGAACCGGTGGCC
>JANMLQ010000282.1:0-6386 GCA_031372635.1 Akkermansiaceae bacterium | reverse complement strand
TACCAATCACCCGAGTCGCCGCCGAATTCGATGAGAGGAAAAATGCTAAAGAGGCGAGCGTCGAGATCCGGCTTTTTTCCGGCGCTAGCGTCCGGACGAGATTGGCGAAGGCAAGTTGATCCTCCTCCTTGATCGGCTTTGTGGCACAAGCCCACAGAGCCTTGGCGCGTTGATCTTCCGTTAGTGCCTTCAAGCGGACGGCAGCGGCGGCGGGATCGCACGATATCCAAGCCGCCATCAACGCATCCTCAAAATTCGTTCGCAAATGGCTCTCGCCGTCGAGTGAGGCGCTGTCAAATTTCCCGGCGGTGATCTGCTCGTTGAACCAAGCTTCCGCCATCGCTAAGTCCTTCGGGGACCACTCCCTCATGGCAGAAGCCAGAGTCGCGGCCATCTCGCTGCGGTCACTTCTGGACGGATCTGCGAGGCGTGCGAGTGCAGACTCAGGGGCCTTTTGGCAGAGCTCTTGGAAAAGCAGGGTCTTGAGCTGCGCGCTCGATCCGCTAGGTGTGTCCAAGCCGTCGATTTCATCCAGAGCAGAAATTAACTCTTCCTGGGTCATGTCTTTACACTGCTGCTCTAGGCGCATCATCGCCAGCTTGCTGCCTGTCCGCCTCACTTCTGCCATCAGAGCCGCTAATTTTTTGAAATGGGCGGGCGGATTCTTTTTCGTGAGCTTGCTTTGCAATTTCTGCATCGAAGTCGAGGTGTCCTGTCCAGAGCCGGGAAAATGAGCGGTAAGACGCGCCTCAAGTGCGTCACTTTCTTTCTCCAGCATGGAAATCGAATAGCGTTCACTGCCGGACCAACCCATGACGGCAACCAGAGCAAGAATGGGCGGCACGACGAGAGTGAATTTCATTTCGTGAAAACAAAGAAATTGAATCTTTTTTGTCAACAGCCTAGCATCATGTAGCCTGATTGGTGGTAAGCAAGATGGCTTCAAGTTTTTGGGCTTTGCGGAATACTTCGGAATCGTCGATTCCCTCATCGCCGGTTCCGCGAAAATCGAAGACTTCATGCCCCGCGCCTACGAGGAATGTGAGGCCGTTGATCTCAGCTCTCTGTGCCTTCGACAGGCCATGGATCTCTTCGGAGATTTGCTTGCCGCTGGAAAGTGAAGTTGTTCAGCGACGACTTGAAAACCACGCTTGAAATGGCGGTTCTCAAAACGCTCAGTCCGGCGATGATCCGGCGTGAACTCCTAGCCCAGATCATCGCCTACAATCTGGTGCGCGCCCTGATGAGCCACGGCAAGTCGCCCGAGGCGGAATCAGCAAGTTTCAAGGGCACCATCGACAGGCTCAACCACTGGCTGCCCATCGTGCTCAACGCGCCCACAGCCAGACTTCGCAAGCAACTTGTCACAAACCTGACCGCGCTGGTCGCAGAGGATCAGGTTCCCAGCAGACCATTCCGACGAGAGCCCAGAGTTGTGAAACGAAGACCAAAACCGCACCAACTTTTGAATGTTACCAAGCATCAAATGATCGAGATCAGCTACCGCTCCCGCTACAAGAAACCAGCAACCGAAATCATCCAAAATGACCCTTAAGTTTGCGCCATTCAGCTCAGAGCTAATTTTACTCGTAACTGACCGCAAACCGCCTCATTCGTACAGCCCAAGTGCTTTTCCCTGCAGCAACAACCCATCAGCACTTACAAATAAAATTACCGTGCTTTGAACACTGAGACGATTGAAACATCCTTCCACCGCGCTCTGTATTAGAAATCACCTATGGCCTCCATCCTCCGATATACCACGCTCGCCTCTTTCATCTTCATTTCAGGCACCATCACCACGACTAGGGCGGGCGATGCCGAAAGCCCCGCGCACGCCGCTTATCCAGCGCCGTTTTCCCGGCCTAATTCCGCGGGAGAAACTTACGACACTTGGCGTGATGCGATAGGCCCTGACATCGGCGAGACGCCCGTTGATATCAACCGCTTGCCGTCGCGTGTTGATAACTCCACCCGCCCACAGTTCCCTCCGATTTACAAACAGAAGGGAGGAGCCTGTGGTCAGTTCACGGCGGTGGCCTCAATTTTCACCTACGAAATGAACGTCCTGAATGGCACCGAGGCCAACACAACGGCCACGCAGTTTCCCGCCGATTTTTCCTGGAATATGTGCAATGCTGCCAAGCATGACCAAGGATCGGAAGCACATCACGGTTGGGAAACGGCCAAGCAAATTGGAATCCCCACTGTCAAATCCCACGGACGCGTGGAAGGTGATAGAGACAAGATCGGCCAGTGGGCTAACGGTTACGACACTTGGCGCGAAGCCATGGAGTATCGCGTCGCTGGCTATCGCTACACCCCGACTGCCACTGTCTCACAAATCAACGAAGCCCGCGGCTGGCTCTTCGACCGCAACCAACCCCAAACCGGCAAAGAACCCATCGGCGGATTGCTGGCGCTAGACGGCCGGATGGGCAAGTTGAAAGAGGTCACGAAAACGATTCCCGAAGGAGAATATCTAGCGGGAGAAGATCTCTGGATCCGTTGGGGCCCCAGTGGTTTCGGCCACGGCATCACTTGTGTGGGATACGATGACCAAGTCGGATTTGATGTGAATGCCGATGGAAAAATTACCAACGACATCGATATCAATGGTGATGGCAAAGTGACCCTCGCTGATCGGGAGCGCGGTGCCTTCATCGTGCTCAACTCATGGGGTAAAACTTGGTCGAAAGACGGTAAAATCTACCTGCTCTACAGCGCGATGGTCGATCCCACTTGGGAACGCGGAAACTATCTCGGACGGATCGAGGTGTCTCGGCATATTCCCCGACTCACCTTAAAACTAAAGCTCGCCTGCAACAAGCGCTCGGACCTGCGGATGACCATCGGCATCGCCGACGACAAAAACGCCACCAAGCCTGAACACGAACTCGCCCCGCAAGTCCTCAACGGTTGGCCGCTTTTCGGGGATAAACGTGAGGATAACGTCGGCAAGGTACCTCTCGCCGGACCCGGTGATGACAGCCCGCTTGAGATCGGTATTGATCTCACCCCATTGCTCACCAAGTTGGGTCCCGATTCCGGGGGGGATGGCCACCTTTTCATCAACTTCAGTTGCGCAGAAGAAAGCGACACCACCGGTGTGCTCCACGCCTGCGCCATCCGCCATTACGATGACCAAGGCGCATTCGTCCGAGAGTCAGTCGTGAAAGTTCAAGATGGAACCTTCGGCAAAAAACCGCTTACGCTCGAAACAATCTTCACCCCTTGACGCTGCCACCGACCATGAAGCGCCATTCGGGTCATTTCGCGCATCGCGACAACTGGCTGAATGAGATGGAAGTGCTCCGATTCACATCCGTTACTGACACATCGCTCCGCCAAGGCTTGCGGGTTGCTTACGGCTACGAATGGAAACGCGGGTGTTGCTAGACTTGGACAGGCCGCTTTGCTTATCGGGGATGAATCACTCGCTTCACGACCCCGTTGAGTAAAATGCTGTGGCGGGCAGGTAAACCCGGGCGCTCACTTGATTTCCATGCCGCTCTTCGGCCAGATCCAGCGCTGGGCTTTGCCGTTCTTGATGAACGCTTTTGCCTGGATGGTCTTCACTCCGAAAATCGTCTCGGCTTTGTAGGAAACGAGGCCAGTTTGGAAACTTTCACCATCCACGGTTTCATCAGCGCTGGCTTTCCATTCCAACACTTGATCGAAGGTGAATTCCTTCACTTGGCCGGTCTGGATGCTTTGCTGCATCACTTTCACCACATCCGCATCTCCCGTGGTAGGGGTGGTCGTAGGAACGGGTTCTGGGATGGGGGCTGGCTCAGGGATAGGAGCGGGTGCTGGTTCAGGAGTCGGTGCTGGTTCAGGTTCGGGCTGTGGTTTCGGCTCCACGACGGGGGCTGGCACGGGCGCGGGTTCCTCGGAATCACCGCCTGGGACGGGCACGGGTTCTGGTTGGGGAGGCGTTGGAGTCGAGGCCGGCGTGAGCACCGGGGGATTGGCGCGCAACTGCTCCATGAGGTCGGTTTTTGAAATCGGGATTTTGATCTTATAGGGGGTCTCGCCTGGGCGAACGACGACTTCGCTGCCCTCCACTTTTTCGAGACTCACGAGGCTGCCGGATGCGACCTTGATGGTGAGTCCGGACGAAGTGTCTGTGAACTCGATGTCGGCTCCGAGAGTTACCTTTTGCGGAAGTTGCTCAGGGCTGAGGGTGGTCGGATCGATCGCAGGGGCGGGGAGCAGTTCCGTCACCTGATCTTGCAGGGATTTCCCGGACTGGCCCTTCGGTGCGAGACCGGTGAGCTGAAGACGAAGACCCGGCTCCATCACGTATCCCAATAGACCTGCGGTCGCCATCCCGAGCAGTATGATCAGTAGTTTCATGTGGTGGCAGATACGTAGCCGCCGCCATGTTCTTTGAAAAGAAATTTGCGCGGAAGGTCAGGTGTGCGCTGCGTCTTCCAGATGCGCGAGCGCTTTTACGAAGCTCGCGTTCGCAAGATAATGCCGTAGTCGCGCGTCGATGCTTCCGCGGTTTGTCTCCGCCCATGTTGAAATTTCCTCCGAGACCTGCCGCAGGGCGTCCAGATGGCTGGCGGCGTCGCGATCCCGCCACGCATGGTCGGCGATGATGGATTCACGGCGGCGCAGCAGCTCGATCAATTCGTTTCTCATGGTGACGCGGTGAGGGAATCACAGCCGTGCCCATTCCGCCAGCCATGCGGCGGAAATAAATTCCAGCTTCGCGGACTCGCCGCTCTTGCGGGATCATCCGGGTTTGCTAGAAACCGAACGTGGCGCAGCAAAGCGATGTCCGGGAAGTTCTCCAGTACATTCCCCAGTTCCGGGGAAAGGTGTTCTTCGTGCTCATCGAGGCCGGGCTTCTGCCGGAGCCTGCCGTCGCGGAAACCCTGCTCGACCTCGCTGTGCTCGAAGATCTCGGTGTAAAACTCGTGCTCGGCGTGCTCGGCGGCGATCTCAAGGATCTCTTCGACTGGACCCTGGAGTGCGAAATCATGGCCGCCAGAGTCTCCCGCCCGATCACCGATCCCGCTGCGGTTCGTGAGACGCTCGACATCCTCGCCCGCGGCCAGTCCGCCGTGGTCGATGCCTCAGCCACCGGCCCGCTCGATCCGGCGGTGGTGGATTTCGCACTCGGCATCGGCGTTTCAAAAATCATCACGCTGCTAGAAGAAGCCATCCTCATCAACGGCGCACCCGCGCATGCCATTCGTGCTGCCGATGCGGAATCGCTGGCTGCCAACACCGATGGCGAGGGAGCCGCGTTGTTACTTTCCGCCGCCATCGCCTGCCGCCGTGGTGTGCCGCGCGTGCATGTCCTCAATGGCCGCCGCCAAGGCGTGCTGGTGGACGAGCTTTTCTCAAACGAAGGCGTCGGCACCATGGTCCACGCGGACAGCTATCGCATGATCCGCCCACTGCGCGAGGAGGACATCCCGGAGTTGTTAGGAATGATCGGCCGCTCCGTGCGTCGCACCAAACTTGTGGAGCGCACCTACGAAGACATCCAGTCTCGCATCAGGGATTTCCACGTCATGACCATCGACGACAACGTCGTTGGCTGCGTGGCGCTGCACCCCTATCCGCAGGAATCCACCGCCGAGGTGGCTTGCCTTTACGTGAAAATGGCACACGAAGGGCGTGGCTACGGCATCGAGTTAGTCCAGCACGCACAAAAGATCGCACTCGAACGAGGAATCCCACGGGTGTTCGCACTGAGCAACCGCGCGGCGGATTTCTTCACCAGCAAGCTCGGCTACGCGCCAGCGACAGTGGAAGACTTACCGGCGACCCGTCGCGCGCAGTATGAAGCAAGCGGGCGTGACTCGCTGGTTTTCTCGCTGAAACTTGTGGCGGAATGATAGGGGCGGCGCTTGCAGATGTAACTGAAAGTGGTGGTCACGGTATTGCACGGGAGTAGCAAGGGGGAGCGCACGCGCCATCGCGTGCTGTTTTCGGCGCCCTCGCCGGAAACTTGGCTGTCGCGCCTTGGCGGGTGTGTTCCGGTTTCGGAGTCCGCACGGCGGATCAGCCAGCGGAGCGCGAGGGCGCACTCCGCGACACGCGAGGGCGCGTGTGCTCCCCGTCCAGATGCATCCGCTCTTCACAATTGCCCACCACTTTCAGTTACACCCACAGCTCGCCTTCGACTTGGCCACCGTCGAGGCTTTGGGCGAAGTCACCAGCTTCAAGGCATCTTCCGGCAGCACTGGCCCAGTGCGTGATTCGAGAATCGCCGAGCGGAGCCGGTTGCGACGGGAGGGGAAGTGCTGATTTGTTTCTATGATCGAACAGCCAATTTACCAAAGGCTGAATTAAGCGCCGCTCTAAAAAATTCGTTTCATCCGCTCAATTCGTGGTAGATGTCTGCCGTCCGCTTTATCCATTCC
>JANMLQ010000266.1:0-9809 GCA_031372635.1 Akkermansiaceae bacterium | reverse complement strand
CTCGGTGATTTGTGCGGCGCCCTGAACGTCTGGCGGGCTACTGTTTGAGCAATCGCGAAGTAACGCGAATTTTCAAAACCGGATACTCAGATCCGATCATTCAACCGCCGATCTCGGTGCGGCCGGAGAGCGAGGCACCTTCCTCCATCGAGAAGACCTTGGACTTAATGTCGCCGTTGATCTTGGATTTGTCTTTCAGTTCGCAGCGCTCGGAGGTGATTTTGCCTTCCACCTTGCCATAGACCTTCACTTCGCCAGCGGTCACATCGCCCTTGATATAGGCGTTTTCGCCGATGGTCACGCGGCCCTTGTCGGAGGTGATTTCACCTTCGATTTTCCCATCGATGATCATGTCGTTAGAAAAGCGGATGGAACCGGTGATTTCGATTCCGCTGGAGAGCACGTTGGTCGGATTTGCCATGACGGAGAAGAAGGGAACAAAGGGCCGCGCCCTTGGCAATGGCAAACATCACAGGACCAGCGCCGGGTCGATCTGGCGGAGTGCGGATTTCGCGGCGGCAGGGTTTTCCGCTCTGCCGGAGGCCACCAGCCAGTGCGCGGCGATGGTGGCGGAGCGTTGCAGGCCGAGTTGGCAGTGGATGAGCACGCGGCGCTGCGGTTGCTGTTCGTGGATGAAATCCAGCGCTTTTTCGATGTCCTCCGGCCGGGGTGGGACGAGGTCTAGCAGCGGCAGGTTGAGATAATGCGAGTGTTCGCGGAATGCGACGGGTGCGTTTCCTTCCGCCGTGAGATCGAGCACGGCGAGCGGCCCTCCACGCACCAGTTCCGCTGCCTCGCGTGCGCTCGGTTTCCTTCCGAAGAAAACTCCCGGCGTGATTTCCCGGTATGCGGGTTGGCGTTTCAACCAGCGCCGCTGCACCAGCCACGCGCCGAACATTACCGGCAGCGTGCACCACTCGGCAGCGGGCGAGAGCGTGCCGTTTTCCTTGCCTAGCAGTCGTGATGAACCAGTGGCGTAGGCCAGTGCCACGATGCCCAGAGCCACCGCTGGCCATGCGAAGCCGAACCACAGGAAGACCAGCCCAGCGCAGATCACTGCACCCGTGCCATAGCGCAGCGCGAGTTTGCGCGAGGGATTGCACGTCGCCACCTGCCGCTTATCCGGGATCATTACCGCGACTGCCCAACCTGCTAGAAATCCAGTCGCCACATCGATCAGATGATGCTGCCAGACCAGTAACGTGGATGCGCCGATGAGGATGAACCAGAGCTTGGTAATCCGGCGCAGCCGCCCGGTGAGGTGTGCGCCGTAAATCACCCAGATCAGTGAGCGCAGGCTGATGTGAAGTGAGGGCGCGAGGTTGTAGGGCAGGTCATTGAAGTAAAGTGCGCGGAACAAAGGTGCCGTCCAGCCACTGGGCTCGGGACGTGGCAATCCCATCTTCAACGGAAACAGCAGGAAACAAAGCCCGCTGAGTAATGTGACGGCGATGAGCCGCTGGGTCAGCAAGTTCAGCTCCAGCTTGCTCGTGCAGAGGAAAAACGCGCCGCAGAAGAACAAGTCCAGAGACCAATATGGAACCACCATTTCCCTAACAAAAGGAATGTGTCGCTCCCATTCCCACATCCACACGGCCACGTCATTGCGTCCTGCGGTGTAGCGATTGCACGCGCCATACACGATGATGAAGATGCCGCCCGCGAGTGCGAGACGCCATAGCGCCGGCCACAGTAATCCTGGCTCGCGGTTCATGTCACGGGCCTGCGTGCGACGCTCACGGTGAAGATCCCGAAGTCATCAATCCATTGCTTCTCCTTGCGGAAACCGGCGGCTTCGACGAGCGCGTCCATCTCGCCCTGCGGACGCCGCCGCATCACCCAGTAGTTGCCATCGCGGTTGGTTAGAGTGCGAGCGATCACCTCCACTTGCGGATGCCATGGTTGGCCGGTGTAGATCAGCCAGCCGCCCGGCAGCACCGCAGCGAACAAGCCGCGCAGTGAACGATGTAGCCGCTCGTTTTCAGGAAACAATTCATACAGCCCGGAAACCACCGCCACCGAGGGCTTCGGTGTGACTCCCGCTAATGACGCTTCATCGAAGGCATCGCCGCGCTGGTGATTGATGCGTTTCTCCAGCCCGCGTTCCTTCGCGGCGGCGCTGCCGTGGTCCAGCGCGGAGACGCTCCAGTCCCGGCAAAGGACATGCAGGTTCGCACCCACGGCGGAGTCTTCGAGGATGTCCAGCAGGTAGCGCCCCGCGCCGCCGGCGATGTCCATCAACTCGTGCGGCATTCTGGCGTCGCGTGCTTTTGTTAGAGTGAATCGCAGCGCCTGATTCATGCACTCGCGCCGCTGGCGGATGCCGCGCCAGCCGATCGCATCGAGGTAGCCGCGGTCGATGATTCTGCCGATGCCGAGCGAGCCGCGTGCCTGGTTCTGATAGACGTGATCGAGTGATTCGCCCGAGTCGAAGCCAGTGGCGTGGCCGATGCGGATGCCTTCGCTGAGTTTTCCCAAGGTGCCGAGCATGGCGCGCTGGATGATGAAGGAAAGCCCGCGCAGGGAAGGGGAGGGCAGGGGTTTGAGGAGATCCGCGTGCTCGGCATTCGTCACCGGATTGGAAAGATCCGCCTCCAGCCGTGGCGGCGTGAATTTCTCATAGCAACGCTCCGCGAAACGGCGGACCGCGCCGCACACCTCGTCGCGGCAGAGATCGTGGAAGATCGCATGGCGTGCGCCTTTCAGATGAAGATGGACTTTTTGCTCGCCGCCATAGTTCTGATAGAGCGCGTCGATCGCGCCGCGCCTCACTACCTTGTCCGCGCCTGCGGAGAAGAGCAGCAGTGGCCTGTCCATCACCGCTGCATCGCTGATGACGCGTTTTCCGGTATCGTAGAGATCCACGAGAATGCGCGCGGAGATGTCCTTCGAGATCGCGGTGTCCGCGTCATAGACTGCCGCCGCATGAGGATCACGAGTGAGCCATGATCCGCGCACATAACTCTTGATCGTGGCATTGGCATTGAGCTTTTGCATCACGCGGATGCTGGTGAGTGCGCCGGGAACGATCAGGTTCACATCCAGCGCCGGAGTCGCCAGCATCAGCCCGGCGATGCGCGGTGCGAAGTCATGCACCCATGCCGCCGCGATCACGCCGCCCACGCTGTGTGCGATGACCACTGTTTTTTCCGGCACGAGGCTGTGCTCGCTTTGCAGGTGATGGAAGAAGACATCCAGATCCCGGACATACTGCATGAAACCCGGCGCATGGCCGCGTTCGCCGGGGGATTGGCCGTGGCCGCGTGCCTCCCATGCGAAGATCGCCGTGTCCGGCATGGTGAGTCCGGGGATGACGCTGTCCCAGCGATCCGCATGCTCGTGGCCGCGGTGCAGCAGCACCAGCGCCTTGCTCGCGCCTTCGGTGTTCCAGCTTTTGTAGTGCAGAGCTAGGCCGTCGTCGGTGGTGAATTGCAGTCGCGTGCTCATGGGCGTGGTGTGGTTTTCAAACTCCGTGCGAGATGCACGATGCGCCGCCCGCAGGTGATGGCGATGCCTGCGACGATCACCGCGAGGCCCCAAGTCACTGCGGGCAGCGGATGTTTTGTTAGATCGAGTGTCAGCATCACGAAACTGAGGGCCGTGACCGCCGCCATGCGGTGGGGTTTTGCCATCGGCCCGCAGAAATCATGATGGCCGGTGAGGCTGGCTCCCATCGCGCGGATGTAGGCGGTGCCGACCGCACCGCAAGCGGCCGCCCAGCCGAGCGCGATGCTCCAGTCCGTGCCACCGGCATATCCGAGCGGCACGAGGATCAAGGCGTCGCCGATGCGGTCCGGAAGTTCGTTGAACATCTCGCCGGTGGGTGATTTCAATCCGCCTTCCACTGCGAGCAGTCCGTCCATGAGGTTGCAAAATAAACGAAGCTGCACTCCCGCCGCACCGACCAGCCAGTATGCCCACGGGTTTTCACTCCGCACGGCGAGCAGGAATGCGCCGCCACCGATGGCCGCGCAGACGATGCTCAACAACGAGACGGTGTTCGGCTTGAGGCCAATGCGCAGCATGCTGCGGGAAAAGAATCCCGCCCAGCCCGTGCTGCGGGACTTCAGCGGACGGCGGGTGACGGGCGCTTCGTTCACATTTCTAACATGGCCGCCGGTGAAGCGGCGTGTCAATCCCTCCCCGCTTGCCGCAGCGGGCTTGCGCATCTCTGGCGTTCCGGCCACGCTGCACTGATGCGTGACGACGTGATGATCGAGACGGTGGACTTACACCGCGGCTACCGGATCGGGAAAAAATCCATCGAGGTGCTGCATGGCATCGACCTGCGCATCCACCGTGGCGAGCGGGTTTTCCTGTGCGGCCCGAGCGGTGCGGGCAAGACCACACTGCTTTACACACTCGCCGGTCTGGAACGCCCGGAAAAAGGCAGCGTCCGCATCGCCGGTCACGATCTCTACGGCATGGGCCGCAAGGAGCAGGCGCGATTCCGCAATCGTGAAATCGGCTACGTTTTCCAAAACTATCACCTGCTGCCGGAACTCACCGCTTTGGAAAACGTGGCGGTGCCCGGTGCCATCGCGGGCAGGGATTCATCGGAGCTTGCGATGATGGCTCTGGAACGCGTCGGTCTGGCGGATCGTGCCGAGCATCTTCCAGCCGAGCTTTCCGGCGGCGAGCAGCAGCGTGTGGCCATCGCCCGCGCGATCGTGAACGAACCGAAAGTGCTCTTCGCAGACGAACCGACCGGTAATCTCGATTCACGCAACAGCGGCGAGATCATGTCCATCCTGATGGACCTCGCCACCGAGCATCACGTCACATTGGTGGTCGTCACCCATGATCAGAATCTCGCTACCGCTGGCGATCGCACACTGGTCATCCGGGATGGCTCGATCCATTGAGTGTCTGGAAATCTTCAGTGCCTGCGGCGGCGCAGGAGGCAGGTGCTGCCGAGTAGGGCGAGCAGGATGGCGGAAGGCTCCGGCACTACTTTCGAGTTCAGTGGGTTGTCAAAGAAGGTGTTGTTACTGGCACCAACGATTTTGATGTCTGCCTCGCCGTCGTTGTCGATGCGCAGGCCGTAGATCGGAGAGGGATTGAGGTTGGTGCCTTCGAAGAATTTTCTGACGGAGAAGACGGTGATGGCCTGCGCCTGACTGGCGACGCTGGCGGGTGCGAAGCCGGTGTTCCAATCGTAGGCTTGATAACCGGTCGGCGAGAAAATGACGCCGTCCATGAGGCCGAGATGGAGGGTGTTTGCCATCGGGTAGGGCGTGCCATCCTCCATCAGCGCGGTGACTTTAAAGAAGGCGTTACCCCAGCGCTCGGTGACCATGAAGTAGTCGTCCGGGTTGAGCGCGCGGAGGAAGAGTAGGTCGAAATCCGGCGTGCCAACTGTAGTGGGGCCAGGCGAGAGGTTATCGCGGAAATTGTAGTGGCGCAGATCGGTATCGAGTGTGGTGCCTGCGACGGCTTCCGCGTAGGCTGGCAGGCCGCTATTACTGGCGGTGACGCTGCCGTTCTTGTAAACGCCGATGCCGGAGATGGCGGACTGCTGAGGGTTCACGTTGACGACTGCGGCGCCCTCGGTGTTGAAGAAGGTGAGGTTCACAGGTCCGCCATCGGTGATTCTAACACTTTTGACAGTCACGCTGGAGTTGCCGGAAAAATTGACGTCAGCAGCCTCGGTGGTTTGCGGAGCGGTGTCGGTGCCGTTGATGTTGTAAATGACCTGCGAGATCGGGGCGTTGTTGGTGCCTGGAACGATCTGCAGCGTGGCTGCTCCGCAGGTAAGCGGAGCCAGTAATAACGGAACAAGTCGGAATGAAATCCGTAGTGGGTTCATTAGGGGAATGAGGGGGAAGGGGATGCGGGGGGAAGCGCACACTAGGATTCGGCGAAATGGGATGGGGCGTAAAGGGAAAATAAGTGACGGATTGTTGCCACGGAGCGGCGAATCAATTTCCTGTGGGATCGGGTGGGGGAGACTCTTCGGTTTTCTTGCGGCGTGGCGCGGCTTTTTTGGCGGGGGCGCGCTTGGCTGCGGGTTTGGGCGTCTTGGGTTCGGCGGAAACTGCGGGTTTTTCCTTCCGCACCGGAGGTTTGCGCGGTTTGCGTGGGGGCTTTTCTACGACGGGAGCTTCCAAGATAAATTCCGGTTGTGTCTGCACTGCTGCTGGGATTTCCACGATGGGTTCCGGGGCGGGTTGCTTTGCGGTGGGCCAGGATAAAATCACGCATGCACCAGCGAGTGTGGCGAGCGCGGCAAGTCCGGGCAGCCAGATCCCAGCCATGCCGATGACTGCCAACTGCAAGCTGATGATCGCGCCAGTCAGTAGCGCGAAGACGATGCGGCGCGGGTATGCGGCGAGGCTGGTGATCCAGCCAATGATTGCGCAGAGCGCGGCTAACAGAACGAATTCCCACAGCGCGCGCGGGCGCGGGTAGTCGCGGGCTTTGGCGAGTCCGGCATCGGATGCGATGGCGGCAATCAGCGATGGGAGTCTAACGGAAAACTCGCGGGTGGCGGGTTCCGAAGCGCTGCGGTCATCGCGCAGGATGGCGGGGTCCGGCGCGTGTTTGGGGATGAGTGCGTCGTTTCCGTCGATGAGTTCTTCTGCGGAAACGATGGAGTAGGGCCGCTGTTCTTTCACAGGCGCGTCGAGTCGCCCGTAAACGTCGATGGGGATGATGGGGCCGTTTTTTCCGAACTTGAGGAAACCGCCGGGGTGGATTTCCAGTTGATCGACTGGCAGTCCGAGGCGCTGGAGCATCACCACCAGCGGGAATGCGAACACGACGCGGTCTTCCCAACGCGCGAGCAGCGGGGCGCGGCTGGTGGCTGGCTCGGAATCTAACACTTGGAAACCGGCGCGAGTGTTTTTCCCGCCGAGGATGACGCCATGCAGTGGGATGCGGTTCACCACTGGCAGCAGCGATACGCCTCCCTGCACCGCACTCACGGGTATTGATGTTTTGCGAAACGCGGCGGGCATCGGCTCCGGCACCGCGCCACGTGAGAGCGGAGCGGCCATGACTAGCGACTCGAAGCGGCCGATGCAAAGATCCAGCGCCGCGAGTCCCATCGGGTCTGGTTCATCCCACGCGAGCACTGCGGCGGTGGCGGCTTTTTTTACACCGAGGCGTTGGAAGTTGTTCAGGATCACCGCCAGATCCACCGGCGATGGCGGGGAGCTTTGAAACACGCCTCCCGGATCATCGCCGAGTGAGACGATCAACGGTGCCTGCCGCGAATCCGAGCGCGTGGCGGACGAGAAGGTGCGGAGGTTCCATGGTGTTTCACGACTGCCGAAGCCGCTGATGAAAAACGGCGGGTTTGCAAAGCTGCGGGCGGCGAGGGTGAAGGCGGCTTTGTCCAGCTCCGTGCCCGGCAGGAGTCGCCAGCCGATCAGCGCGATGAGCGCCGCGCCTGCGATGACTCTAGTCCGATTCTGGAACGATCCGGACACGGGAGCAATCAGCAGAGCGCACCAAGCACGGGTGCGAGCGGTTTTTCCAAGGGCGTGCCTGCGGTGACTTCACCTAACAAACGGGCGGCGGTGGTGATATGCGGACGATACCATTCATCGCCACGGTTTTTCAGGATGTTGCCATAAGCACCGAGCGCCTGCATCAGGCGTTGGGCGGCGCACTGGTGGAAGAGCGTGATCTCCGGGCGCTCGTCCGCGATGTCTTCCCACAGTGATAGCAACTGCTCGCGTTCATCGACGCTGTGGTTCATGTAGGGATCGAAGATGAGCGAAGCGAGGTCGTATTCTTGTCGGCCACGGCGCAAGCCTTGGAAGTCGATGAGCCAGATCTGGTCATCCTTTACTAACAGATTCTGTGATTGGAAATCGCGATGCACCAGATGGCGCGCGCCGGTGCCGAGGCGCTCCGCCAACTCTGTGAAGACCGGGTTTCCACGCAGCGAAGTAGCGTCCTGTCCGAGATATTCTTCAACGAGGTATTCGAAGAAGTAGTTTTGCTCCCAGCGATAAAGCGCAGCATCGAAGGGCGGCATCAGGTGGAAATCCTTCGGCGTCTTTGCATAGAAAAGTCGGTCCACTTGCTCGAAGGCGGATTGATAGAGCGGCAGCCGCTCCGCCATGGGCCGGTCCTTGAGCGAGTGCAGGTCCACATCGCCGAGATCCTCGACGAGGGCGACGCGATAGCGCGGGCGCTCATGGATGATGGTCGGCACGCGCAGTTTCGCCTGCTTGAGGAAATGGCCGACGGGGATGAACTGCTCGTTGTCCTCGCGCTCTTCGGTCCAATGGATGCCGATGAATGGCTCGTGAATCGGAGATTTCACCCGGACGATGGTGCGGCCCGAGGCTCCGCGTTTGATCGGCTCAAGGGTGATGGGGACGGTCGGGTCCACTCCGAGGAATTGCCGGGCGGTGGAAAGGATCGCTTCAGTTGGCATGGGCGGCGGCAAGATAGGCCGGGAAATGACTGTTCTGCCAAGGGAAATCAGGAGTTTTCACTCGTAGTGGTAAAACCATAAGAGCGTCAGCAGCGCCACTCCGATGCCCCAGAGCAGCCAAGTGTTGGAGATGAAATAGGGGTAAATCATCAGCGCGAGGCCGATCAGGCGCGGGTGCGTGAGGTCGAGTTTCCTGCCGTAGGAAAACGCCCCCATGCCGATCGTGGAGAAGATGAATCCCGCGAGGATGCTGTAGGGATCGAGGGTGAACATCGGGTGTGGTCCGCACTCTACGCACTACCGGCATGGAAGCCGAGTTTAAGTTTTGTTGATTTCCATGCGGCTTCCGAGTCCATTGCGCGCGACATGAAACTCCTGCTCATCGGTCACGGCTATCTCGGTCAGGCGCTTGCACGCGTGTTCCGCGCTGCGGGCTGGGAAGTTTTTCCTGTATCGCTGTCGGGGGGGGATGGCTCGCTCGCATGCGATGTCGCGGATGCGAAGGCGGTGAAAGCACTGCCAAAATCGGACTTCATCATCCACTGTGCCGCCTCAGGCCGCGGCGGGGCGGATGCCTACCGGCGGGTCTATGTCGATGGCTGCCGTAATCTAACGGAAACGTTTCCCGGCGTGCCGCTGCTTTTCACCTCCAGCACCTCGGTCTATGCACAGACGGACGGAGCGGTGGTCAGCGAGGAAAGCCCCGCCATCCCGGACCGGGAAACCGGGCGATTGTTGCTCGAAGCGGAAAACCTCACGCTCGCAGCGAATGGCATCGTAGCCCGTCTCGCCGGCATCTACGGTCCGGGCCGTAGTGTGATCTTGAAAAAGTTCCTCGCCGGTGAAGCGGTCATCGAAGAGGACGGTCGGCGTTTACTCAACCAGATCCATCGCGATGACGCCGCGCGTGCGATTCTTCAACTCACCACGATGAGCGCCACCGGTGTTTTCAACGTCAGCGACTCCACGCCGCTGTCCCAGCTCGACTGCTACCACGCTCTCAGCGCGATGTTTTCCCGCCCACTGCCGCCTAACGGCCCGCGCGATCTGAACCGCAAACGCGGCTGGACCCACAAGCAGGTCTCCAACGCGAAACTCCGCGCCACGGGATGGCAGCCGGAGTTTCCTTCGTTCATCGACGCAGCGCCGGGGATCGCCACGACCTTGGACTGACGGCAGCCTGCTGCCGCTTTGTTGCTCGCAGCCTGCTGCGGCAAGGTCCGGCGCAAACTATGGCGGAAAGACTTCCCGCAGCTTGGCTTTGACCGGTGGCAGGTTTCGGTCTATGCCCCACGGCTTTCCCATGAAGGAGCAAATCCCAGCCATTCAATCCGAAGCACTTGCACAGCTCGCCGCCGCCAATGACGAGCGCACCCTCGAAGACGTCCGCGTCGCCGTGCTCGGCAAAAAAGGCACG
>JANMLQ010000218.1:0-2701 GCA_031372635.1 Akkermansiaceae bacterium | reverse complement strand
CCTTCCGGCAAATTCGACGCCCATTTGGATGCGGCTGCCGGATCATCTCCCGCCCATTGACTGGCGAGCTGGCTTGCGGAATCTGCTAGATTTTTCCCCATCCCGTCCGGCGGCGAGGCGAGCAGCGCAGAAAGCTGGTTTGCAGCTGCGGATGGATTATCGCGCGCCAAGGCGGGCAGGACGGCGGCCAGCGCACGCACCCGCTCGTTTCCTGATAGATTCCGCGCCCATTCCTTGGCCGATTCTGGATCGCTTTCTCCCCAAAATCTGGCGATCTGGTCGAGCGCTTCGAGACGGCCTTGTCCTGCGGGCAGGCGTTTCCAACCCGCCGCTGCGGCTTCGGGATCTTCGCGGCTCCAGTTAGAGAAAAGCCCGCCAATGGCAGCGGTCTGCTCTTGGGGGTTTTGCAGGGAAACTGCGAAGTCGAAGGCTTTCTTCGGATCGAGATTGGAATAGGACCGCATCATTTCCGATAGGGAATCGGTGCCGCGCTGAGCTTCGGGGAGGGCGAGGAAATACTTTTCCGCCGCAGCGGGATCGGACGTCATCAGGCCGCGCATGACCTGATTGGAAGTATCGACTTTCTCGCGGTCGCTCATTTTCTCAATCCGCTCCTTGAGCATATCAGGCGAGGTCCAGGCTAGATAATACATTTGATTTCCTAGCAATTCGCGGCGGCTGGCGGGATCGTCCATTTGATCGATGATGTCGAAGGCCAGCTTCGGGTCACCATTACCGAACCAACCCAGCTTTTGGATAAATTCACCAGTCGCGATGCGTCGTTCGGATTTGCTTTGCAGTCCGTTGAGCATGGCCACGGCTTTCTCAGGATCCTCGTCGGCCACAGTATTGAGTACGGTGCCTATCAGCTTGCCGCGCAAGTGCCCCGGCTCGGCTTTCAAGCGCTCCCATGCCGCCGCCGGATCGTCGCGGGTGAGGGCTAGATAGGCACTGCTCGCCGCATTAGTTTTCGAATCGCCTTTCAGGGTCTTCGCCCACTTGAGGGCAGCGTCAGGATCTTTTTGCGCCCAGCTTGCTGCCAAGCGGCCCGCGCAATGGTCATCGACTCGGTCGGGTGGCATTGCAGCCATGCGTGCCGCCGCCGCCACCGGGTCGGTCTTCGCCCATTTTGCGAAAACCTCGCTCGTATAATAGCTCCCGAATCCTCCCGGCACCGGCTCCCGTTCCAGAAGATCGCAAGCGGCTTTCGGATCGCGGTCGGCGAGCACCGAGACCACCTGCAAGCCAACCATTTTCCGCATTTCGCCCTTAGGCAGGCTTTCAAGTTCCGCGATCGCGCGGTCAGGGTCCGCTTGCGCGAGTCCGTTGAAACAACTGCTCGCGGCCTGTTGCTGGAACGAGCGGTTCTTGCATGACTTGACGAATGCGATGGCCGCCGCCGGATCGACGAGCGCCCAGCGCTCAAACAATGTGCCCATCAACTGGTAGCGGCCTTCATAGTCATTCGGATTGTCACGATAGTCTTGCTGGACCATCTCCATGATCTCCGGAATCTCCGCCGCAGATAACGACTCGACGCTGATCGTCAACCTCGCCGCAGCCACCGAGCCGCGCTGATTCTTGAATAGATCACGGATCTCATCCATCGACTTCAGGGAAAATGACGGCCCGCCGAAAGGGTCCACACGTTTTCCCCTAACAGACTTCACCTCCCTGCCACTGGATGCCCCCGCATCAGCCTTATCTGCTGAATGGCTGGCTCTCAGTCCGCCAATCCAAACGCCGATCCCCAAGGCGACAGGCAGCATCAGGATCAGTGGAATTTGTTTCATGAAAGCATCAGTGCCGGAAATGCGGATGCCGGTCACGAAAAATCACCGCAACACATACTCCAGCAACATGCTCTGCAACGCGCAATAGAACTGCGAGCGCATGAATGGCTGGCGGCTGACAGCGGGCAGACTGGCGGGATGGATGTTACCGCCGGGTCCGAAATGATGCAGCTCCTCAATCGCCAACCGCGCCTGGTTGAGCGCGCTGTACCACTGAAACGCATCGTCCGGAGTGATCCACAGCGGACCCGCATCGCCACCGGATTCGAGACGTGCGGATGCGATGGCGGTGGTGACGTGGAGCACGTCTGAGGAAAACTCTTCTTCGAGATCGGGCACGATGTATTCGCCCCAATCCGCAGCTATTTCCTTGTCCGTGATGAGCTTCGCAAGACGGTGGGCGAGATTTTCATCACAGGAAACCGCATCGCTGGAGATGCCTTGCAGCAACTTCCAGTCTGCAGCGTCTTCCGCATCGAGCCGCAGCCCGCCTTCCAATGTCTGCATGATCTTCACTCGGATTTTTCAAGAGAGGTTTTCAACTGATGCGACTGCAGTTGCTGGACGTAGAACTCCGCCTTCTCGCACTGTCCCGTCCAAACGATGGAGCGGCCTTGCTCGTGAACTTGACGCATCAGGACGGTCGCCTTCTTTTCATCGTAGCCGAAAATTTTCATGAGCACGTAGGTGACGTAGGCCATTAGGTTCACCGGATCGTCGAGCACGATCACGTTCCATGGCACGTCGAGTTCCGCGCCAGTGCGGGGTTTTGTTAGTGTGTCGGAGTTTGCCATGGCGTCAGGCATGTGCGGGTTCCGGCGCGTCGATCCATTTGTCGTGCTCGCGGATGAGGTCGATGAGGCGTTCGACCGCTTCGCTTTCCGGGATGTTGAACTTCACGGCAGTCT
>JANMLQ010000204.1:0-4444 GCA_031372635.1 Akkermansiaceae bacterium | reverse complement strand
CGAAGCGCAAAGATGGCGCGAGGAAACTGCAAGGCGAAGGAGCAGCGGCCAACGGAGCACTGTGGAGCCTGAGGGATCTGCGGAAGGGAATCGCTTGATTGCGAAGAAATGAGCTTCGGTGATGTGGGAGCGAAGCCGGAGGTGTGAATCATCGTCATTCCGAATTCCGCCAAGCAGTACTTCGCCCTTGCCCTTGATTTTCAAAACGACTTTGCCGTCCTTAGCCTCGGCCTCGGTGACGATGTCGCCGAGGATGATGCGCGGGTCCACTTTTTCGAGCACTTTACCGTTGATGCTCTCGATGATCTGGCCCTTCTCAAGCTTGCCAGTTTCCTCGGCGGGCGAACCTTTTTCGACGTTGTTGATCTGCATCATCATGCCCGGACGGATCAGATTGATGCCGATGCCTACGGGGCCGAGGTTTCTAACAAGCCATGGCCTGCCGCCGTTGCGACCGGTGTTTTCGGGGAAGGGATTGAAAATCGGCGTGGTCTCGGGTGTGTAGTAGTTCGGCTCTTCGGCGTGTGCGCTGGATGCGAAGGCCCAAGTGATCGCAAGAACGCAGGCGATGCGGGAAAGGGGTGTCTTGGCGATGATCATTTCTTTACTTCTGTTTTCGCGGACTCCGCATTTTTAATTTGCGGGGACGGTATCGGCGGAGTCCGCCAAGGGAAGGGAAAACGCGGTGTGGATCATGGGATCACGGCGGATTTTTCAAAGTCTGTAAAAATTTGGTTACGTCTCCGACTTTCACGTTACTCCAGCAGCGCCCGCACCATCTCCGGGCTGAGTTTATTCGTGATGTCCGCATCCGCCAGCAGGCCGGCGGCGAGTTTGGCTTTTTCCTGCTGCATCTGGTGGATGCGTTGCTCGACGGTGTCTTGGCAGAGGAGTTTGTGGACGAAGACCGGTTTGTCCTGGCCGATGCGGTAGGCGCGGTCGGTGGCTTGGGCTTCGGCGGCAGGGTTCCACCAGGGGTCGTAGTGGATGACGGTGTCGGCGGCAGTTAGGTTGAGGCCAGTGCCGCCGGCTTTGAGGGAGATGAGGAAGAGCGGGATTTTTCCGGTTTGGAAATCCTCGACGAGTTTGCCGCGATCCTTGCTGGCTCCGGTAAGTTTGAGGTAGGGGATTTTTTCGCGAACAAGATGCGCCTCGATGAGCGCGAGCATGGTGGTGAACTGCGAGAAGATGAGGATGCGGCGGCCTTCTTCGATGAGCACGGCTAACAGATCGGTGAGGAAGTCGAGTTTGGCGGATTCGTGGATGGTGTTGGAAAACTCGTCGGGCAAGAGGCGTGGATCGCAGCAGATCTGGCGGAGTTTTAACAAGGCATCAAGGAAGACCATTTGGAAGTCGCTGCCGCCGCGTGCGGCGATGGCTTCTCGGACGCGCTTGTTCATGGTGGCGCGCACGGTTTCGTAGAGATCCTTCTGCGCGGTGTGGAGTTCGATGAGATGGATGAGCTCGGTTTTCGGCGGGAGTTCTTTGGCGACTTGATCCTTGGTGCGGCGCAGGATGAGCGGTGCGACGCGTTGTTTGAGCACTTCGTTGCGCTCGGTATCGCCTTGGTTCTCGATGGGTTTGCGAAAGTTGTTAGTGAAGGCTTCTTCGCTGCCGAGGAAACCGGGGACGAGGAATTTCATCAGGCTCCACAACTCGCCGAGGTGGTTTTCGATGGGCGTACCGGAGAGGCAGAGGCGGTGTTTCGCATCAAGTTGGCAGGCGGCCTGTGCGACTTTGGCGCGCGGGTTCTTGATGTTCTGCGCTTCGTCGAGCACGACGATGTGGAAGGCATAACTGCGGAGTTTCTCGATGTCCCGGTGGAGCAGGGCGAAGGAAGTGAGCACGAGATCGGCGTGCGGGATGGAGCGGTAATATTTGCGGCGCTCAGGACCGTTGAGGACGAGCACGCGGAGATCGGGTGTGAATTTTTTTGCTTCGGCCAGCCAGTTTGGAACGACGGAGGTGGGAGCGACGACGAGTACGGGTTTGCCCTGTGCGTGACCGGATGATTTTTCGGTTAGAATGTGAGTGAGGGTTTGCAGGGTTTTGCCGAGGCCCATGTCATCGGCGAGGATGCCGTGCAGTCCGTGGCGGGCGAGGAATTGCATCCAGTGAAAACCGGCGAGTTGATAGTCGCGCAGTGTGGCGTTCACTCCGGCGGGCGGGTTGATCGCTTCGATGCCGGAGAAGTCCTTGAGCTTTGAGGCGAGTTCCGCGAGATCGGGAGGCGGCTCGATGCCAAGACCTTCGAGGCCGGCGAGCGTGGCGGCGTCCAAGGCGTGGAGTTTTGTTTTATCCGGAAACTTCGGATCAATGAGCGAGGCGAGGTGATGAAGGATTCGCCGCACGCGACCGATGGGGAGTTTAAGAGCATCGCCGCAAGGGAGTGGCGCGTAAACGTGGCCGCTGTCCGGGCTATGGAGGGTTTCCTCAAGGAAATCGCCTTCTAACAAACGCGCGAGAATCGGCAGCAGGTCATGGCGCTCGCCGCCGACATCGAAGCCGACTGACAGGCTGAACCATCCGCCGGTGGTGGCGGTGAGCGAGCTGTCCCAGTGCGCGGGATCGGCATCGAAGACGTGGTGGCCGACGTTATCGTCGATGGTGATTTTCCAACCCGCATCTTCTAAGCGGCTGACCATTTCGCCGCGGAACTGGTGCCAGAAGTGATCGACGTCGATGCGGCTGGGATCTGGAAACCAGCGATCGCGCGGAGTGGCATCGCGGGACTTGAGATTGAGCAGGAAGCGCCATGCGGAGTTCGATTGCAGTGATGAGAGTCCGGTTTCCGCGAGTTCGCGGGCGGCGGTGTTTTCCTTTGGCTCGGAGTGTTCGAGCAGCGCGGGTTTTCCGTTTGCTAGATAAACGCGGCTGGTCCAGTCCGGTATGGCGCTGCGCAGCGGGATACGATGTCCGTCGTAGTTCACTGTAGCATCCGCAGCGATCCAGTATTCGGTTTCCGGCTGGCCGAGGGATTGGAGCAGTAGTTTCAAGCTGCGATCCACGACATCGCGGGTGACGTGCAGCTCGAAAACTGGTTGTGGCGAGATGCGAGGAAGATTCTGCGGCGGCGGCGGACTCACAGTTTTTTGCGGGAGAGCGGCGGCCACGGCTGCATTCACGCTGCGTCCGTCCAGACGCGCCGGGTCTTTCTCCGCCTTCATCAGGAGTGCCGCCGCGTGATGACAGAAGCCGCCGAGATCGCAGGAGCAGAAGGTTTCCATGTCCCAGCCATCGCCGGATTTCCAGAATGACACTTCGGTTTCCTGCTGCGCCACGTTTCCTAACAGACTGAACGATCCCACCGTAGGCTCATCAAGATGCAGATCCTTCGTCTTCGGGATGAGCGGCGGCGCGGCGGCGAGGATCTCGTCATCGAAACGCGCCCTCCAGCGGGAGTCGCGGAAGAATGACGTGGGATCGGCTAGCATGTGGCGGCGGTTTGCAAGGGCCATGCCTGAGCCATCCGCAGTGTGCGCGTCAAGCGAATGGCCGGAGAATTTTGTGAGATTGGAGGATGGATCTAGCGATCAGCCACAAGCGACTCGAATCCACAAAACAGTTTCGAGCCGATGGGCGGGCGCGCGGGAAGCGGCGTGTCGTTGGCGAGGTGGCTGGTGCAGATGCGGAAAAAATCCTCCGGCGTGATGGCGCGGCGCATTTCGTATTCGAAAGTCCCTTCAAGCCCGTGGCAGATGTAGGCGAGCGTTTTCTTCATGCGCTGGACGTGTGCGTTCGGGATGAGCTTGCGGGTTTCAGCGGCCAGTTCGTGATAGAGTTCCGTCACGTAATCCAGCAAGTCGCGATGGCTGGGCTCGGGTGGAATCGTTCCTTCAAACGCGGCCTTCATCTGCGCGAAGATCCATGGATTGCGGATCGCGCCACGCCCGATCATGAGGCCGGCTGCGGCGGTTATTTTCTGATAAGTAAGCCCTGTTGCCGTGTCCACGATGTTGCCGTTCGCGATCACGGGGCAGTCCATCGTTTCCACCGCCATGCGCACGCAGTCGGTGTGTACCGGCGTCTGATAGCGCTCGCTGACCGTGCGACCATGGACCGTCAGTCCGTCGATGCCATGGCGGCGGAAAACCTCCAGCAAGGCGGGAAACTCGCGCTCATCGGCGAAGCCGACGCGTGTCTTCACCGTGAAACGTCCTGTGATCGCCTCGCGCAGCGTTCCTAACAGGCGGTTCACCTCCTCCGGCTCGCGCAGCAATCCGCCGCCGGCGTTCTTGCGGCAGACGATCGGCGCGGGACAGCCGAGATTGAGGTCGATGCCCGCCACCGGCAGATCCGCGAGTTGTATAGCGCTGCGCACGAGGCTCGGTAGATCACGCCCGATCATCTGCGCGAAGACCGGCCTGCCCGTCTCGTTTTCCGTGATGGACCTGACGATGTACGGATGCAGGCATGAATCCGGATGCACGCGGAAATACTCCGT
>JANMLQ010000140.1:0-2332 GCA_031372635.1 Akkermansiaceae bacterium | reverse complement strand
CCCCGGCTCGAAACTGGCGATTCGGATGGCTCGCGACATCCTCGCGCGCACCCGCTGGCACATGCCGGAGTTGGTGCTCGATCACAAGCGGCACATTCATCGCATCCACTTCGCTCCGCCTTCGTCGCTGTGGGTTTCTCTAACCGGTGATGCGGAAACGACAGTGCGCTGGAACTTGGAAACTCCATCCATCGAGGCCGTGATGTTTCCTGCCAAGGTCGCGGCGAGTCGCAGCATGGTCATGGATGAGGGCCAACGCTTCATGGTCATCGAACGCGGTGGCGCGACTTTGCTCTGCGACGCGCAAACCTTGAAACCGATTCGTGACCTCGGACCCTTACCGGAAAATCTCACTCCATCCTCGGTAGTCGTGTTTTCCTCAGACGGACTTCTGTTAGCGCATCCAGCTTACGTTTCGGAAAACGATAACTCGGTTCTATGGCATCTGCGCGATTCCGGCTCCGGGGAAATCATCCGTAGTTCCCTACCGGATAAAGTGCAGCCCGTCGCAGCATGGTTGGATCGTAAGGCGCTGCGAGTCGTGCATGAGGACGGCGGCGTGATGGAGATGCCCGTCGCGCCCGTGGAGGAAATTTTCCACACTCCGTCGGAAACACCGGTCAAACTCCTACACGCGAGGTTTTCCGAGGATGGCAGCAGCATGATCACGCTAACAGACCATGGCCCGCACCGTGTGCCGGAGTTGGGAGGTGCGCCGTTGGAAACTGAGGCGCTTTTGCAAGAGTCCGCGTGGAGTTTCCACCCGAGCATCTGGTCCGGCTTGCTGCGTGAGGCGTCGTTGTTGAAGGTAGATGGTGACACGGCGTTGATCCATGCGAACGGCCACGCGCCGATTCATGCCGCGTCTCCGATCACCGCGCTCACGGTTGGCGATGGCAGGGTGATCGTCGGCGAGAAGAGTGGAGTGGTGACATTTCATCGCACGCTGCCGCTGCCCTTGGAGACAATGCCCGATGAGAATGTTGTTGCGGATCAGAAGTCGGTGGCCGCGCTCACCTTGCTTGCGGAGGCGCTCACTGGGCTTCGAAATTCTCACACACTCAGCACGACGGAGCGACGTCTCCAGGCTTTCAAGGACTGCGATCTCGATGCGGTGAAGCGCGTTTTCCCATCGCTGGACTTCAGCCCGCTAGTCACGATGATGCAGTCGTTTCAGCTTCGTTCCGTTTCCGACTCAGCATTTCAGCCATTGGAAGAACGTCTCGATAGAGCCTTCGGCAAGCTGCCCGAAGACGTGTGGAAAAATCTAACCACAGCCTTCGATGGCGCGGAGGACAAGGAAGTCATGGCCGCTATCGAAGCTGCCGGCGAGAAAGGCCCAGCCGCAGCGAAGGCTCTGGAACTTGCCCTCGCCTCCACCCGCCCGGAGTGGATTGCGGCTTGTCTTTCACGCGCCAAAGATCTGCCACCACTTGTTAGAGCACTCGCACAATCCCGCATCGCATGGCTACAGGATCGCAAGGCGGACGCACTCGCAGGCTGGCCGGATGTGTTTCCTGATCTCCAACAAGTGCGGCTGCGTGAGGATTGGAATGGCTGGGAGCAGGCGGATTTTAGCCAGGCGTTGGAAAAACTCCGCCTCTGCGTGCATGACGAACTCATCGCCATCGAAGTACCGAAAGACTCCACTCCCGAGCAACGCAAAGCAGTCGCCGAACGACTCAATGATCCCGCGACCTTGAAAGCGGTGGGTCGCGCGCGTTTCGCATCAGCATGTCTCAAGGCCGCGCTCGCGTTCTCATCCTTCAAGGAGGAAAAGGAAACCACCTTCAAGCTCGCGTCTCTCGCGCGCGATCTCGGCGCGGCTACCGAACCCTGCCTGCGCGCAGAAGCGATGGCTCTAACCGCTCTCGGCGAATACCAGCAGGCGCACGACCGCTGGATCAAACTCATCACCGAGCATCCAGTAGCGGCGCAGGAACCCGCCGACTACGCGGAGGCTGCTTACACCGCTTTTGAAAATGCCAACCCTCAGCAAGCGATGGCGATTCTCACCACCGGATTGCATCGTTTCCCGAACGACGCGAACTTCGCACTGCGCGCCGGTTGGGTCGCGCTTCTAACAGGAAACTCGGAGCGGGCTTATCGTTTCCTGCTCACAGGACGCCAGATCGGCTATCCGCCGGAGAAGCTGGAGAATGCCATCGCGCTGCTTGCCATCGCTGCCGCGCAAACCGGAGCCGCCGAGGACGCCGCCGCTTTCTATCAGGATCTGACCGACCTCGATGCGGACTGGAGCAACCCGGAAACCATCGAGTCCCTCGAATGGCCGGAGGAACTCAAGTCTTCGCTGCGCCAGCTCGTTTGGTGA
>JANMLQ010000061.1:0-13240 GCA_031372635.1 Akkermansiaceae bacterium | reverse complement strand
GTGCGTGGAAACTCGGCGCTGCTCCAATACGCAGCTCCGGTGGTGGCCGCAGATGGCGTGGTATCGGTGGAGGTTGGCAACGTGCCGGCGTGGATGGCGCGCAGCAGTTGGGGCGTGTGGTTGTGCTTCGTGCTGGGCACGGTGGCGGCGATCAGAGGGCTGCTCTATCCCAGCAGGTGGTGGCTCGGTTGCGGACTTGTGTTAGTGATCGCGGCGTTCCTTTCCATCCGTGGTGGTGCGGCGCTGTTCTTTGCGATCGTGGCGATGGTGGGTCTGTTCTGGCTGCTGCCAGTGATTCGCCAAGCCATCGCCGCGATGCGGAAACCGAAAGTTGCTGAGGCGGTGGCCGCCGTGCTCGCATTGACCTGCTTGTTTCCATGGAACGCGAATGCTGCGGAAAAACCCGAGCTGAAACCTGCGGAGGCGATGATCCACGATTGGCAGATCCGCGATGGCAGACTGCATGGCACCGTGGATGTGACGCTGCGCGGCGATGCGGGGGATCGTTTCCTGCTGCTGCGCGAACCCGCCGTGTTGAGTCGCTTCGAGGGCGAAGGACTGCGCGTAGTGAAGGCTCCGCTGGATGGTGCGAATGCCTATTGGCTGGTGGCCGGAAACGCTGGCCGTCTCACCGGCAAGGCGGTGTTTGAAATGCCGCTGGCCGATCCGCTGAAAGGCTGGCAACTGCCCGGCGGACCTGCGGCGATGCGGCGCGTGACGCTGCGCTGGAACGAGGGCGGCTGGGAGTTCACCTCACCGGCTGCTGCGATGGTGCAGACTCTAACAGGACTGAAGCCGGATGAAAGCGGCGCGGTGATGGTGCTCGGTCCTGCGGACTCGGTGAAGATCCAGCCACGTCCGAAGCAGCGCGATGCCGGTTCCGAGGAAACGAAGTTTTTCGCGGAAGTGAGTAACTTGTTTCTCCCCGGACCAGGCGTGGTGAACGGTCGTCATGCGGTGAAGGTCCGTCCCGCTCAGGGCCGAGTCACTTCGCTGACGCTGAAAGTGCCCGCAGGTTTTACGGTGAGCGATGTGGTGGAAGGACCAGTCGGTTCATGGCGCTTTGATCCTGTGAAACGCGAGCTGCGAGTGGGTGTGGAGCCTGCCCAGAGCAAGGGCTTTTCATTTCTGATAGAGACGCAGCGCGGTGCCGGTGCGCTGCCAATGGATCTCGAACTCGAACCGGTGCGTGTGGATGGCTCCGCCGGTGAAGTGGGCTTGATGGGAATCGCCTTCGGTGAAGAAGTGCAGCCGGAAGCCGTCAACGTGGAAGGGCTTTCCCGCGTGAACCCGGAGGACTTCAACAACGCACTGCTACCGCGCAACCGCGAAGGCCAGCCGCTGGCGTTACTGCAACACGCGTTCCGCTACGGCGCGGGCGCGGTCAAAGCGAAGCTCAAGGTCACTGCCGTCGCGCCAGAACTGCGCGCGGAATCATGGCAGCTCGTTTCGTTAGGTGAAGACCGGATGGTGATCGCCACGGATCTGGCAGTAACGATCACGCGCTCCGGTGTGTTCCGCCTCGATCTCGATGTGCCGGACGGGCTGGAAATCGAAAGTGCCACCGGCGATGGACTCAGTCATTGGACCGAGAGCAAGGTGTCAGGCAAACGCGTGGTCACTTTCCATCTCTCCGGGAAAACGATGGGTCGTCGTGATTTCAGCCTCACTCTCACTGGAAAACCCACTGGCACGCAGACGAAGTGGCAAGTGCCGCGCATCAGTCTGCGCGATGCATCGCGCGAGACCGGAGTTCTAACAGTAGTGCCGGAGCGTGGCCTGCAAGTGCGCGCGGTGGATCGCAAAAACGTCTCGCAACTCGATCCACGCGAACTGGCGGATGGGCCGAAGGAAACCTCGCGTGCCGCCGCCAGACCCGGTGCGCTGGCTTATCGGCAGTTGCAAAGTGACTGGGCGCTCGGTCTCTCAATCAGCCGCCTCGATCCATGGGTGACTGCGAAGGTTTTCCATGATGCGACGATCCGCGAAGGCCAGCTTCTGTCGCGGGTCCACATCGGCTACAAAATCGAAAATGCAGCGGTGAAGTCCCAGCGCATCAGCATTCCGGGACTCGATCCGGATTCCGCGAAAACCGTGCGCGCCACCGGCTCCGCAGTCGCCGATCTGGTGGAGGTGGAGAGCGGTCTCTATGAAGTGCGTTTCCAACGCGGCATGGCTGGCGAGACTGAGGTGCAGCTCGAATACCAGCGTCCTCGCAAGGATGAGGGACGCGAATTGCTGGAACCCGTCGTCCTGGAAAACATCCGGCAGCTTTCCTACTTCGCAGTTGTTAGAGCGGGCGGGCGTCTGGAACTCGAAGCCGGTGCGCTTCCCCGTGGCTGGCAGCGCACAGACTGGGCAGTGGTGCAATCCACACTCGGTCGCGCGGCAGGCAGTGCGGCACCCACGCTCTCGTTCCGTGTCGCTGATGCGGAGGGTCCACTTCCGGTCCTGCTCAAGCGCCATGAACTCGCGGAACTCCGCAAGCTCCGCGTTTCCGAAGGCTCACTCACCACGCTGCTCTCACCGGCGGGCGATGCTCTAACAGCCGTGAACATGAAGATGCAGGTCGTCGCCAAAGGCACGCTGCGCCTCAAGCTGCCGGACAAAGCGGAGCTCTTCAATGTCTTCGTGAACGACGAAGGCACCACACTCGTGCGCGAGGGTGGCGACTGGTTGTTCCATGTCTTCCCATCACCGGATGCGGGCAAGCCGACCGTCGTGCGCTTTGTCTATTCCTCGCCGATGCACGGCGGCTCGCGACTCGAAGGGCCAGTGCTCGATGTACCGATGGAAAACCTCACTTGGCGCGTGCTCGTTCCCGAAGGCTGGCGGCTAGCCGGTCATGGTGGGGATTTCGATCTCAAACAACAGCAGGCGATGGGCTCGTTCCGGCTGGAGGACTATCAGTCGTTCGTGCAGTCCAAACGCAGCACCGATGCGAAGAGCGCCGTGGCATTGTTAGATCAGGCGAACGCATGGCTGAAAGCAGGCGATCAGGAAAAAGCCGGACTCGCACTCGGCAATGCGGTGCGCAACGGCCAGCTCGACGCCGCATCCGGCGAGGATGCGCGCGTCCAGCTCCGCCAGCTCAAGACCCAGCAAGCAGTGCTCGGGCTGAACACGCGCCGCCAGAAACTCGTGCTCGATAACCAGATCGGCACCGCCCAGCAGCAGGAAAACTCGCAGCTCCAGCGCGCCGCCGAGGTGAACCCCGTGCTACGCGGCTCCTATAACTACGACCCCAAACAGTTTGATCGTTTCCTCGAAGGCAACACCGCTGATGAGAACTCCGCGCTCAAGGAAATCGCCAACCGCATCGTCACCCAGCAGCTAGCCGCCGAACCCGCGCCCGCCGCGCTGGAAGTCACACTGCCGGAACGCGGCACCGTGCTTAGCTTCGGCCGCAGCGTGCAAGTGGACGGCCAGCGCCCGATGTCCATCGAGCTCGACCTCAAACGCGCCAGTGGCGGCTTCTCATGGATCGCGCTGCTACTCTGCCTGCTGGTGGGAGTGATGGGCGCGATGAAAGTGGGGAAACGGATGTGAAATCGGGAAGCGCACGCGCCATCGCGTGCCGTCTCCGGTGCCCTCGCCGGAGACATGCGTGTGCCTCCCCGGAAGCTGCCTAACAACTACAACATTGAATGTCCGATCCGCCGCCGTAGCGCGAGGGCGCACTACGGAACACGCGAGGCGCGTATGTTCCCCAACTACACTCTTCCTTTGCCAAAGCACACACGAACGCCATCATCCCGCCGGATGAATAACGCCTTCGAGACACTCGGTATCAAATCCGGCTTATCGTTTTCCGGCGATGAACTCCGCAGTGCGTTCCGCGAGGCAGGTAAGCTGGCGCATCCCGATGCGGGCGGAGATGAAGCGGAGTTCGCAAGACTGCGTGAGGCTTTTGAAATCATCTCCAGCCCATCGCGACGTCTCAAGCATTGGCTGGAACTGCGCGGCTCGCCCGCCGATCCGCGCGGCGCGGTGGGGCCGTCATTGATGGACCTGTTTTCCATGATCGGCGGAACCAGCCAGCAAGCGGAGTCCGTCATCCGCAGGCGTGATGAAACGAAGTCCGCGCTCGGAATGGCGATGTTGGAAAACGACACCCAGCTTTGCCGCGAGGCCGTGGAAAACGCGATCCAACAAGTGGAGACCGCTATCAATTCCGAGTGCGCCGTGTTTCCCTCTCTGGAAAACGCAGCTGTCACCGATGTAGAATCCGCCGCGATGACCGCGCGCAATCTCGCGTTTCTCGAAAAGTGGCGCGCCGCGCTGCGCTCGCTCTTCGCGCGGCTGGTTTAATGGAGAACAGCCTTCCAGCCTGTTATGTGTTTAGGCTTCCATCCATGCGCATCAAGTTAAGGGCCAAGGAGCGGCGGACTCCGAATCGCCGAAGCTTATGTTGAGCCGAAGAAAAGCGGCTTGCCACCTCGCGTCGTCACTTCATGGACTTCGGCGGATCGGAGTAAGCCGCTCCTTGCGAACGCTCGTTTGTCGGCTTTTTGAGTGATGCGCCCTTAACTTGACGCGTTTAGCCTTCCAGCCTGAAGCTCTCCACACAGCAGGCTGGAAGCCCGCTTTCCGAGACGGGCAAGATGCCTATCCCACAATTCTAACGCTTTGCGGGTTTGCGCACGGGCACGGCTCTTGGCGGGCTAACAAGAATGGCTTTTGGCGGAGTGGTGGAGCTGGTTGCCGCCGCACCGGTTTTTCGGGAAAACTCAGCGGTGCTGCTCAGATGCCAGATCAGTGCACCGCCTCCCACCACGAGGGTGAAGACGAGCAGGATGAAGAGCAGTCCGAGACAGGATTTCATGTGCGCGTTCTAAACCGGTTCCTCAAGCCGCATCCAGCATCATTTCACCACCCGGCCACCGAGCGAGAGGATGCGGGCGTTGCCTTTGGCGGCTTCCGCTTCGGGGATGTTGCCGTCCTTCACATACATTTGGGAAAGGCTGGTCCAGGCAAGCAAATCGTTGGGCTTGAGCGTCACGGACTGGAGGCCGCAGCCGATAGCTTCCTTGATGCTGCCGGATTTCAACAAAGCCATGCCGAGTGCGTGCCAGCCATCGAAAAACTCCGGGTCGAGCGCGACGCATTGCCGATAGAGCGGCACTGCTTCCTCCAACTCTCCGAGCGCAAGATGGCCGTTCGCTTCGTCGAAGAGATCTTGGACTTCGGGCATGGGTGAGGGGAGAAAATCCGCAGCCGCGCTCAATTCTTGTAGAGTCGTTCGACCTTGGCAGCTTCCGTGCGGGCGGTGATCCAGCCGGTGAAAGCGGTGATCTGGTTCTCTTCTGCACGGCGTTTCACTTCGGTATCCAGGCGCTCGGCGGCATTTTCTTCCTTCACGACCTCGCGGCTGGTGACGTGGGCGATGAACGCGCGGTCCGCTTCGATGATGGCCTCGGCGAGTGCGCCGGGGTCGGTGTTGCGGACGGATTCGAACAAGTTCCGTGGCTCAGTGGCGGTATCCGGGCGGTAGGCGGAGCCGACTTTGGTGAAAGTCTTGGTTTCGGCGATTCCGGCTTCCTTGGCGGCTTCTGCGAAGGATTTTCCAGCGGCGATGGAGTCTTTGATTTTGGTGAGTGCTTCGTTGGCTGCTGCCTTCAATGCTTCGGCAGCCTTTTCGGTGACATACTTGTCGCGGGCTTCGGCCTTGGCTTCCTCAAAAGTCTTGGCGCGGGATTTTTCCTCACCATCGAGACGGGCGACGATCCACTGGTTTTCCCCGATGGCGATGGGCTGTGAGTATTTGGAAAGAGGATCAGAGGTGATCTCAATTTTGAAAAGCTCGTCCACTGCTTTGCCACCGCGGCTGGAGGAACGCAGGTTCACGTCGAGTTCCTTGGGCACTTTGGTGCGTGAAAACAGTTCCGTGGTCTTGATCTCCCACTTGTTGGCTTTGACGAGTTCCTCGAAGCCGCTGCCTTTCTGCTCTTCGAGATTAAAGGTGAAATCATCCACCAAGGCATCGAGTTCGGTCTGCTTCTTGCGGCGTGCTTCTGCGAGATCGGCGGCTTTCTTCGCCTTGTCGGCTTCTTTTTTCTTTTTCGCCTCATCGCTCAGCGTGACATCGGCGATGGTGTCCTTTTCGTCGATTTTCTCAGCTTCGGCATCAGCGGGCATTTCCGGCGTGGCGATGAAGTAGGTGAACTTGCGAAGTGGCTCGGTGGTGAAGGCGTCCTGGATGACTTCCCAGTATTTTTTGATCTCATCGTCGGTGGGTTGGATCTTGGCTTCGTAGGAATCGATGTCGAGGCGGGCGAGTTCACCGGCGGCCTGCTGGTTGTCGAGGGCTTGGTTTTGGGCCGCGATGTCGCGGTTCACGTCGAGGCCGGAGCCGACGATGGCGGTGATTTTTTCCGTGGCGATCACATCAGACGCGAGTTCGCGCAGATCGGTTTCGGTCATGCCGAGGTGACCGATGCGTTTCTCGACGAAGGTTCGATAGTTTTCCTCACTGAACTTGCCGTCCTTGTCGGCGAAGGCGCGCATTTTACGGATGTGGTCGGAAATTTCCTGATCGCTTGGATAGACGCCGAACTCGTCTTTGGCTTGGCGCAGGATCATGCGACCGATGAAGAATTTCTCAGCAGCGTCATCTTGGTTGGTGGCTCCGGGAGAGAGGCTCATCACGAACTGGTAGATGCCGAAGTCCCCAGAGCGTGCGAAGTTGGAAGCGAGTTCGAGCGAGCCGGTGCCGAGGCGTTGAAACTCGGCGTCATCATAGGTGCGGCCAGCGATTTTCAGGATGCCTCGTCCGGAGGCACCGCCGCGGAAGAGGTCGTCCTTGATGCCGAGGACGAGGCCGATGATGACGAGTGCGAGACCGAGGATGATCAGGCCTTTGAATTTGCGGATGTTTTCAATCATGTAGCGTGGGCTGCGGGTTCTGCGAACGGCGGGAGTTAAGAGGGCGATCCGGCGGGCTTCAATGGTTAATTCACGGGCGGTGTCAGGAGAGCGGTTGATTTTTCAACAGAATCCGGCTTGCCGGGGTGAGGGAATGAAGGTTCCTTGGGCACTTGATGAACTTTCGTTGGATCAACGCGCTGCTTTGGGGGAATTCCGTGGCCTTGGCCTGGATGTGGGGATTGGGGCTGTTTTTCAGCGTTCAGATGACTTTCATGTTCGGCCTGCAAGGGCTGTTGCTGTTTGCCATTCCGAATGCGCTGGGGCTGATGTTGTTCGGATTTCTGACGCAGATCGTGGCGAAACGACATGCCGGCGGGCAGGAATCACTGGCGATTTTCTTCGACAGGTTTTCCAAACCATTCCGGCTGATCCTGTATCTCTATCAGGTGGTCGCCCTGACGCTGACGGTTTTCGCACTGAGCAAGTATCTGTTCGGTTCGCTGGAACTGGTGCCCCCGTCGTTGAAGTGGCTGTATCTGATCATGGCGGTGTTTGTGGTGCTGGCAGCGGGCTGCTTGTTCGGCGAGGAGTTTGGCATCGCGAAGATCAAGTTCGGCCATGCCGCGATGGGGCTGTTGCTCGCGGTTGCCGTGGGAGTGATTCTTTTCAGCCTGCATCCGCTGGTGCCTGAAAATTTCCAATGGGACGCGGCGCTTCCGCAAGCGTGGAAAGGACCGAGTATGCTGGGCTATGCGATCCCGCTGCTCGTCGGTCTGTTAGTGGGACCGTGGCTGGACCTCCAGCATTGGCAGCGTGCGATCCAGATCCACCGTGAGAAGTCGTCGATCAGTCTCAGCTATTTCTTCGGCGGGCTGATTTTTTTCCTGATGTTGTTGTTTCACGGCTATCTCGCGGCATGGGTGCTGGGTAAGGGAAACATCGACTTGGAAACCTTCGGCAAGGGACTGGATGGCTTCCGCTATGCCCACCAGCTCGTCGTGGGATACATCGACGGTCTTCCTGCCGATGCGAAAGGCCTAATGCCCGCCGCTTACTACGCGTTTCTCGGTATTTGTGCGCTGACCACGCTGGATAGTGGCTACATCGCGCTCAAGTGGTTCCTCGGAGTGAATCTCGGCAAGAGCCAGAACATGCTCGTCGGCATGTTGCCGAAACGGTTGCTCGAATCGCCGATCCCGACGTTCCTGCTGGTGATGGTCATCACCCTCATCGCGCTAGTGGCGAAACTGGAGTTGGAATACTTCATGGTGTTCTACGCTTCGTTTTTCGTCGGCTACGCCAGTCTCGCCATCGCGCGCTGCTTCGTGCCGAACTCGCAGCATCCGCTGCCGCAGATCCGCATGTTTTCACTGGCGAGCATTTCGCTGGTCATCTTCGCATTCGGCTACTGCACGGGCGCGAATTTTCTCCTCATCTTGGGTTCGCTGCTGCCGCTGCTCTATGTGATCTGGCTGGTGGGAAACACCGATCTGCTGCGCGTTGTCACCGAAAAGGCTGGTGAGGTTCTGGAGGCCGCCGCCCACGAAATTCCGGCGATCAAGACGATCACGCGGACCGCCTCGTCGATCGCTGCCACGCATGTCACCGCGCCGGCTCCGCCGCAGGATGCGCACTCACTTGGCGGCCACTTCGAGGGTAAGTGGTTCGTCTATTCCTTCATCGCCACCTATCAGGACACGAACTCAGTCGGAAACGTGTACTTCGGAATGTATGGACTCTTCGTCGGCAAGACCCGCGAGTTGTTCTTTAATACCGTGATGCCGGACTTCGATCTGAAGACCACGAGCTTCTACATCCTGACGCGTTCCTTCGAACATAAGTTCGTGCGCGAGTCCCGCGAGTTTGATGTCATCACCGTGAAAATCCGCGTGGCCGACTTCAACCGCAAGTTCTGCACGCTGGAGCACCAAGTCTTCGGCTCCGATAATGAACTGTTAGGAAAAGGCAAACAAAGCCTGCTATTCGTTTCCTCCAAAGACTACAGCCTGCTGGACATCCCAGGCGAGGTTTACACGGCATTCATTCCGCACATCTGATGGAGCAAGGAGTCCAAGTGTGTTAATGAGGAAGAGCACGGTGAACCGTGAACTCCTCATGCGGGCTTGTTTGGCAGATACATCCGATCATGCTGATGAAGTGGCAGGCCACTCACTCACAGATCCTGCTCGATGGCTTTGAGCGTGAGGAAGAGATCCTGCCAGCGTTTGAGGCGTGGCTCGATGGCGAGTTTCTCGCGGGCGAGGTGGGTGCGGACGTTGTCGAGTGAGCAGGTGTAGTCGCGGAAGACGATGCGCAGGGCTTCTTCATAATCGGAATGGAGAGTGCTGGCAAATGCACCGCAGGTATCGAGCAGGCGTTGTTGGAACTCGCGGGTGATCGACTTGCGGGTGGCCCAGGCGGTGAGGATGCCGCCTGCTAGAAAAACCATTGCGATGCCAAGCAGGATGTAGGGAACCCATGGCACACCGAGCGCACCGCAGGTGGCACCGGCGATGGTCAGCATGAGTGTGACGAAGACGAAGGATTTCAACGCGAGATTGCGGCGGCGTAGTTCCTTGTCGAGTTGGTTGCGGACTTTGAGGTTACCGATGCCCTGGCGTGCGGCGCGACCGAGACGGGTGATGAGGCGGGTGCGTGCGGCGGCGAGTGTTTCCTCGATGGGTTCTGCGGTTTTGAGGTCGATGCCCATCTCGGTTTTTACGCGCTCGCCGAGATCGTCCCAGTGATCGATGCAGGCGTCTAACACTTCGACGCCATCTTTCTCGGCTACGGCTTCGACGGCGGTCTGGAGGCGCTCGATGAAGACGGCTTCCATCTCGGGACCAGTGCGGTCGCCGCTGAAGAGTCGGCAGATGGAAGGGAAGGCGCGCAGGCGTTTGTGCAGCAGCCGGGTGACCCAAATGGCTTCGGTTTCAAACACCTGGGCGACACCGGCGAGGTGGCTGGGTAGGCGGGTGACGAAGGACTCGCGAATGGTGTCGATCTCGCGCTCGACGCGCTCGATGAAGCGGCGTTGCGAGTTGATGCCGCGTGTTTGGTCCTCGATGCGGTCCTCGACGTGGCGCAGTGCTGCCGCGCACTGGCTGCGCCAGGTTTCCAAGGAGCTGCGGCGGGACGGCGACTGGCAGACGCTGCGCGTAATGAAGTCCTCAAGCGCGGTGCAGCCGCTTTTTTTCAACAGCGCCTGAGAGTGAGGGCTGGTGCGCTTGGCCTCGCAGGCGAGTTTGCCGGAGACGGCGAAGATCGGCGGCGTGCGGCCGATGCGTTTCATCGAGAGGTCCGCCATGTGGCCGAGGATGACTTGGAGGTCCAGCGGATCGCGCTGATCGGCTTGCTGAATGACGAAGGCAACGCGCTCTAACAACTCCGGCGGGATGCGTGAGATGAAATCCCAGGTGGCCGCGCCCCAGGGATTGGTGACGGGAAACACGAACAGGATTAGCTCGGCGGCGGGCAGGAATCGCTCGGTGATGTCTTGGTGGCCCTGTACGATGGAATTCGTGCCGGGGGTGTCCACGAGATTGAAGTCGCGGAGGAAACTGATCGGACGATAGCGTTCTTCTAACAAGGGCGTGACTTCCACATCACGGGCGGGCTGTCCGAACTTGTACCAGAGCACGCGGTCGGTTTCCGGGAGGATGTTGACGCGGCAGAGGTCGCGCCCGAAGAGTGCGTTGATGAGTGTGGATTTGCCGGCATTCACCTCGCCGCAGATGACGAAGAGGAACGGGGTGCCGAGACCGGCTTCGATTTCAGCTAGCGGCAGACGTTCGCCGATGTCAGTGGACGTTTCCGCAGCAAGGTCCGCGATGCCGCTCATCACTGCGGAAAGGCGTTCACGCGTCGCGAAGTAACGCTCGCCGAACAGGAACTCACTCACGGCGTCGGAGGGCGGCTCTTTATCGGGCGGGGGTGACGGCAGCCTGGGCGGCGGCGTCGATCTTCATCGCCAGCAGTTGTGAAACCGTGACGAATTTGAAACCACGGCGGAGTAGGCCATCGAGGGTGGCGGGCATGGCATCCACCGTCTGGGCGTGGAGGTCATGGGCGAGGATGATGCCGCCTGCGGTGGTGCCGCTGAGGATGCGTGAGGCAACGACGGACGGGCCGGGGCGTTTCCAATCGAGTGGATCGACGGACCAAAGGATGGTGGGCAAGCCGAATTCGGCGTGGACCATCTCGCGTTGGCGCTGGAGAAGTCCGCCGTAGGGTGGGCGCATGACGCGCATCTGATAGCCACCAGCGGCGCGCGCGACGGCCTCGTTGCAGCGGGTCATCTCGCCGCGCACTTCGCTATCACTGAGCTTACTGAGCAGGCGGTGGGTGTGGGTGTGGTTGGCGACTTCGTGGCCCTCTGCCACGGTGCGGCGGACGATCTGCGGGTAGAGATCCACGCTGCGACCGATGACGAAGAAGGTGGCCTTGATGTTTCGCGCGCGCAGCATATCGAGCAGGCGCGGGGTGTTTTGCGGGTGTGGCCCGTCATCGAAGGTCATGGCGACGTGGTTGCCGGAAACGAGGACGCGGGAGAAGGAAACGCCGGCGTTGTTAGAGAAGTTCGAGCTGAAGGCCATGTCCGGATTGCGAGGCACCGGGCCATTCACGGGCGGCGTGCGGTAGCCGGAGTTCGATGGGGTTTTCACCGGAGCCGAGCCATTCGGGATGGGGGCGGAGGCCTGCTTGTTCAGCGGAGCTGCGGCGGAACAACTACTGAGTGCTGCGGTGGCGAGCAGGAAGCCGCGACGGGTCAGGCTGGCTGCTGCGGACTCTTCCGGCTGCTCCAGCGAGGCATTGAGCATGCGGTAGCCAAGGGTGTGAAGGGGATTGGGCATGAGGGATGGGTAAGGGGAAAACTTGCAAGGATCTTACGGATTTCAGGTGGGGTGTCACGCCTCGTTTTCGGCGAAGCGAAAGGTACGGGGAGCACACGCGCCCTCGCGTGTTGTTTTCGACGCCATCGTCGAAAACTTGCGTGTGCGATCCTTGGATTTTTCCTGTGGGCAAATCGCACATGCGTTCGAGACCACAATGATCCTGTCCGCCGGAATGAGACGAGGGCGTCTCATTCAACACGCGAGGGCGCGTGTGCTCCCCTTTGTCCTGCGAAGCGGGTGGCTTGGTTGAGCGCGTGAACCGCAGCGCCCGATGGTGACTGGAACTCGTAGGACTGGCGCAGCGTTTCTCCGAGGTAGTTCTTGGCGGTGGCGACGGCGCTTGCGAGTGGTTCTCCACGGGCGAGCGCGGCGGTGATGGCGGCGGACAAGGTGCAGCCGGTGCCATGCGAGCCGGGGAGCGGAATGCGCTCGGCGGTGAAACGATAAACCTCGCCCTGATCGACGAGCAGGTCGAGGCAGTGCGGGCCGTTGAGGTGACCTCCTTTGAGAAGGACGGCGGTGCGGAACATTTCGGAAAGTTGTCGTGCGGCGGATTCGAGCGCGGCTTCATCCGGGATAGATTCGCCGAGCAGGGCTTCGGCCTCAGGGAGGTTTGGAGTGATGACGCGTGCTAACGGCAGCAGCTCGCGATAGGCGTCCATCGCGTCGGGTTCGAGAAGCGGTGCGCCGGTGGATGCGATCATGACGGGATCGACGACTAACTGAATTGCGGGCCGTCGTTTTAAGATGTCCGCGACAGCCCGGACGTGTGCTGCGGAAAACAACATGCCGGTCTTGATGGCGGCGATCGGAAACGCATCGAGCAGCAGCGAGATCTGATCGGCGACGATGTCCACTGGCACGGGATGCACGGCGCGCACGATGTTCGCGGTTTCCGAAACCACGCAGGTGACGGCGGTGAGTCCGTGGACATGGAAGTGCTGGAAGGTTTTCAAGTCCGCCTGGATGCCCGCGCCCGATGAACAATCGGAACCGGCGATGCTGAGGGCGACGGGTGGCGCGTGCGTCATGGCTCTTGATAACGCCGCACGCAGGCGGGGCAATCCTCTTTCGTGCTTGGCAGTCACTCGCGCAGGCGGAACGATGCGTTTCATGGCAGCTGCGATCCGCGAATTCGATGGTCTCCGCGTGAGGGTGGACGATGTGGTGTATATGCCCAGCCTCGATGCTTCGCCGGAAAAGCCGCACCCTTTCGTTTACTTCATCTCTATCCACAATGACTCGCCGGTGCCGGTGACGATCCGCGGGCGCAAGTGGGTGGTGCGCGAGGACGATGGTGAAGTCACCGTCGTCGAGGGCGATGGCATCGTGGGCCAGAAGCCACGGATCGAACCGGGCGGACATTTTTCGTACAATAGCTACCACGTCGTAGCTGCGGGTGCTGCGGCATCAGGAGCATTTTTCGGGGAAACAGATGACGGCGAGTGGATCTTCACCCGCATCCCCGAGTTCCGCCT
>JANMLQ010000046.1:0-11115 GCA_031372635.1 Akkermansiaceae bacterium | reverse complement strand
CTTTAGCTGCATGAGGTGTCCTTGCAGGACACGAAAATCATTGTGATGCCCTCACCCGGCACCTTGTGCCGGGCTGGTATGAATCGTCCCGTTGGGACGAAAAAAAATGCCGAAGCTCAATCTCCACTCATGCCCCATCTTCAAGATTCGCCAGATTCGCGGTGCCTTGCTCTTCGTCCCAACGGGACGGCACATAACAGCCCGGCACAAGGTGCCGGGTTTTTCGTCGCAACATAGAAATTCGTCCTGCAAGGACGGTTCATGCAGGCGCAACTGCGATGGCAGGAAATACTAGCTATCCACCCAAGCGCTCTACTCGCATGACCGCCTGATTCAGCAGTATTGCATCCCGCGCGGCCAGGCCGTATTAAGTCGCTGCAATCCGTTTGCTGCGGATGTGCGTTCGTTTTCACCATGCTGGAAGTCCTCGTCATCCTCATCCTTCTCGTTTGCAACGGCGTGTTCGCCATGACCGAGATCGCGCTGGTGTCCGTGCGCAGAGGGCGGCTCAAGCAGCTCGCGGAGGAAGGTTCGTCCGGTGCGCGGCAGGCGCTGAAGTTGCTGGAAAATCCCGAGCGTTTCCTCAGCTCCGTGCAGATCGGCATCACACTTGTCGGCGTCTTGTCCGGTGCTTTTGGCGGAGCCACGCTGTCCGGTTACGTCGAGCCATGGGTCGCGGGCGTTCCCTTGCTCGCGCCCTATGCCGCGAAGATCGCCTTCGGTATTGTGGTCACGGCGATCACCTATCTTTCACTCGTCATTGGCGAGCTTGCGCCCAAGGGCATCGCGCTGCGCCATGCGGAGAAGATCGCCGTCACCATGGCTCCGCCGATGGCGCTGCTTGCCAAGGCTGCGAGACCCTTGGTGCGCGTGCTCGAGTTCAGCACGCATGTACTGATGCGTCTGTTAGGCGGTTCCGGGAGCATGCCCTCCGGCCCCACTCGCGAGGAAGTGCAGGTGCTGGTGCGCGAGGGAATCATCACCGGCACCGTGGATGAAAACGAGTCGGACATGGTTGAGGGCGTGTTCGATCTGCGCATGGTGCTGGCCGAGGAAATCATGATGCCGAAGCCCAAGGTGCTGTTCCTGCGGCTGGATGAAACAATGGCCCAGATCTGGCCGCGTGTCGCCGCCAGCAGGCAAACGGTTTTCCCCGTACATGAAGGATCGCGTGATGAAATCTCGGGCCTCGTTTCGCTGCGGGATCTATTCGCGAACTCCGCCGGTGGAAAACCCAAGCCGCTTTCTGAGCTGATGCGCCCGCCGATCTTCGTTTCGGAAAACCAGCCCGCGCTCAGTCTTTTGGAAACCTTGCGCGCATCGCCGCTCGGAGCCGCGCTGGTGGTGGACGAGTTCGGCACCATCCGCGGACTCATCACGCTGGAGGATCTCGTCGAGGAAATCGTGGGCGACCTACGCCCCGGTACCGCCGGGCATGACGAGGCGAAACTCCGCGCCTCCGGTAGCGACGCTTGGATCGCCGACGGGCTGTTAGAGATCGACGATGTCATCAAGCAGCTTCCCGAGTTGGAGGAAGTGGTGGAACGCGAGCACGAACCGTTTCAGACACTGGCTGGCTACATCGTCAACCGCCTCGACCGACTGCCTAACGAAGGCGAGTCATTCATCGCTGGTGGCTTCGAGTTCGAGGTGCTGGACATGGACCGCCAGCGCATCGACAAGGTGATGATCCGGCGGCTGCCCATGGATGCCGCTGCCGAGCAAGTGACTGCGGACTCCGGCGTTTAAACCTGAACTCCGAAGTTGCAGGGGTGATTTCGTTGGAGTTTTGACCACGGATTACACGGATTTAAGAATGCACCAAACAGGTTTGGAAATCGTTTCCACAACCTCTTCATCATCCGTGTCAATCCGTGTAATTTGACTCAGTATTTTAGAGATTCGTGTTCGTCCATGTCCGCTGCGCTACCATTGTGGTTCAATTTCGGTTTTCGGGATTAAAATCAAAGCCCTCCCCATCAAACCCGCTTCTTCCGCGAAATGCTGAGCCGCTCGGTGATGGCGACGATCGCCGGATGCGTGAAGCGTCTTTCCGAAGTGATGGCGTGGAACTGCGCCTCGATTTCCTTGGTTCGACCGAGTGATACGAAACCGTAACGCTCGATCGCATCGGACTCCACCACCGTCGGGATCACGACGAAGCCAAGCCCGTTGGTCGCCACGATCTTGGAGAGAGCCGCGTCCTCGAACTCCGCTACGATGTGCGGCTGGATGCCGGTTTTTCGGAACCATTTTTCCAGATCACGTCTGAGGCTGCAATTCTGTGTGGGCAGGAGCGCCGGAGCCTCGTGCAGGTTTTTTGGGAAGCGGCCCTTGAGTTTTTTAGCCAGCCCCGGCATGGCGCAGAAGGTGCTGCCGGATGAACCTAACAGATGGTTGAACACCTTGCCCGAGATGCCGGGCGAGGCGGGCTCGTCGGACAAGACCATGTCGAGCCGGTGGGTGTTGAGCTGGGAGACGAGATCCGCGAGCTTGCCCTCGTGGCAAGTGAGCTGCACCGGCGGCTGGTGCTCGAAGACTGGGCGCAGAATTTCGTAGCTCATCAGTTTCGGAAACGAATCCACAATCCCGACATGCAGCCGCAATGAGCGGACGGAGGGTGCCTGTTTCGTCGCGCGCAGGATCTCGCTGCCGAGCGTGAAAATCTCCTCGGCATAGCCATACACGAATTGACCGAATTCCGTGAGCTGCAATGAGCGCCCGCTAGGCCGGAAGAGATCCTCACCGAGCGCCGCCTCCAGCAACTGAATCTGGGTACACATCGAGGGCTGCGAGACTTTGAGTTTTTCCGAAGCACGGCGCAGACTGCCTTCCTTCGCCACCATCCAGAAATAGCGGAGGTGGTGGTAATTGAGAAATTCCAAACCGGTCGAGTGTTCCATGGCGTGGAAGTATTGGCGCGTGGCTTCGGATTTCGCAAATCGTTTTCACAAGGTCGTCGGCCTTCAATCTCCGGTCGCAGAAGGCGAAAATTTTTTCTGTAAACACGGGCGTTTCGCGGAGTATCTGGGGGCGTATGAAATTACGAATTTTGTTGATGAGTTGTGCGTTGTGTCTGGTTCTTCCCGCTCGCGCGGAGAAGGAGACACCGCTGGGCAAGCAGATGGATGCGATGAACCAATCATTCAAAGCCTTCCGCAAGGAGACTGATCCCGCGAAGTGCGCGGCGCTGGCGCGTGATGCGCAGCAGGCCGTGGCCAAGGGCTTGTTGGAACTGCCGACGCTGGTGACGAAGATGCCGGAAGGCCCGCAGAAGGCGAAGTCCGCTGCGGAATACCGCAAGATGATGGGCAAGCTCTATGTTTCACTCTGCGAAGTGGAAGAAGCCTATCTCGCTGGCAGGGCGGACGATGCCGCGAAGATCCTCTCCTCTCTCAAGGAAGTGAAGAAGCAGGGCCACGATAAGTTCATGGAGGAGGAGTGAGTTTCCCTATGCCCGCTTGAAATGATCGAGGCCCGGAGCGATCCGGGCCTTTTGCGTTTCACTCGATGTCCACGCGAGAGCCGACCTTGACCTTAGAGTAAACGGTCGGGATCGTCTTGCTCGGCCCACGCACGCAGGCATGCGAGGACGGGACGCGGCGGATGGGACCGATGTGGTGGCCGACGCCGTCATTGGTAAGGCGCATCCAGTAATTCATCGAGGCACCCTCAAATTTTCCGCCTTCGGGGATGGTGTCGGTGCTCGCGTCCGCATCGCTGTTCACGCATGAGCCAGCGGCGTCATAGATGCGGCCATAGCGGTTGGAGCGTTTTTCCACTAGCTTTTCGAGGATATAGAAAGTGCCGGTGGGAGTGGGGCGGGACTTGGTGCCGGAACAGATCGGGTAGTCCATGACGATGTCCTCACTGTTCATGAGAAAGCCGCGCTGAGTGGCGAGGTCGATCTTGATGTGGGAGTTCGCCGCGTTGGTGCGGGAAAGAAGCTCTTCGTTTTTCCAGACGCTGTGGGTCTTCGGATAGGTGGGCTCCGCCTTGAAATGATCGTAGGTGCCAGCAGGGAAGGGATTGATCGGTTTTCCTTCCTTGTCGATCTTGGCGACCGGCTTTTGGTTTGCACAATTCGCGAGCAGAAGCGCCGCGACGGCGGCCAAGCATCGGAGGATATTGCGGGTGGTGGTCATGATGATGGCCGTGGGGCGCAAGGGAACTAGGGTAGATCGCCCTGAAATGCAACCTCCATGCTGAGGCGGCTTTGAGCGCAGGAAAACCGGTTGTCACCCGGTTTTCAGGGTGCTACGGTCCCGCAAAACCTGTGACTTACCGCATACGGAACATTTCCTTGTCGTTTCCCATGGCCCGCATCGCGCTTATTGCGGGGCTTGTTTTGTGCGACGCGCCTCGCCCGCTGGCCGCCACCACGGCCTCCGGTTGGGAGGTCGCTAAGATCGAGGGCCGCGACTATGTCTCGGTGGAGAGCATGAAGCGCTTCTATAACTTCACCAAGCTCACCCGCTCCGGCAACTCAGTCGTCCTGGAAAACCCGAAGGTGGAGATGAATCTCAAGATCGGCGGCAACGAGTGCCTGATGAATGGCGTGAAATTCGTCTTCTCCAACGTCGTCACCACCCAGGGAGACAAGTGCTACGTCTCGCGCATGGATCTTGCGAAACTCATCGACCCAGTCCTGCGCCCGAACTTCATCAAGAACGCCGGGGATTTCCGCACCGTGATCCTTGATCCCGGCCACGGCGGCAAAGACCCGGGCGCCACCAACTCCATCGGCACCGAGGCCGCCTACAACCTCAGCGTTTCTAACAAGGTAAAGGCGCTGCTCACGACGCAGGGATACAAGGTCGTCATGACGCGGACCACCAACGACTACCTGACACTTCAGGAGCGCGTGAATCTCGCCAATGCCGTCAACGAGGACGCAGTCTTCATCAGCATCCACTTCAATTCCGGCGGGCGCGCTGCTCGCGGCATCGAAACCTTCACCCTCTCACCACCCGGCGTCGCCCACTATGGCCGCGATTTCAAACCGGCGGACAACCAACAGCGCGCGGGCAACGAGCATGATTCTGCGAACATCGCGCTGGCCACCTCCGTCCACGGTTGCATCCTGCGCCGCCTCCAGAAACACACCTTCGATCGCGGCATCAAGCGTGCCCGTTTCAGTGTGCTCTCAGGAGTGAAACACCCGGCCATCCTGCTGGAAGGCGGCTTCATGACCCATCCCTACGAGGCCCGCCTCATCGCCAACGATACCTATCAGAACGCAGTCGCCGGTGGAGTGGCCGATGCCATTGCGAAGTATCGTTTTGCAGTCGGCGCGAAGCAGCCCGTGAAAGCGCCGAACTGATTCGGACCGGGAATCGCAGGAGAAAACCGTGGTGTTTCCGTGGTGTTTCAGCTAGCTTGCAGGGTGGAAAACCCCACAAGCCATGAAAGCGACACCTGAAACCATGTCACTGCTCGCGAGCCAGATCGCGCAGTCCGAAACCCGGCTACAACAACTCGAATGTGAGATTGAAGAGATCGGCCAGCCCGCCGCGCATGAGTTAAAGCGCAGACTCGGCGCACTCAAGATCGAGGAGAACGCATTGAAGCGCAATCTCGCCGAGGCACTCGGCATGGATGATCCCGGAGACGCACGAATGGATAAGATCGAGGCGCTGCTCCGCTACATTGAGCGCGAGGAAGAAGCGGTCGGGCACGACGCGAATTTCCTCCATCAATCAACGCCGACATCATCCGAGCTCGCCGCCAGAGCCGGATCTAAACTCGTGGAACTCTGCCTGCGTGCCATGAGGCGTGTCGTCGGTGATCGCCATCCGCTCGGCATGTCGGTCTTCGTCAATCACAGCCATGAGGTGCTGGCGAAGCGCTACGGTCTTGAAAAGACAGCGCGTGAAGATTGACTGATCTTGGCAGACGATTTTTTCGACAGAAGCATTGAAGACCGGAATAACGGCCAATCATCCATCTTCACTTCTTCAAAAATGATTCTGTCATCCTTGTTCCCGATCACCCCTCCAGGTCTTGCTTGAGCGCTTCGAGTTCTTCCCAGCGCTGATAGAGACGGGCGACTTCGGCTTTGGCGGCTTCGAGCTTCGCGAGCAGCCCGGGGATTTCATCGTAGTTCGCGGCTTGGAAAGCGGGATCGTGGAGTTTCGCTTCCATTTCCTCGGCTCCGGTTTCGGCGGCGAGGATGGTGGTCTCGATGCTTTCGAGCTCGGTGCGCTCTTTAAGGGTGAGCTTGCGCGGGCGCGCGGGTTTTCCGGCGGCCTTGCGGCGGGCTTCGGCCTCCTTGTTGGCGGCTTGTGCCTGGATGCGTTGGGCCGCCTCACGGGCTTGGCGTTTTTCCAGATAGTAGGAGTAGTTTCCCGGTTGCACGATCACGCCGTTGTCCTCGAAGGCGATGATTTGATCGCAGATGCGATCCAGGAAATAGCGATCATGGGAAACGCAGATCACGCTGCCATCGAAGTCCGCGAGCGCTTCCTCCAGCATGCGCAGCGAGGGCAGGTCGAGGTCGTTGGTTGGCTCGTCGAGCACGATGAGGTTGCCGCCGTTCTTTAGCACCTTCGCTAGCATCAGCCGCGCGCGTTCGCCGCCGGATAGGAGATCGACGCGTTCGTTGATGCGCTGGTCGTTGAAGAGGAAGCGGCGCAAGTAGTTGCGCGCGCCGAGTGGTTGATCGCCGAACATGAGCTTCTCGTTGCCATCGGAAATCTCATCGAGCAGTGAGCCGGTGCCATCGAGCTGCATGCGTGTCTGATCGATGTAGTTCACCTTCACGCGCTTGCCGGTGACTGCATTGCCTTCACTCGCAGAAATCTGGCCGAGGCATAACTTCAACAAGGTCGTCTTGCCCACGCCATTGCGGCCGACGATGCCGGTGCATTGGCCGGGCTCCAGCTTGAGATCGAGATGCCGGAACAACCAACGGGGATGCGTGGCGCTGCCGACGTTGACGCCGGCGTTTTGGAGTTGCACCACGATGTCACCAAGCTGCGGCGGTGGCGGGATGAGCAGGTCCATTTCCCGCTCTTCAGGCGGGGCTTCGATGCCCTCGATCTCGTAGAACTTGTCCAAACGATGCCGTGACTTCGTGCCGCGTGCCTTCACGCCGGAGCGCACCCATTCGAGTTCCTCGCGCAGGAAACGCTGGCGGCGGCGCTCAGTCTGCCCGGCGATTTGTTGGCGCACAGCCTTGGATTCGAGAAACGCGGTGTAGTTTCCCGGATGGGAGTATGCGCGGCCTTGGTCGATCTCGATGATGCGGGTGGCGATGACATCGAGGAAGTAGCGATCGTGCGTGACGAAGATCACCGCGCCGGAAAAACCGCGCAGGTAGTCCTCCAGCCAGCGGATGGACTCGGCATCGAGGTGGTTGGTCGGCTCATCTAACAAGAGTAGGTCCGGCTGGCAAGCAAGCGCACGGCAGAGTGCGACGCGGCGTTTCTCCCCACCTGATAGAGGCGCGGTGGGCGCATCGAGCTGCGGTGCATCGAGCGCCGTGGCAGTGGCCTTGATGCGGGCGTCGAGGTTCCATCCGTCGGCGTGGTCGATGAGGTGGAGCAGGTCGGAAAGCTCGGCATCGGAGCCCTCGCCGTGCTCGTAGCGACGGATCGCTTCCACGAGATCGGCGGCCCCGGCGGCGATGTTGTCGAAGACGCTGAGCGAGAGATCGAGTTCGAACTCCTGCGGCAAGTAGCCCACGCGGAGGCTGCGGCGCAGGGAGATTTCCCCGGAGTCGGCGGCTTGCTGGCCGGTGAGGATTTTCAGCAGGGAGGTCTTTCCGCAGCCGTTGCGACCCACGAGGCCGACTTTTTCTCCGGCGGACACGGCGAGGGTCACGCCGTCGAGCAGCGTTTGATAGCCGTAGGAAAGGCGGAGTTCGTTGGCGGAAAGGAGGGCGGACATGCGAGGGCGCGGATATGGAGGAGGAACGGGGAAAGGTCGATGGCGGATCGCGGAAAGTATGGGGCGAAGGCCACTTTCGAAATTTTCTGGGTTGACGAGTCGACCGTAAGGGGTTTCCCTCACGCATCAATTGAGACAGCGTCTCAATATCAATAGAGCCAATTTATGACCACCATCTCCACCCGAGCCGCCCTGATGTTGCTGAGTTTGAATGCATCGCCCCTGCTTGTTGGGCAGGATGCCGTCACCACACTGGACGAATTGGTGGTGTCTGCGGAGTCGGAGGCAGACGAGAAAGTGCAGGACTTGTGGCTTCCGGAAGTCGCAGGAGCTTCGATTTTCTCGGGGAAAAAGACCACCGTGCTGGACCTCGACCGTCTTCCGCGGATCGTCGGGAACAACTACCGGCAGGCGCTCTCCCAAACGCCGGGCCTGCTGCTGGCCGAGGAATCCACGCCGCTGGTCAGCATCGGCTATCGCGGGCTGAATCCTCACCGGGCGCAGTTCACGCAGATGCTGCGAGATGGCATTCCGATCCATGCGGATCAGTTCGGCTATCCGGAGGCTTACTACACGCCGCCGCTCGACACGGTGGACCGCATTGAATTTCTCCACGGTGGGGCTTCGCTGCAATACGGCCCACAGCCGGGTGGTGCGCTGAACTTCATTACCCACCGTCCCCGCACCGACAAGGAGTTCTCCCTGCGCACGCAGCACGTGGTGGGCAGCGACGACCTCTATTCCACATTCACTTCGGCGGACGGCACGGTCGGACAACTCGGCTACTACGCTTACTTCAATCATCGCCAAGCCGAGGGTTTCCGCAATTCCAACAGTGCTTACGATCTAAACAACGGAGCGATCAAGCTGCTCTACACCCTCGCCAACGGAGGCCGACTGATCTTCAACGCGGACACCTATGAGGAAACCCACGGCGAGCCCGGTGGGCTGAGCGTGGCGAACTTCGCGGCGGGCAGTCTCGCGGCATCCCGTCTTTATGACGAGATGACCATTTCCCGCGACTCGGTTTCACTGACCTACGAAATGGAGCCGGACGCGGACTCCTTCTTCGTCGCCAACGTCTGGTGGTCCGAGTATGAGCGCTTCAGCAAGCGCCAGCGCGGTGGTGGCTTCGGCACCCTGCCGACTGGAGGAAATGCCGGCACGAACAGCATCGAGTCGCAGGTCTTCCGCACTCTCGGGGCCGATGCCCGTTATCGGCGCAACTGGGGCTTCGGCGGCGAGACTCCGCACACCTTTGCCACCGGCGTGCAGGTCTATCATTCGAACTCCCCGCGTCGTGACTACCGCGGCCTGACACCTGCGGCGGACATCGGTGTGCTGACGAATGCCTCCGAGCGCGAGGTTCTCTACGCCCCGCTGTTCATCGAAAACCGCTTCCGCTTCGGGAAATTTTCCATCACCCCCGGCCTCCGCGTCGAGAACGCCTGGCAGGACATCCGCGAAACGGTGAACCGCAGTGTCAACAACGCCGGAGCGGTCACCGCGATCAATCCACGTGAGTCGATCGACGACCACAGCACCGTGGTCCTTGGCGGCCTCGGGGCCGAGTTTGAGCTGCCAGCTTCCTCGTCGATCTACGGAAACATTTCCCAGAGCTATCGTCCGCAGATTTACAGCGAGTCCGTGCCGACTGGTCCGACCACCTTCGTCAACGGAGATTTGGAAGAGGGGAAATCCATCGAATATGAGATCGGCGTGCGCGGTCGCCCCACCGAGTGGGCCACCTTTGATGCCAGCGTTTTCCTGCTTCAGTTCGAGGACCAGATCGGCAGCGTCGCCGTGCCCGGCGGCACCTCGCTTCAGAATGTGGGCGATGCCGAGCACAAGGGCATCGACCTTTCCCTCACGCTTGATCTCCTCGCGATCGCTCGTGGGAAAAAGGCCACTGATTCACTCGACTGGTTCCTCAACACCACCCTGTTGGACGCCGAGTTCACCCGTGGACCGCAGCTTGGAAAGACGCCGCAGTATGCGCCGGACTTCATCGTCCGCAGCGGCTTCACCTACACCCACGGCGACAAGGGCAAGGTCTCGCTCACCGGCACGCTGGTGGACGATCACTTCGCCGACGATGGCAATACCGCCGCCTTCGCCGTGCCCGGTTATTTCACCTGCGACCTCACCGCCGAATACAAGATTCATCAAAACGTCCGCCTGCTCGCCGGGATCAACAACCTCTTCGACGAAAGCTACTACTCCAGAGTCCGTGGCGATGGGATCGACCCCGCCAACGGCCGCAATTACTACGTTGGCGCGTCGTTTGAATTCTGATGTCGGCTTGCCTGCGCGTGGTCGGTTGGAAACACTCGCCTCATGCTCAAGGTTTACCTTTACAAGAACTGCTCGACCTGCTGCGACGCGAAAATGTGGCTGCTGGGGAAGGGGATCGCGTTTCAGGAGCTGCCGATCCGCGAAACTCCGCCGAGCCCGGCGGAGCTGAAGGCGATGGTCGCGGTCCAGGCCGGGAAATTGTCAGCCGTCTTCAACACCGCCAGCGGCGACTACCGCGAGCTCGGCCTGAAGGACCGGCTGCCGACGATGACCGACGAAGAAGCCTTCGCGCTCCAGCAAACGAACGGCAACCTGGTGAAGCGGCCGTTTGTTATCGGGGAGGGGATCGGGCTGGTAGGCTTCAAGGCGGCAGAGTGGGAGAAGGCGTTTGCGTGAAAGGTGAGGCTGTGAGCTAGCTGATGCGTCACCAGGCCAGCCGCCAATCTTCCGCTGAGATGCGGAGACGGGTTTCGTGCTTTTCAGTCGGATTTGGGGAAAGCAAGTTCCTCTAAGGATGCAGCGTAGGAAGGGGGTGAGGTTTATTCCATGGTTGGTGATCAGTTCCGGGCTCGCGATGGCTGCGGAACATCCGCGGCTTCTGTTTCCCGCTTCGATGGAAGGGGAGGTTAAACAGCGCATCGCAGGGGACCCGCTCGCCGCCGGGCTTCAGCAGGCTGTTCTGAAGCGTGCGGAGAAGGTGCTCAAGGAGCGGCCATGCGAGTATCTCATTCCGGATGGCAAGCGCTTGCTGGAACAGTCGCGCCTGGCGCTGCTTCACGTCATGTATTGCGCCTGGGCCTGGCGCATCACCGGTGAGACGCGCTTTCGTGACCGGGTGATTCTTGAACTCGATGCCGCTTGCGCCTTGAAGGACTGGAATCCATCCCACTTTCTCGATACGGCGGAAATGTCCACTGCGGTGGCGATCGG
>JANMLQ010000017.1:0-24014 GCA_031372635.1 Akkermansiaceae bacterium | reverse complement strand
GAAACTGGTGGGTGCCCGGCCTCTGCCTCGGCTACGAGCACTCGTTCACCCACGAGTTGGCGGAGTTCCTCAAGTCACTCGACGATCCGAAGGCCGAAAAACGCTACCCGGACTTCCGCCACGCGCTCGGCACGCAATATGTGTGCGATGCCGTGCTCGAATCCGCCCGCACCAAACAGTGGGTGGATGTGAAACGCTCCTGAACCTAACGGGAGATTTTTCAATCCATGCAGGCGTGCCATTCGTAGCTTCCGACACGGAAGCGAAGAATGGCGGACAGGGAGGGATTCGAACCCTCGGTACTGTTACCAGCACACACGCTTTCCAAGCGTGCTCATTCGACCACTCTGACACCTGCCCTTGGAGGGCGGGAAGCTAGGAAGCGGATTGAGCCTTGGCAATCCCTTTTTCGCAGGTTTTAGGGAATTACGAAAAGCCCATGGAGTGGCGACCTTTCAAGTCGCCATGGCACTTCTCAATGCCTGAAGTGGCGATGGCCGGTGAAGACCATGGCCATGCCGGCGGCGTCGGCGGCGGCGATGACTTCTTCGTCGCGCATGGAGCCGCCGGGCTGGATACAGGCGGTGGCTCCGGCGTCGATGGCGGATTGCAAACCGTCGGCGAAGGGAAACATGGCGTCTGAGGCGACGATACTGCCTTTGAGATCGAGGCCGGCTTCTTTAGCTTTCCACACGGCGATGCGCGAGGAATCGACGCGACTCATCTGGCCTGCGCCGATACCGAGCGTGCGATCGGTGGTGGTATAGACGATGGCGTTGGACTTGACGTGTTTCACAATGCGCCAGCCGAAGCGCATGGCGCGCATCTCCTCTTCGGTGGGCGGGCGTTTAGTGACGACGCGGGATTCGAGGCTGTCGAGACCGAGCGCGGTGTGGTCGCGGTCCATGACCATGAGGCCGCCGGGGCAGGAGCGGATGACGGGGGACTTTTTCTCTAGCAGATAGCCGTCGTTCATTTTCATGAGACGAAGGTTTTTCTTTTTTTGAAGCAGTGCGCGGGCGTCGGCCTCGAACTCGGGTGCGATGATGACGTCGGTAAAGATTTCCGAGATCACGCGGGCGAGTTCGAGTGTGAGCGGGCGATTGCAGACGATCACGCCGCCGAAGGGAGCCTGGCGGTCGGTTTCAAACGCCTTCTGCCAAGCGACGCGCAGATCTTCATCGTCCTGACCGACGCCGCAGGGGTTGGTGTGTTTGAGGATGGCGACGGTGGGTCTAACAAAGTCGAGGATGAGGTCTGCTGCGGCCTCGATGTCGAGGATGTTGGTGTAGGAGAGTTCCTTGCCCTGCACTTGGGTAAAGAACTCGCCGAACTTGCCGTAGAGCGAGCATTCCTGATGGGGATTATCGCCGTAGCGGAGTTCTTGTTCGAGCGGCAGACTGAGTATGAAGTTGCAACCAGTGCCGGTGCGGCATTGGCCGAGGTAGTTGGTGATGGCGGCGTCGTAGGATGAGGTGCGCAGGAAAACCTTCACTGCAAGCTGCTCGCGGAATCCCTTGGTGGTGTCGCCGTTGTTTTCCTTCATCTCTTCGATGACGCGGGAGTAGTCGGCGGGATCAACGACGACAGTGACATGCGAGTGATTTTTCGCAGCACTGCGCAACATGGATGGTCCGCCGATGTCGATGTTTTCGATGGCTTCTTCGAGAGTGACATCGGGCTTGGCGACGGTTTCCTCGAAGGGATAGAGATTCACGACGACGAGGTCGATGGGCGGGATGTCGTTCTTCTTTGCTTGGGAAAGATGCTCTTTGTCATCGCGGCGATGGAGGAGGCCGCCGTGGACTTTCGGGTGGAGAGTTTTCACGCGGCCATCGAAAAGTTCGGGTGCGCCGGTGTATTCGGAAACGTCGATGACGGGCAGGCCAGCATCGCGCAGTGCCTTGGCAGTGCCGCCGGTGGAAAGCAGCTCGACTCCGAGGGAACTGAGTTCTTTGGCGAAGTCGGCGAGGCCGGATTTATCGGAGACGGAGAGCAGGGCGCGAGTGATGGGCATGGGAGTGAGGGTCAGAGTTCGAAGCTGAGAACACGGATGATGCCGGGTGTGGCGCGGAGTTTCTCTAGCAGATCGGCGGGTGGCTCGGTATCCACCTCGATGACGGTGACGGCGCGCTTGCGATCGCTGGTGCGGCTGAGGTCCATGTTGGCGATGTTCACACCTGCGGTGCCGAGTGCGGTGCCAACAACGCCGACGATGCCGGGGCGGTCATCGTTTTCTACAAAGAGGAAACGTCCGGCGATGCTGCAATCGACGTAGAGGTGGTCGATCTCGACGATTTTTGGAGAGCGTCCGATGATGGTTCCGGCGACACGGTAGCGGGCGTCGCCTTTGCGGAGTTCGGCGACGAGTAGTTCGTTGAATTCGGTTTTCGCGTTGATGGTGGATTCCACCATGTCGAGGCCGAGCTGTGCAGCGATGGCCGGGGCGTTGACGATGTTGACTTGGCCGTCCGGGCGCGAGGCTTCTAACAGCGCGGTGAGAGTCGTGCGGGAAACGAGGCCGGTGTCTTTTTTCGCGAGCGCGCCGTGGTAGGAGACGCGCAGGGAGTCAGGATTTTCTGGGCCTACTTTGACGAGCAGTTTGCCCAGCGCACGGGCGAGATCGAGGTAGGGGCCGACGGCTGCAAGCGCGGCGGCATCGAGCGATGGCATGTTGATGGCGTTGCGGATTTCTCCGGTGACGAAGAAGTCGCGAAGCTGCTCGGCGACTTGGATTCCGACGTTTTCCTGAGCCTCGTTGGTGGATGCGCCGAGGTGAGGTGTGAGGGCGACGTGCTTATCAAGTGAGAAGAGCGGATGATCGCTGGGTGGTGGCTCGATTTCAAAAACATCCAACGCACAACCGGCGATGTGGCCTGCGTCGATGGCGGACTTGAGAGCGGCTTCGTCGATCAGGCCGCCACGGGCGCAGTTGACGACGATGGCTCCCTTGTTCATCAGCGCGAGGCGTTCGGCGTTGAGAATGTGGTTGGTATCCGGAGTGAGGGGAACGTGGAGCGTGACGACATCGGCACCTGTTAGAGCGATGTCCGGAGTGGCGGCGAGTTCCACTTTGAGTTCGTCCGCGCGGGCTTGGGAGAGGAAGGGATCGTAGGCGACGACTGTCATGTTGAATGCCTGGGCGCGCTTGGCAAACTCGGTGCCGATACGGCCCATGCCGAGAACGGCAAGGCGCTTGGTGTTGAGTTCGATGCCTTGATAGGCTTTGCGTGCTGCTTTGAAATCGCCTTTGAGAACGGCGGCGTGTGCCGGGGCAATGTTGCGCGCGGCACTGAGCATGAGAGTGAATGCGTGCTCGGCCGTGGAGATGGTGTTACCGGTCGGCGTATTCATCACGATCACGCCGTGATCGGTGGCGGACTTGCGGTCGATGTTGTCCACACCGACGCCGGCGCGGCCGATGGCTTTTAGGTTTTTCGCAGCGGCGAGCAGTTCTGCGGTGACCTTGGTCTCGGAGCGGACGACCAGACCGTGGTAGTCACCGATGATCTTGATGAGTTCCTCCGGCTTGAGGCCGGTGTTCACATCCACGGAGATTCCCGGGGCGTTGCGCAGGGCGTCCACGCCCTTGTCCGAGATCGGGTCCGAAACCAGCACGCGATAGTTTGCCATAGGCGCGGGGGCTTAAACCAGCGCCCCCCGGCTGGCAAGGGTGGGTTTGCGGAAAGTGGCGGAAACGCCCGGTGGAAATCGGCCAAGGTAAAATAAGGAGAGTGGACATCTTGTCCACTTGCCGATGCGTGGCGAAAGCGGTGGCGCGAAGCAAATCACTTTCTCTCCCCATCGTCAGGGCGAACGGAGGTTTCCGCCCTCCTTATGGGCGGAAACAATCACTTACATCGGGCAAACCACGATAACGGAATGGTTTCATCGTCGTGGTGGGTTGTGTCGCGTGCATCACTCACCATCTTCAGCGTGTTCTTTCTCCACCTTGGCGAGAGCGCGCAGTCCTTGCTCTCGCTGCCAGCCTTGAGGCAGGGCTTGGAGTTTCGCGCGGACACCAGCGAAATCACCGCTGGCAGCTCCTTCGATGGATTGGCGGAAAATTTCCAGAGTTCGGGGATCTTGCGGAAGTCGTAACGCCCACTCGGCGAGCGCGAGCGGCTGCTTCATCTCTTCGGCAAAGCAGGCGAATGCGGGATCGGCATCTGCGGCTTGCAAGGCATCAAGATTGCCGGACTCGAGTGCGACGTTGGCGAGGAAGAGGGCACGGCTTTCGTTTTGAACGCCGTATTTGAGTGCGTTTGCAGCGACTTCTCCGCGCATTTCGGCTGGGAGTTGGAAGAGTGGTTTTGGAAAATCTTCATCCTCCACCACATCGACAAGAGCGCGCGACAGGGCGGAGATGCAGAATTTTTGCTCGGCAGTTGTGATTTCCCCAAGCAGCCTCGTCGCAAACTCCGTAGTCGGCATGAAATAACAGATTCTTTCACCGACACAGTTGATGAGTTCCTGATCTACTGGAGTGCCAGGCTGAGAGATGAGTTGATTCCAAATGTCTGTGCGTATCGCGGGATCATCGTCGGTGCAGGAAAACTCGGCGAGAGAGGCAAGGGTTGAGAGTCGCTCACCCTTGGGCAGTTCGCCAACAATGGAAAAGACTTGGACGGGTTTGGTCCCCATCATGCATTTGAGCCATTGCCTGCGGAAGCGTAGCGTTTCCATGCCAAAGGCTCTGGCGCGGACCAATTCCCAAGCTTTAGTCGGAGCTGCTTGGATGCCGGGAGCACAGCAGTCGATCATCTCATCCGTTGTTTCAGCAAAGACGGCGTGAACGGCTGCTTCCAAGTCGATGACAGACCATTCCTCCAGCAAGTTTTTCTGAATAAGCAGACGTTCCTGCCTGGGCAAGAACCTATCTTTTAGGGAGTCCCAGGCGGCAGAGTATTCCGCAGAAGTAACTAGCGCAGAGGCAGCATTGGAATCCCGGTCGTCGGAAGCCTGCGCCTCTGTCTTTGACTTTGGAGGAACTGGCGGGGCTGCACCGTTAGACAAAACCGGGAGCATCTGCATAGGCGCTTCACGGAATCCAAGCAACAGACCAAGTCCGAGGACAGCGATGTGTGTGCAGCCGAGAATGTAACGCTTTGCGGTGGTCATGGCGTTCATGGATTGTCGCGGAGTTGAACATCACCGATGATTTCACGAATCTCCTTGGCCTTGAAGTCCATGGAGCCATCTATGCGGTCGGCGATGGCCTCCAGCGCCATCTTGCGGTCCTTCGGTTCCAGCACACGATTGATCCAGCGGAGATAATCCTCTCCGTAATGATCGAGACCATCATCAGTGACGGCTTTCCAAAATTCCTGACGAGACGCCAAGACCGCTTCATCGCCCGAATCAGGAAAATGATCCAAAACCCGACCAAGCGTATCCAGAGTGGAAATGGACCATGCGCTTTCAACGATTATCCGAGCTTGAACAGCGGCAGGCAGATCCGCGATCAGGAAGGCCGCACGTTTTGGATCTTCAGATGTCAGTTGTTGATGAAGTAGCGCAGGGAGCAGCCCGGCGGCAGCGTATTCTGGGAAACGGGTGGTGAGCTTGGCGAGGATTTCGGGAGCTTCGATCCTGCCATGATGGAAGGCGTAACGGAGGTCCGGACCGTTGTTGTGGAAGAAGCCGCTGACATCGTTCTCTGCGAGATGTTCCATGGCGTCTTTGCGAGCAGCTTCCGGAGTCTGATGCTCGTATGCTGGCCGTTTCATCACTTCAGCAAGCCGGTCTTCCAGCGGAAAGCCCGGCTGTTTGCGCAACAAAAAGAAGAGAGCGCCCGTTTGAGTGATGGCGCGGGCGAATTCAGCATCCGGATGCTCGGCAACGTAACGCATCATCCATCTCGCCATTTCCTCCGGCGGCAACTTATCGCTAACACGATCCAGCATCTTCGCATCCCTCATTGCCGTGGCGAGACGGGCGAAGTCATCGAGGCGCTCGGCGGGCCATTGCTCTCCCAAGTGAAAGGAAAGGCTGCTTTTCAAGTCTCCCTCCAAGCCTGTTAGTAAAACAGTGAGTTGTTCGACTGTGCGGTGGGTGATCAACTGACGGGCCAGCCCGGCGAAGAGAGGATCGCGTTCGTGGCCCTCTGGCATTGTCAGAGCGAGTTCCAGAGAGATGAATTCGCCGACAAGTTCAAGAGCCTCATCGTCGCATGAGATTTTATTGAAATCGTCGTGACCGGAAGCGAACTGGAGTGCGGCGTCGGGGTTTGATTTTGCCCAGAGAACAAAAATCTCGGCAGCTTGAAGTGATGCAGACTCGCCATTGGTGGCGAGGAGCTTGCCAATGGCTGCAGATGGATCTGCCGGAAGTGTCAGCCCGGTGAAGGCGCGTAAGATGATTTCGCTAGATCTTGGCGAATTAGTGGGTTGAGCAGTGGAGTTCTTGTCTTTTTCCAGGCGGGATTCGATAGAGCGAACAAGCTCGCTTCCCGGAGTCTTCGGGGGACGAGTGCGCGTGCTGCGTGTGCGTGAGTTTTCAGCAAGCTCGGGAATGGTGGCGGATCGGAACTCCCGTGTGATCGCCCAGCCTGCCAGACCAAGGGCGAGGTGTGAGAGGAATAGGAGCGGGATTTTCATGAAAACGACCTGACCGGCAATTCCGGGATAGCCGGAAAATGACGGATCGGCAAGAGGCGTCGATGGGAGTCAGTGCAAATAAGGAGAGTGGACATCTTGTCCACTTGCCGATGCGCGGCGAAAGCAGGAGCGCGAAGCTCATCACTTTCTCTAACCATCGTCAGGGCGGAAAAAATGTCCGCCCTCCTTATGGGGCTTCATGCATAGGGTTTATCGGGGACAAGAGTGTCCCCGCTCCTTATTTCTTCTGCCTTGCGCTGGCTTTGAGGCGGAGGGCGTTGAGGGCGATGAAGCCGGTGGCGTCGTCTTGGTTGTAGGCTTCTTCTTGGCCGCCTTCCATGGTGGCGACGGCTTCGGAATACATGCTGTGCGGCGAGCGGCGGCCAGCTTGCATGACGTTACCTTTGTATAACTTGAGGCGGACTTCGCCGCTGACGGTTTTCTGGGTTTCGGTAACGAGCGCCTGGATGGCTTCGCGTTCGGGGGCGAACCAGAAGCCGTTATAAACGAGTTGCGCGTATTTCGGAATGAGCGAGTCGCGGATGTGCATGGACTCGCGATCGACGACGAGCGTTTCAAGATCGCGATGAGCTGCTAACAGAATCGTTCCACCGGGGGTTTCGTAGATGCCGCGCGACTTCATGCCGACGAAGCGGTTTTCCACGATGTCCACTCGGCCGATGCCGTTGCGGCCACCTAACAAATTGAGCACGCGCATGATGCCGTAGGGTGTGAAGAGCGCGTAGCCGTCCTGATCGCCGGTGGATTTCACGTCGCCGAGTTCGCCGAGGATGGTGCAGAGATTCGGGTGCTTGAGGCCGATGGCGTTGCCTTTTTCAAAGAGGATCTCGATGTATTCCGGTTGGTCCGGCGCTTCCTCGGGGGAAACGGAGAGCACATACATGTCGCGGTCTTCAGGAGTGGTGGCGTCATACCACGGGTCTTCCATGGCACCGGCCTCGAAGGAGATGTGGAGGAGGTTGCGGTCCATCGAGTAGGGCTTCTTCATCGAGGCCTTGATCGGGATGTTATGGGCATCGGCATAGGCGATCATTTCGGAACGACCGGGGAATTCTTTGCGGAACTCGGCGTCACGCCATGGGGCGATGCACTTCACATGCGGCGCGAGTGAGGCGGCGGATAACTCGAAGCGGACTTGGTCGTTGCCTTTTCCTGTCGCCCCATGAGCGATGGCATCCGCACCTTCGGCGATGGCGACGTCCATCATGCCCTTGGTGATGCAGGGGCGGGCGATGGAGGTTCCTAACAGGTAGCGGCCTTCGTAGATCGCGTTGGCCTGGATCATCGGGAAGATGTAGTTGGCTGCGAAGTCTTCCTTGAGGTCGCCGATGTAGCACTTGGAGGCACCGGTGGAGAGGGCTTTGGCTTCGAGGCCGTCGAGTTCGTCACCTTGGCCGACATCGGCGCAGTAGGCGATGATTTCAGCGTTGTACTTTTGTTTGAGCCAAAGGAGGAGGACGGAGGTATCGAGACCACCCGAGTAGGCGACGAGAATTTTCATAGCGGCGCGGAGAAAAGCAGGAAGGGCTGCGGCGGGCAAGGGAAAGAGCGGAGTGGAAGATGATGAGTTGGGACTGGTAGTCCCAGCCACGGTGTTGAGGTTGCGCCTCGCATGGCTGATTTTACACGCTCGGCTCAAGCTTTGCTTCCATCCTTATCGTGGCCTCGATTTCCCGTGGGAAATATCCGAACAAAGGTTGAAATCCCCTACGAAGCTCCCTAGTTTTTCCGCGTCTTCCTCAAAAGCGATGATGCAAACCGCCATTCTACCCCATCAGGAATTCGAGAACTCTCTCCTCCTGCGGATCTCGAACTCGGATCGGTATAAGATGTATCAGGAAGCCTTCCGCACCGCCACCGGCCTGCCGCTGCGCATCGTTTCCTCGGACCCGAATGGTTGGTGCCTCGATGACCAGAGCATCAATCGCAGTCCCTTCTGCGAGGTGCTCAATCTCTGCCAAAGCGCGTGCAACGCCTGCGTGGAAACCAACCGCCGCCTGATGAAAGAAGCGGAAGTCAACGGCCCGACCACCTGCCATTGCTTCTCTGGCCTCTGCGCCACCGCGGTGCCCGTCAAGATGGGGGCTTCCGTCATCGGCTATCTGAAAACCGGCCAAGTTTTCAGCAAAACTCCCACCGAGGATCAGTTCGAAGAGATGCTCGGCACGATCGGCCGCAAGACCCTCGATAAGAAATCCCGGGAAACCCTCAAGCAGGCCTACATGCAGACGCGTTACGTCGAGCCGTTACGCTATCAGAGCATGGTCACACTGCTCCAGAGCTTCGCCGATCAACTCAGTGAACACGCAGAATCCATCGCCATCATCGAGGAAGGCAGCGAGCCCGCCGCCATCTCCAAGGCCCGCAGATACATCCACGCCCACCTCGATCAACCACTGCCGCTCGGCCTCGTCGCCCGCCAGGCTGGCCTCAGCGAGTCCCACTTCTGCCGACTCTTCAAAGACTCCGTCGGCCTCACTCTCATCGACTACATCAACCGCTGCCGCATCGACTGGGCGAAGCGCGAACTACTCAAACCCGAGGCCCGGATTTCAGAAATCGCATTCCTCATCGGCTACCAGTCACTGTCACAGTTCAACCGCAGCTTCGCGCGCATCGTGGGACACTCACCTACACTCTATCGGAGGAAACGTCTCGAACGCGCCGCCTCCTGATGGCCAGTTTTCGTGATTGCCGCCAGATATCATACTTCGCACACTGACGCACTTAGAACTTCATGGAAGAACGATACGAAATCCGGGGAAAAATCGGCCAAGGCGGCCTGGGTGCCGTTTATCGCGGCTATGACAACCGCATGAACCGCGAGGTCGCCATCAAGCGCATCTCCGCGGGCGGCGATGACACTGAGATGGAGGAAGAATCCACCCGCCAACTCATCAAGGAAGCAGGTGCACTCGCCTCACTGCAACATCCCAACATCGTCACCGTCTATGACGTCGGCTCCGACGAAGATGGCCCCTACGTCGTGATGGAACTCATCAGCGGCAAAACGATCGACGAACTCATCGAAAACGCCCCACTCACTTGGCCGGATTTCCGCGAGCTCGCCATGCAGACCCAAGAGGCGCTCATCGCCGCCCAGGAACGCAACCTCATCCACAGCGACATCAAGCCCTCCAACCTCATGCTCACTTGGCTCCCCTCCGGGAAATTCCAGGTAAAGATCGTGGACTTCGGACTCGCCACCCTCGCCCAGTCCCAGACGAAACAGGACTTGGAAACCATCGACGCCGTCTTTGGTTCGATCTTCTTCATGCCGCCCGAGCAATTCGAGCGCGCACCACTCGATGCACGTTCCGACCTCTACTCGATGGGCTGCGTGTATTATCAGGCGCTCACCGGCATCTATCCCTTCGATGGCACTAACGGCCACGAAGTGATGGAGTCCCACCTCCAGCACAAGGTCAAACCCATCAAAGAAGTGCGCGCCGAGATCCCCGTCTGGGTTTGCGACTGGATCATGTGGCTGATCAATCGCTACCCGCAGGATCGCCCCGAGTCCGCGCGTGATGCCCTCTCCGTGTTTCTCAAAAACGACCGGCTGCCCACTCCGGCGATGAGCCTCGGCCTCGCCACGCCGCCATCCGGTCCGCCGCGCGCGCGCCTCATCATTCCCGGTTCTGGCCAGCAGCAGCAAGTGGCCACTCCCACCAGCGGCCCCGCCACCCAGACCATCGCCAAGGCCAAGATGGTCGAGACCTCCAGCGTCACCACCCTCGCCAGCGGAGCCATCACTCAGACCGCCCCGCAGCCACTCGCTCCGCCGGAAGGATTCAAACCCAGCGTCCACACCTCAATGTTGGATGTCACACCTGCCCAATCCACCCAGCAAGGAGCCGCCGCAACCAAGCGCGTCGTGCCCCCAGCGCCTGCTCCCGTCAAAAAACCCTTCAAGCTCGGCAAGAACGCCAAAATCGCCATCGGCTTGGCACTCGGCATCTCCGCCGTCGTCCTCAGCGGCATCCTCCTCAAACTCAACCGCGAGAAACGCCAGCGCGACAGCATCTCCGCACTCGTCACCCTCGCCGATACCCCCGGCACCACCGAGATTGTCGTCACCAACACCATCCTCCAGCAGATCCTCAGATCCGTAGCCACCAGCACCTCCGATGCGGAAGTCAGGAAACTAGGCCGCGCCCTCACCCTCGCCAAGTCCTCCGACGGCACCGACGTGGACGAGCGCATCGCCACCTTCGCCACCAAAGGCCCCGAGCTTCTTCCTGCCACCCGCGAAGTAATCATTAGCGAAGTCCTGCGCGAGCGTAACAACCCCGCCATCATGCCAGCCATGCTGGAGTTCGCAGCATCCACCGATGATTCCACGCTCATCGTCGCCGCGCTCCAAGCGATTCGCCAAGCCGCCGGTGACGATCAGTTAGACACCTTCCTGAAAATCATCAGCTCCTCCCCCCACGCGCCCGTCCGTGACGCCGCCACCATCAACATCGAGGACATCCTCAAACGCACCGACAACCCCGCCGGACTTCTCAAAGAACTCAAATCCACCCAGGAAAGCACCGCAAAACCCGAGCTGCAGAAAGCCCTCCAACGCCTCATCTCCTTCGGTGAATCCGTGCGCCCGCGCGATAGGTGAAAGAAGTGCGGTCGTCTCGTCCGCTCCACTCATCCCGAACTCCGAAGTTGAACCACGGATTACACGGATTTTACGGATTTAAGAATGCACCAAACAGGTTTGGAAATCGTTTCCACAACCTCTTCATAATCCGTGTAATCAGTGGTTCGATTTCTGTTTTCGGGTTTAACAAAAGCATTGGAAACTTACGCGCAGCCGATGATCCGAGGCTTCAAAAAATGATTCTGTCATCCGCCTTCGTCAATACGGTTGATTCCCGCAGCGCGATCACATCCCCGCTTCCGCTAGGCGCTCAGCCATTTCCGCTTTTTGCAGACCGGCGGTGAACTCGGAAAAATCACCGGCCATCACGCCAGTCAGATTGTGTGAGGTCAGACCGATGCGGTGATCGGTCACGCGCGATTGCGGGAAATTGTAAGTGCGGATTTTCTCCGAGCGATCACCGGAGCCAATCAACGAACGGCGGTGGGAAGAATACGCGTCTTGTTGTTCGCGCAGCTTTTGTTCGTAGAGCTTGGATCGCAGGATTTGTAGCGCCATTTCCTTGTTCTTGATCTGCGAGCGCCCGTCTTCACAACGCACGTAGAGGCCAGTGGGAAGGTGGAAAATCTGGACTGCGGATTCGGTGCGGTTGACGTGTTGGCCGCCCGCACCACCTGCGCGGCAGACTTCGATGCGGAGATCGTCGGGTTTCAATTCCACATCCACTTCTTCCGCTTCCGGTAGGACCGCCACGGTGATGGTGGAAGTATGAACGCGGCCCTGCGTTTCCGTAGCGGGCACACGCTGGACGCGATGAACACCGGACTCGTATTTGAGGAAGCGAAACACCTCGTCGCCGGTGATTTTCAGGATGACTTCCTTGAATCCACCGACTTCGGACGGGCTGCTTTCCAAGTGCTCGCACTTCCAGCCGCGCACATCGGAGTAGCGCTGATAGGCGCGCATTAACTCGGCTGCGAAGAGCGAGGCTTCATCGCCACCGGCACCGGCGCGGATCTCGATGAGCGCGTCGCGGTCTTCGTTCGGATCGGAAGGGAGCAGCGCATACTGGAGGTCATCGGAAAGTGTGGCGATGCTCGTTTCTAAACCGGGGATTTCCTCGGCGGCCATCGCGGAGAACTCGGGTTCGTCGGATTTTGCGAGTTCCTGGTTATCGGAGAGCTGGCGTTTCGTGTCTTGGAGTGTTTCCCATAGATTGAGCGTCTGTTTCAGCTTGCGGTGCTCGCGCAGGATTTCGGTGGCGCGTTTGGGATTAGCGAAAAGATCGGGATCGCCCACGGCTTCTTCCAGTTCGGAGAAACGATCACGGTTTTTGGCGATGAGTGAGGAGTAGTCCACGCGGCGGCAATGTAGTGGCGGACTTCAGTCCGCTGACAGCGCAAAGAACGGACTGAAGTCCGAGACTACGGTTTTTTTTCCGATCATTCCGTCGCGATGGACGGAGCCAAAAGCGAGATTGATCTCTGGAGAGAAGTAAATTACTGATTTTCACATGCAGGCGACGGTCATCAGCACTACGGAAGCGTCCCGGCATTTGGGCGATTATCTTGCACGGGTAAAACAAAAAGGTGAGCACTTCATTCTTACCAAGAACGATCAGCCCATTGCGGAATTGTCGCCAGCCAATGGAGCACGCCGTGCGACATGGGCGGAGATGGTCGAGGTGGTATCCGGCCTGCCGCGTGATCCCGGATTCGCGGATGATCTGGAGAAGGTGAACGAGACCGATCAAAGAGCCGCCAACCCATGGGCCTGATTCTGGACACATCGGCGATTGTCGCTTGGTAACGAGCGCAAGATGCGGGCCAGGACATCGCTCTGGATGGTAGTGAGGAATTGATTCTGCCCGCAGTGGTTTGGGCCGAGGCTTTGGCAGGTGTCCGACTTGCGGATTCAGCGGCACGGGCGGCACGCCGGATGGCGCGTCTCGAAGCATTGCGCCGCCTGATGGGCGTAGAGCCTTTCACTGCCGAGACGGCTGAACACCATGCGGATATTTTTGCGGAGCTTACGAAAAGTGGAACTATGATCCCTCAGAACGACATTGCTGTGGCAGCCACCGCGCGGTGTTTGGGTTGCGGCGTTTTGGTCGGCCCGAAGGATGAAGTGCATTTCCGCAGGATCACGGGACTCGAGGTGAGGGTTCTGAACCGCATTGAGTGGTGAACGTAGTAGGGGACTTCAGTCCGCTGACAGCGCAAAGAACGGACTGAAGTCCGAGACTACGGTTTTTTCACCGCGTCGCGATGACCTCGACGGTGAAGCCTTTGAGGTAGCCGGTTTCTGGGATGGTGATGAGCACGGGGTGATCGGCGCGTTGGCTGTGTTCACCGATGAGGCGTAGGGACTTCTTAGCGTCCACTGAGGCGTCGGCGAGGTTTTCGAGGAACAACTCGCGTGATGCGTGGTGGGAGCAGCAGAAGGTGGAGAGCAGTCCGCCTTTGTCTAACAACTTGAGCGAACGCAGGTGAATCTCTTTGTAGCCGCGCATGGCGTCCATGAGGGTCTTCTTGTTGCGGGTGAAACTCGGCGGATCGAGGATGATGAGGTCGTATTCCGGTTTCGCGTGCTTGAGGAAATCGAAGACGTTGTGTTCGAGCACTTCGATTTCCACGCCGTTGAGTTTTGCATTGTGGCGTGCCGCTTCGCAGGCGGAGGCAGAGACATCGACGGCGGTGACGTGGGTGGCACCAGCCTTGGCGCAGGCGAGGGCGAAGCCGCCTTGATTGGTGAAGCAGTCGAGCACGCGCTTGCCCTTGGCGAGCTTGGCGACTTCGGCATGAGACTGGAGTTGATCGAGGTAGAGTCCGGTTTTCTGGCCGTCGAAGAGGTCGATCTCGAAGTCCAGTTCATTGGAGCGAACGATGAAGGAGCCGGCGTTTTCGCCGTAGAGCATCTCGATGCCGGGCTCCATTCCCTCGGCCTTGCGGAAGGGCGAATCGTTTCTGAGCACGATGGATTTAGGAGAGAAAATGGTGACGATTGCGTCGCGGATGAGTTCCTTCCGCAGGTCCATGGCGAGTGTTAGAGTCTGCACGGAGAAATGCTCGCCGTAGCGGTCCACGATCAGGCCGGGGATGCCATCGGACTCGCTCCAGAAGATGCGGCAGAGCCTCTCGTCGATGCCGGAGCGCTGGCGATATTCCATGGCCTGGCGGATGCGGCGGGTGAAGAAATCGAGGTCCAGATCCTGGCGGCGGCGGGAGAAGCGGCGTGCGACGATCTGCGACTGCGGATTGTAAATGGCGGAGCCGAGCGGGCGGTCGCGGAAATCTTTGAGCGTGACGACGTCGCCGGGTTGTGGATCGCCGAAGGATTTCTTGATTTCCGTGGCGTAAACCCACTCGTGACCGTGAAAAATGCGTGCTCGGGGAGCGATGATGAGACCTGCCATGGGGCGGGAATCTGGGACGGGGGCGGGGGGCTTGTCGATTGCGAAGCTGGGCTGATGCATCAAAACGGCTGATTATCCTCCACCGCTCATGGGAAGAGAAATGGCGGGCTTGCCGGGTGCGCGGTGTGGTGGTTGAATTTCGCGCGATGAGTATGGAGAAGAACGGGTTTTCAAAAGGCGGCGAAGTCGTGGCGTTGGCGGTGCGGGTGTGCCTGGGGTGCTGGTTTGTTTACAGCGGTGGTATGAAGATCTTTGGCTCTGGGCTGGATCGTTTCACGCATGACATTTCCAACTACAAGCTGGTGGGGCCGCCGCTGGATGTCATCGCCGCATATTCGGTGCCGTGGTTCGAGGTGATCGCCGGGTTGTGCCTGATGCTCGGGTTTTTCCGAAGGGGGGCGCTGCTGACGCTGGCGGGGCTGGTCTGCGTTTTCGCTTTCTGCATCGGCTGGGCATGGTTCCATCAACTGGATATTTCCTGCGGTTGCCATGGCACTGAAACGAAGATCCAATATTGGGCGAAAGCGGCGGAATTTCTCGGGTATTTCGCCGTGCTTGCGTGGCTCTGGCGGATGGAGGGAAGGGGAGGAATCCCGGCGGAATCACAAAAAATGCAAAACACGGCTTGATTCCGGTGGGTTCGTAACTAAAACGCCCGCCCCTCATGTCGGACCCGTCACGCACACTCAAAGTCGCGATTCCCAAAGGCAGCCTGGAAGCACCTACCGTCGAGCTTCTGTCCAAGGCTGGCTATGAGGTCTATGTTTCCTCGCGCGGCCTGCGTCCGAGTTCCAATGATCCGGAACTCGATCTGTATCTGATCCGCGCTCAGGAAATCGGGCGCTATCTCGGCCAAGGTTTCATCGACTGCGGAATCACCGGCTACGATTGGGCCTACGAAAACGAGGTGGACCTAGTCGATCTCGGCGAGTTGCCTTATTCACGCGCCACCACACGTCCGACGCGTTGGGTGCTGGTGGTGCCGGAGGATTCGCCGATCCGGAAACCCGAGGATCTCCAGGGTAAGCGCATCGCCACCGAAGGCGTGGGCATCACCCGCCGCTGGCTCAAGGAGCGCGGCATCGAGGCCGAGGTCGAGTTTTCCTGGGGTGCCACCGAGGTCAAGGTGCCAGATTTGGTGGACGCCATCGTCGATGTCACAGAAACAGGCTCGTCGATCAAAGCGAACCGCCTGCGCATCGTGGACACGCTGCTGACCTCGTTTCCCCATTTCTACGCGAATCCAACGGCAGCCGCTGATCCTTGGAAAAAGGAGAAGATGGAGCAAATCGCGCTGCTGCTCAAGGCGGCCCTCGGCGCACGCGGCAAGGTAGGACTCAAAATGAACCTGCCGAGCGCCCGTTTGGCGGAGCTTCTCGAAAAACTTCCCTCGCTGCGCAGGCCCACCGTTTCCAACCTTTCTGAAGAAGGTTGGGTGGCTGTCGAGACAGTGATTGACGAAATCGTCGTCCGCGACATTATCCCGGTCCTCAAGCTACTCGGGGCCGAGGGGATCATTGAGTATCCGCTCAATAAAATCGTCCCCTGAAACTTTTCACCGTAACCTAACACCGACCGCAAACGCCATGGGCTCCATCAAGAAACGCCGTAAGACCAAAATCAATAAGCACAAGCGCAAGAAGCGCATGAAGCAGAACCGCCACAAGAAGCGCCTGCGCTACAAGTCCTGATCTCCGGGGCCGATAGTTGTTTTTTCAAAGCGCCAGAGGCTCGCTTTTAGCGGGTCTCTGGCTTTTTTCGTGAACGCGCATGAGCCTTCAGGTTGTCGTCCATTTCACGGTGATCGACGAGTCCGCGGACTGGATCGTCGTGGACAAGCCCGCGCCCTTGATCGTCCATCCGGCGAACCGGAAACCCGAGCCGACATTGCTCGGCGGCATCGAACAACTGCTCGCCTACGAAATCGAAAACGGTGCCTGCCCGGCCATCGTGAACCGGCTGGACCGCGACACCAGCGGGGTCGTGCTGGTGGCGAAACACACCGCTGCCGCACGGGAGCTGGGCATGATTTTCGAGCGACGTGAGGTTTCAAAGGAGTATCTGTCCATCGTCATTGGCTGGCCGGAAGCGGACGAATGGGAATGCACGGAGCCGATCATCCGCGCTGGGGAAATCGGCCAGTCGGAAATCTGGGTGCGTCAGATCGTGCATCCCGCCGGGCGCGAGTGCCGCACGCGTTTCCGGGTGGAAAAACGTTTCACGCGGGGGGAGGGGAGTTTTGCGCTCGTGCGTTGTTTTCCGGAAACCGGGCGCATGCACCAGCTCCGTGTGCATCTCGCGCACGCCGGCCACCCGATCGTCGGCGACAAACTGTATTCGGGTGACGGCTCGTCTTACATGGAGTGGATGAAAACCGGCTGGACGCCAGAGTTGGCGGAAAAGCTGCTGCTGCCCCGCCATGCTTTGCACGCCGCAAAGCTGGAACTCCATGGTCGCGGTGTCATTTGGGAAGCTGGCCTGGCCAAGGATCTGACGGATTTCTTGGCAGGCAGGGGAATCGAGGAAACGCCCGGCGTCGTGATCTGGAGCAGGCATGATTGATTGGGGAAATGCTTCCGCTCATCACACTGCCCCACTAGGCTCCCGCCATGACTCCGCTGGCCGATCTCGTTTCCTTCCTCGATCGCGAATTGCGCATCGTGGAAATCCCCGATTACCCCGGCGCGTTAAACGGTCTGCAACTGGCAAACGCTGGGGAGGTTCATCGCATCGTCGCCGCAGTGGACGCCTCGCTGCCGGTGATCGAGGCAGCGGCGGCTGGCGGGCCCGGTTTGCTCATCGTCCACCACGGAATGTTCTGGCAGGGCGCACAGCCAGTGACCGGGCCATTTTACCGGAAGCTCAAAACCGCGATGGATGCCGGCCTCGCGGTTTATTCCTCTCACCTCCCGCTCGATGTGCATCCCGAGTGGGGAAACAACATCCTGCTCGCAAAGACCATCGGCCTCATCGAGATGCAGCCGTTTCTTGAACAAAAAAGCCTGCATTTAGGTTTGCGGGGTCGATGGAAGGGAACTCGGGAAGAATTGGTGCGGCGTCTGGAGGAAGCGCTCCAAGGTCCGGTGCATCTGTGCCCCGGCGGCACGGAGCGACCGGACAGTGTAGCCATCATTACCGGTGGTGCAGGCAGCGAAGTCGCCAAAGTCGCCGCAGCGGGAGGGGTGGACACGTTCGTCACCGGTGAGGGGCCGCACTGGAGTTACCCGCTGGCTGAAGAGCTGGGAATCAACGTGTTATATGGCGGGCATTACGCGACGGAAACCTTCGGAGTTCGGGAACTCGCCCGTGTCCTGTCGGCAGAATTCAAATTGCCGTGGTCTTTTCTGGATCACCCTACAGGGCTATGATCCAGTAAGTTGTGTTGTTTGGCAGAGCGGATGATGGGTGGTGAATTCATGTTTCAAGCCTGGGAGGCTCACGTTCGCCATTGAACCACCTTCCTGCTTGCTTGCGGGCGACTCAAATGTGGCGCAAGCCAATCAATGCCAAGGGAATTCAGCCAAACCAGAAAGTGCCGGATAATTTAGGAAAACCGGAGAAAATACTTGCTAGAGACGTAAAATGGCGGTTTCATGAAGCCCGAAAGCGCGGGCATAGCTTAGTGGTAAAGCGCTATCCTTCCAAGTTAGACATGCGGGTTCGATTCCCGCTGCCCGCTCCATATGCCAATGCCCTCAAAGACTGCAACCCTCGTTCCAAACATGAAACAATCCATTTTTTTTGGTGTGTTTAGCGCCTTTTTGGCACTAAACCCTGCCTCCGCCGAAGTCGATTGCCTGAAGCTATTGCTTTCGGTCAAGGCGCAAGTGACCGCCGAGCAATCCAAGGTTCTGGAAATTGTCTCCGCAGAAGTTTCCGCCGCCCCTGCCTGTGCTTGTGAAATAGTTAAGGCTGCCATTGAAGGTTCAAGTGCTAAACCCGACACGGTTGCCGCCATCGTCGAGGCTGCGATAACGGCCGCCCCTGACCAGATGCGACTGATCTCACAGTGCGCCGTTGCGGTTGCTCCGGATGCCCTCGCGAAGGTGCAGGCTGTGCTAGCCAAGTTTGACCCGAATCGTGGTGAGTCTGCCGACAGCGCAAAAGACGCAAAAGACGCCAAGGAGCCTGTGGGTGAAGTTGCTGCCATGCCCAATCCTCTGGATTTCCCGGGAAAGGGGCCGATCGGTCCGGGGCCAGGTGAGTTGGGTTTTCCTAAAGTTCCCAACGACATTCCTGTCATCATCAATCCTCCGGGCAGGAGTACTGTGGATCCCTGATTTTCAGCGAGTCGCCATCTCATCATTTTCCAATCCACTGTTACACCCACTCAACACCCCATGAAACGCAAGTTACCTCTCGCCTTCCTTGGCCTCCTGGTTTCAGGATCGGCATCGGCCCAAGGCCTCTATTACGTAGGCAATGACACCAATGAATCGTTGCCACTCAAATGGGTGGTCGGTACTACTGCCATTTTTGACGACAACGTCGCGCCGGGAAACGCAGTCAAAGACAGTTCATTCGCAATGAATCCCTACGTGGGCGTCTCGTTCGTCAATGTGTCTGAACAGACAACTTGGGACGTGTATGCTCGCCTCGGCCTCATCTATTATTTTGATGCTCCGAACAACATGGACGAGGTCAACAGCCAGTCCCGGGCTGGCATCAACCTGACACACCGTTTCAATGAGCGACTTCGCTTCTCCAGCCGTAACTTCGTCTCTTACGAATTGGAGCCGGACTATTCCTACGGCTACGCGTCCTCACGCCAGGCCGGTGAGTATTTTTTCTGGCAGACTGACAACTCCGTTGGTTATCGCTGGAGCGAACGAGTCGCTACCTACACCGGATTGAATCTGAGCGGTACTACTTATGCGGATGTGGCGAATAACGACCGCCTCACATGGCAGTTGTATAACCAGTTCCGCTATCAACTCAGTCCGCAAACCGTACTGACTGGCGACTACCGCTACGGCGAAACTACTGGTAATGGCGTTTCCTCCGATTCTTCGGATCAATATATTCTTGCCGGTGTTGAGCATCGTTTCAGTCCCAACACAATCGGAATCATTCGGGCTGGTGTGCAAATGCGTGATGTGGACCAAGGAAGCAAAAACACTAGTCCTTACCTTGAATTTGCATTCGATTCCCAGATCAACCAACAGTTCAGGGTCCGTGCATTCACACGTTATGGCATGGAGTATTACAATACTGTCCAAACACACCCGACCGCCGGGCTGGTTGAATACGACGACCGCCAGACACTTCGCTTCGGTCTGAACGGCGAGTACGCGTTCTCACCGATGCTTTCGCTTTTCGGCGGTGTTGATTACATTCCGAGTTCATTTTCCTCTGGGCGCTCCGTTTCCACTCCTCCATTTCTTGGAGGTGTCTCCGATCTGGACGAGCAGATCGTCAACGGCTACATTGGGCTTTCCGTCAAGATCAACGAATTCATTTCCGGTAACGCCTCATACAACTACACCCATTCCAGTTCGGATCTTGTCGGTGGCGATTACGACCGCAACCGGATCAGTATCGGTGTGAGTGCTGAGTTCTGATTCCTTTCTGAACCACAATCCTTTGTTTCAAACAACATTTGCCTGACCACCAGCTCCCGCAATGACTTTCATTGCGGGAGTTTTTCTTTCGACTGGAACTCTTTTGAATCTGTGAAAAACTGACACACATGAACCTCTCTGCTCCGCAACAAAACGAGGCCGCTCTGCACGCGGTGGACTATTGGCAGGTCATCAAAAACCGCTATGGCATCATCCTGCTTACCCTTCTGCTCGTCTTCATGACGGCGGCAGTAATCACTTACGTCATGCCCAAGAAGTATGAAAGCGAGGCGACCATTGAAGTGAAGCCACGCGGTCTCGGTATGCGCCCGCTCGGCCAGATGATGAGCGAAAGCAATGGTGCCAATACGATGACTCCGCAGTTCTTCGGAACTGAGTTCGAGAAAATCAAGAGCCGCAATGCCCTCAGCAAAGTGGTGGAGAAACTTGAGTTGGTGAACCGCTGGAATGTCGATAAGGAGACGGCACTCGCCATCCTGAAGGGCATCGTCAATACGCAGAACATTCGTGGAACCGACCTGATTTCGATCCGCGTCAGGCACACCAACAAGGTGGACGCGCGCGACATTACGGATGAAGTGGCAAAGGCTTACACCACTTACCGCACGGAAATCGAAGGCCGTGACGCGGAGCGGGCCATTCACGAGTTGAATAAGGCGGTCCGCGATCAGGAGGACAAGGTGGAGGAACGGCGCAAGGTGCTTGCGACCATTGTCAGGACCAAGGGAATTATTTACAAGGGAACGGATTCTTTTTACGGCCAGTCGGGAGTCAACGAAGACCAGGGAGCCCAAAACGCCCAACAGACTTTCCACCAGATCGAGCAGGAAAAGATGCAGCTTGAAAGTCAAATCAGCAGCCTTCTCAAGTATGATAGCGACCAACTGATGATGTTTTCTGGTCTCAACCTTCCAGATGGCATCATCCGGAATCTGCTTCCACAATATCAGGAGGCGAAACGCCAGTTGGAAGGATTGAAAATCAGCGGATATGGTGACCAACACCCCACAGTTCTCGCGGCGGTGGACCAGATAGAGAACATGAAAAAGCAGCTCGACGAGGGGGTGGTCAATCTGAGAGCGACGCTCAAAGCGCAGTTGGACTTGGCTTCCGAGCGTTTGAAGAGTGTCGGGGCAATGAAGGATCTCACCCGCGAAGAGGCGATCAAGCGCGGACTGGATGCGCAGGATTACGTCGATGCCAAACGCGATTTCGAAACCGATCAGGAGATGTTTCAACAGATGAAGCTCAAGCTGATCGGCGAGGACATCACCCGCAAGATGGTTGATACCAGTGTAGAGATGCACGACTCGCCCGTGATTTCCAACAGCCCGGTCAGTCCGAATGTAACGATGAATCTGGTTCTTGGTGCGGTGGTAGGACTGATCTTCGGTGTCGGCATCGCCTTCTTCCTCGAGTATCTGGACACCTCGGTGAAGAGCTTGGAGGATGTGGAACGATACTTGCAGGTGCCCGTTCTGGCGGTGATTCCAAAGGATGTCGGTGTGCTTCACAAACAAAGCGGCATGAGTCCGGATGCGGAGGCGTATCGAATTCTTCGCACGAACATCGAGTTCAACCGCAAGAATCCCGAGGACAATGCCATCACGGTGGTATCTGGCGGCGCGGGTGAAGGAAAGTCCACCACGCTGGTCAACCTTGCTTACATCTGTGCTCAGGGTGGCTACACCACGCTGATGATTGACGCCGACCTTCGTCGTCCTAGGCTGCACACATTCTTCGACATCAACAACTCCGTCGGTCTGACGAACTATCTGACCACCGAGTTGATGCTGGAGGATGTGATTCTCCAGACACCGGTGGACAATCTGTATTTCATGCCATCCGGAATCCTGCCCGCCGATGCTGCGGGTATCCTCAACTCCCGCCGCATGTCCGAGTTGATCCAAGACGTGAAGCAACGCTTCGATCTCGTGCTAGTGGACAGTCCGCCGATCCTCGGTGTGAGTGATGCCTCGGTTCTTGCCAGCGAAGTGGACCTCACGATGCTGGTGGTGCAGCACAGGAAGCTGCCTAGAAACATGCTGCTCCGTGTCAAACAGGCGGTTGAAAACGTTGGCGGCAATGTTATCGGTGTTGTATTGAACAACGTCGATGTCAGGAGTGACAGCCAGTATCAATACTACACCAGTTACTACACTTATTACGCGCCGGCTGAAGCACAGGCGGGAGGTCCGTCGATTGCCGGTGGGACAGCACCCGCCGCGCCTGTTGCGGGTAAACCGCAGGCTGCGGCCACCCGGAGCGGCGATTCGGAGCTTTATTGAACATCAACATCTTGCCAGCCATGAACATGAAACGAATCCTTGCCGGGCTTTTCGCCCTGATTTCCATATCGACATCACTTTTTGCGCAGATCCAGCCTGGGCGTGCCATCCAGATCTCGGTCTCTGGAGTGCCTGCCGAAGAAAAGGGACGCATTGATTCCATATATCCGGTTTCTGAAGCTGGAATGATCAATATGCCTTTCATCGGCCAGGTCAGGGCTTCCGGTCTGCGCTCCGATCAGTTGGCTTCTTCCCTAGAGTCCCACTACAAAACCTCGAAAATTTATCGGAATCCTACTTTTCAGGTGATCGACAACGATGGCAAGAGAGTGGCCGAACAGCTCGTGGTGGTGGGTGGATTTGTCCGCGCCCCGGGGGCCAAGCCTTACAACCGGAATCTTACTTTGTGGCAGGCAATACAAGCAGCCGGAGGTGCCAGCGAGTTCGGCAGCATGAAGCGCGTGAAACTGACCCGAAGGGGCAGCATGAAACAGTATGATTGCACCAAGGCACAGTTCCAACAGATTCCTTTGGAACCTGATGACACGATCGAAATTCCCCAGAAGAGCCTGCTAGGCTCTTGATATGGATGTTTGCCGGTTAGAAATCTCGATGAATTGATCTAAGTATGAAAGGGCCGTCATTCGTATTGCTGCTCTTGTTTCTGACTGTCTGTTTTGTTTTTGGACTCGAAATCCCGCCGGGGCCATTGTTAGATCTGAAATCTGAGGATTTCAGAAAAAGGGAAGTTGCTCAGGCCGAACTGCTTGCTTGGCAGCGTGAAAAACCCGAAGAGGCGATGGAGCAGTTTTACACACAGTGGCGTGTGGCGGATGATCCTGAAGTGCGGGTCCGTTGCCTGGCCATTCTGCGCGAGCTGGTGGGCGGCATGTATCTCAAGGATGGCGAGGGTTTCATAGGGATTCGGATGCAGGATGAACTTGCAAACATTCCCGGTGATCCGAAACCACGTGCGGTGATCCGGGTCACTCAGCTTGTGCCCGATGCTGCTGCGGAGAAAGCGGGAATACAGATCAACGATCTGATCGCCGGATTGGGCGATCAGACTTGGCATGAAGGGCTGGCTTCCGTGCATTTCATGGGAATAATCCGCAAGATGAAGCCGGACACCAAGGTCACTCTCAAGGTCATGCGGGACGGGAACCTTCGCGACATCGAAGTGACGCTGGGTAGGCGTCCTCTGAGTGCGGACCATCCATTCGAGCCTTATGAGGCCATTGCCGCAGCCGAACGCGCCGAAAAAGAGGCATATTTCCGCCGTTGGCTTGAACAACGCAAGGCGCGGAATTGAAGCCGGTCCGGATATTGGAAATCGACAACCGGAAAACCCGTGGCAATATCCTGAAACAATTCAAATCCCGTCCCGTTTGACCTTCATGACTCATTCCTGGTTCCGAAAAGTAGCCTCCGTAGCCGCTGCCGTCGCATTCACATTTCCAGCTGCTGCCCAGCAGGCGGATTTCAACGAGGTGGGCAGGCAAATGGCGATCA
>JANMLQ010000318.1:0-2687 GCA_031372635.1 Akkermansiaceae bacterium | reverse complement strand
GCTGCTGCGGCCATGGCGGACCGTGGATCGAGCCCCAGTGCCGCTGCCGCCAGTGAAGTGGTGTGCATGAAGTGGCGGCGCGAAAGGCCGTTCTTAATTGTTTCCGTTTCAATGTTCATAAATGGGATGGCTTTGGGTGATTTGTCTCAGAATCAATTCAGGAATGACTAGATTTCAGCCTGACTCTTGAATCTTCATCCGTGTAAATCTGTGTGAATCCGTGGTTTAAGTTCTTCACTCTCCCTAATCTAGGGACTCTGCTGGTGGGGTGCTTGTGCGCGCATAACGTTCACCGTTGACGCGGATCGCGGTGACATTGTCATTCACATCGATCTCCACAGACAATTTTTGCGCACCATAAGGGCTATCGGCTACCGACCAAAGTTCCATACCGATGATCTCCAGTCCCCAGATGACCCCAGCCGCGTTGTTCCACTTCAAATTGCCACCATTGAGCGAGATGGTCACCTCGTGCCACGGGTTCTCCACGGGCGTGCGCTGGTAGGTTCCCAGCAACTTCGCAACGGGGAAAACCGACATGTCGGCAAAATTCGACATTTGCAGCGCTTCCGCCACTGTGGGGGTAGCTCCTAAAATGCGCTTGGTCAGTGCCTCGGCATAATAGTCCGGTTCGTTATTACCCACGAAATCTGCAGGCCACGTGTTACGGTCAAACCATTGGTGCCCTACAATTTCGAGTCCGAATTCGGGCCAGGTTCTGAACAGGTGATGCATGAATTCATGCTGCAACCAATTGGGCTGATACATCATCAACTCAACCTCGGAGTAAGGACCGGTGCCCAGATGTTCTGGCTTACGAGTGAACCACGCATCATCGGAAAGAATCAGTGGTGCGCCGGAACTATGAAGTCCCATTCCGCCAGTGACGAAGTGCGTGTTGAAGCCCGATCCATTTCCTGGGACGCCCGAGGGGGCGACCACCCACCAGATGTCAGTGGTATTGGCGAGGCTTGTCGGCACGGAGTTAACCATCGTCTCGGCATCCGGGTAACTGGTGGTGATGCCATCCACTCTGTTGAAGTTGACGGTCGCATTTTGATCCATGACATGAACCACCAGTTCCACATGCAGTCCGCCGGAGATGGCTTGGACCCACCGCCGGAAAAGCCGAGTGACCAGGTGGAGACGGCGTGCATCGTCGGCCAGAATCTCCGGGGCGATGCCGAGCTGCACCGTCTCTGGGGCGAAATCAGGCAAGGTGGGGCGGGTCACTGCGGCGCTGGCCGCGACCACTGCTGTCATCCGCAGTTTTCCTGTCCGCGATGGATTCCCAAGGGTGAGGATTTGATCAAGCATCCTTACGGCATAATAGCCAATCGGGCTACCAAGGTTCAAACCCCGGTATCCGATACCGTTATACCAGCCCCCTGTGGAAAGCGGGTAGGCGGCGAGCATGGCATCGACTCGCGTGCGTGCCGCAACCAATTGTCCGGCTTCGATCTCATCCAGAGCAAACAGCACCGTTTCAAGGGCTTTCACCTGATTGTCGGTGAAGCCAGCCTTGCCGCCATTGGCGGCAAAAAACGCCGTGAGCTGGTTTGTGGACTTCGGCGTCACCATCGGATCCTTTTCAACCTTGTAGAAAGCCTTCGGAATCGTGCGGGTGAAAATCGGGAAATCGGTGAATGCAAGGGTGGTAGCCGTCGCTCCATCGAATGGAAAACCATTTGCGATGGTGACGTAGTTTTTGAGATCGGTAGAATACGAAATCGAATAACGGCACCCCAACTCAGCTTGCCAATGGAGGACCGGATTTTGGTTCGCATCGACGTCGAGGATCGCTTGGATCGGAGTCGGCTTATCTGCGACTTTGATGGTGAGGTAGTCGGCGTTATTACCGCTGCCCCATGTCCAGGTGTAGTAACCCGGTACTAAGCCAAGTTGGGCGAAACTCTTGTTTGCAAAAGTGGAGGTTCCCGCGAGCGGAGTCCCGGAAATGTAACCCGCAGGGACGGCCAAGCTGGAGGCTCCGAATCGAATGCCAAACCGATCACCAGTTCCGGAGCTTGGAAACGTGAAACTTCCGGTTCCAAAGGAGCTGGGGCCTGAGACGGACTGATACAAATCGACGGAGCCGCTGGATACTTCCAGAAACGAAGAAGATGAGTTGATGCCCTGAGCTGTACCCGAAGTTCCCAGGAAGATAAGATCTGCAATGTTCAAGCTGCCCGCAGCGGAAACGATGACGTCTCCACCGGACTCCGTGACTTTGATGAAGGCAGATGCATCCGCTTGGTCCGAAAATAATGCAATGGCGAGGAATGATGCCAAGGTGAGTGGAACGATCCTTGAGGGGGTCATAATTCGTTGTTGGGTTTTGGATGCGCGAATTCAAGTGGCTAGCGCAATCGGTGGTGGTGGGTTAAATATGTCATTAGGCGTTTAGTAGGCGAGGCATTTTCTTGGGCGCGTATTGAGCAGGTGGGGATCCGCCACCGTTGGCGCTCTCCTGCCCGACTTCTTCACCTCGGCCCGGCGTTTTCTCTACTTATGAATGAGGGGCGGGCCTTTTATAATGTTTATCTCAGCCGGAGCCTGCCTTGGCGGCGGCTTCAACCGCGTTACGGAGATCCATCTTCGTGAAGAGCGGGATGTTGCAGGGAAATTCTCTGGCGGCATCGGTTAGTTGAGCCACGCGCCCGGACTCGGAGCGGATGAAGGCACCG
>JANMLQ010000313.1:0-1578 GCA_031372635.1 Akkermansiaceae bacterium | reverse complement strand
CGGTCATGCAGAGTCCGCCATCGTCGCGAAGAAGGACTTGATGTTAGAGCCCAAGGCTCCGCGTTTCGCCAACCAGACGGACACGCTCGGCCCGCAGGTGCTCGTCCAGAACGCCTCGCGTTTTGCAGGCACATGGAAGGTCGTCTTCAATGCCCACGCTGCGGACGGCACTCCCGTTTGCCGCGCTCTGGCTTCCACCGAGGAAAACGTCAGCCTCGCCCCCGGTGCTTCCGCCACCATCGTCTTCCCCACACTTGCGGACAACACCGGTGAAGCCATCCTCTCATGGACCGCCACCCCCGTTTCCCTCGAAGGTGCGAAACTAACAGACACACTCACCCGCCGCCTCTCGGATGCAGTGGAGTCACGTTTCCAAGTCCTTTATCCGATGCCGCTCATCCGCCAAGTGAAGTTTGTAAAACTCGATCAACCCGGCGCACAAGCGGACCTGCGCAAAGCGCTCGACGCGAACCTGCTCGACGGCAGCGGCACAGTGGATCTGGAATTCGCACGCTCGCCACTCGTCGAAGCCGCAGGCTCCATCGACTACCTGCTCCAGTATCCCTACGGCTGCGTCGAGCAAACGACCTCGTCGCTGCTGCCGTGGTGCGCTGTGAAGGATCTCAAGAGCGTCATCCCCGCCTTCGCGAAACAGCCGGAGCAAAAAGTCCGCGCCGCCATCCAAGCCGGAGCGGACCGCTTGCTATCGATGCAACTCGCCGATGGCTCATTCTCTTATTGGCCCGGTGCTACCACCACCGTCGATTGGGCCACCCCATACGCCGGCATGGGACTCATGATGGCCTCCGCCAGCGGCGCGAACGTGCCCGCGACCGCCATCGAATCCCTCAAGCAAAACCTCATCGTCAGCCTGCGCGGTCTTGCCGAAACCAAGTCCGCCTACGCTCTCGAAACTCACGCCCGCGCCCTGCTCGTGCTCGCCCTCGCGGACGCACCGCAGCCTGCCTATCAGAACGCGCTGGCGGATCGCCTTGCCAATCTAACACCCGCCGCCCGAAGCATGCTCGCCGCCGCCATCGCCCGTGGAAACCCTGCGGACACCGCTGCCGCGCGCAAGATCATGGTTTCAAAAACAGCCTTTACCCTCAAGGACGATGACTGGATGCCGCACTCGCCGGACAAGGCGCTCGAACTAATCGCTTGGCTCGCCATCGACCCCAAAGGCCCGGAGGCCACCAAGACCCTCGATCGCATGCTCAACGAGCGCAATCCCTACGGCCACTGGCGCACCACCTGGGTCAACGGCTGGTCGCTCGTCGCCATGGCCCACTACGCGAAGCACGAGGAAAACCGCGGCGAATCCGTCGCCATCAACCTAGAAACCAACGACGGCACCGAGGCCATCCACCTGTCCAAGGAGAGCCCCACCGCCACCCGCACGCTCGCGCTCGGCCCGAATCTCAAGCTCAACGTCACTGCCGACCACAGCGCCTTCGTCCGCGCCCGCATCTCTTCGAGGCCACCCGTCGCACCCATCCAGCCTGTGGCAACCAACGGTCTTTCCATCGACCGCATCCACCACCGCATCAATGCCGACGGCAGCGCCGAGCCTCTAAC
>JANMLQ010000284.1:0-10399 GCA_031372635.1 Akkermansiaceae bacterium | reverse complement strand
TGCCGTCTGCGGCGATGCGGCCGTTTTGGAAAACTAAGATACGATCAGCGATGGTGATGGTGCTGAAACGATGCGCAATGATGAAGGTGGTGCGGCCTTTCACTAACTCGGCGAGTGCATTCTGGACCATGGCTTCGCTTTCGGAATCGAGCGCGCTGGTGGCTTCATCGAGGATGAGGATGGGAGCATCGCGCAGGAAGGCGCGGGCGATGGCGATGCGCTGGCGTTGGCCGCCGGAGAGTTGGTCGCCGCGTTCGCCGACTTGGGTATGATAGCCGTCCGGCAGGCTGCGGATGAAATCATCGGCGTGGGCCTTGCGGGCGGCGTGGATGACGGCGTCATCAGAGGCGTCGAGGCGGCCGATGCGGATGTTTTCCGAAATGGTGCCGGAGAAGAGCGCCGGCATTTGCGGGACGACGGCGATGTGGTCGCGAAGGTCCGTTTTCGCGAAGTCGCGGAGGTCGGTGCCGTCGAGGGTGATGGAGCCGGATTGCGGATCGTAGAATCGCGGGATGAGGCTGGCGAAGGTGGATTTTCCCGCGCCGCTGGGGCCGACGAGGGCGATGACTTGGCCGATGGGGATGTCCACGTTGACGTCGCTGAGGACTGGCTCGTCCTCGTAGGCGAAGGAGAGGTTTTGGAAACGGATGGCGTGCTGTAGGGCGCGGAAGGGTTTGGGAGAAACCGGGTCCGGCAGGGTGTCCGGTTCGTTGAGAATGAATTCCATGCGCTCGATGGCGGACTCGCCCTGGCGGAACAGTGAGTGGATGGTGCCGAGTTTTTTGATCGGCTCGTAGGACATGTAGAGCGCCATGCCGAGTGTGAGAAAGCCTTCCAAGGTCATGCCGGCCCGCACGCCGAAGAAGAGTGCGGCCGCGAAACCGGTGGCTGCGACCACTTCGATGGACGGGGAAATGGCCTGGCGGTATTTGACGACTTTGAGTGAGAGTTTCAGAAGCTCGCGGATGCGCGCGCGGAACTGGGAAATCTGCCGCTGCTCCAGATTGTAGGCGCGAATTTCTAACGGAGACTGGAGGCTTTCGGTGAGGGTGGCGGTGAGGTCCCCGCCGCGGTGTTGGAGCGTTTTGGCCTTGAGGGCGAGGCGTTTGCCTGCGGAGCGGATCACCGTCACGCAGAGTGGCACGCTGATGAGCGCGATGAGGGCGACGAAGAAGCTATTATCCTTCATCGCCAGCCAGCCGAGCACGCATAGGGCGGAGATGAGGGTGGCGGGTTGCTTGATCAGGTCGCTGGATGCCTGGGCGATGACTTGGCGGAGGATTTCCGTGTCCTGCATCATGCGCGCCAGCAGGTCGCCGGAGCGGTTTTTTTTGAAAAACGAAAGCGGCAGTTGCTGGAGCTTCACGAACAGATCGGAGCGGATCGACTCCAGCACCCGCAGGCCGGAATACTGGATCAAGTAGGCGTTCGAGTAACCGGCGACGGCCCGAATGAGGAAAATGAAGGGAATCCACAGGCAAGTGATGAGCAGCAGATGGTCGCGGGAAATCTCCGTGAGCCCGAGGCTCTGGCGCAGCCAGATTTCGTAGCTCTTGCCCTCGCCGGATTCGTTGAAAAGCACCGGAAACACGACCTTGGTCATCAGCGGCAGCCCGGCCCCGCTGGCGGCGGCGTAGATTAGCCCGCAAAACACGCCCAAGATGAACGGCCATTTCACGGCGCACAGGTGGCGGTAATAGGGAAGATACTGCTTCACGGGAAAGCCCGCAGGTTCAACGCCTCGCAGGGCCGGAGCAAGCCCGATTCAGTCCGCAAAATTATTTCCGGAAAATGAATATTTAAAAAATCTTAACTGTTAGTAAGTTTGAGGTTGCATTGGCCTAGGGATTCGGGCATGTGCGCCCCCGGCCACACGGGACGCCGTTTTTTCCTGAGGCCCGCCATCCGGCAATTTCCCCCATCTCGTTGAAATGCAGTCACTCTCGCAAAACAGACCTGGCCTCACGGCTTTTCTGCCCTCATGGAGACGTGGCATTTCCAAAAATGCGCTGGGACGCGGTCTGAAAGGCGGACTGGCTCTGCTCGCGCTGGTTTTCACCCTGGCCCACTCCGCCACCGCCGCCACGCTGCCAGCCATCAATCTGGGATGGAACCCCAATCCCGAGCGAGACATCACCGGCTACGAGTTGAGCTATGGCACCGCCAGCGGTGATTACACCACGCGGATCATGGTAGGCCTAGACACCCACGCCACCGTCCGCGGGCTCACTGCCGGAGTGAGGTATTATTTCGTGGTGCGCGCCATCAACAGGGCCGGGCTGAAGAGCAAGCCTTCGAAAGAAGTGAGCTATCAGGGCGACGTTACGGAATCCAACCAGGCACCCGAGAGCTGGATCAGCGCACCGTCCACCAGCGGCACCATCGTCACCGGCCAGCGCGTGGAGTTTTCCGCAGGCGGCAGTGATCCCGATGGCGGCAAGTCACTGCAATACCACTGGAACTTCGGGGCCGGTTCCGGCATCGCGGACTCCACTTCCGCCTATCCCGGTGCCGTCACCTTCAACAAGCCGGGAACCTATCGGGTGAGTCTCACAGTCACCGATTCCAAGGGCCTTGCCGATCCCACGTCGGACTTCCGCACCATCACGGTGATCAGCGCATGGAGCGGGATTCCACGGACGGGCTGGAAACTCGAATATGTAAATAGCGAGGAACCGGATGGCTACGGTGCCACTCAGTCCTTCGATGGCAACCCCGCCACCTTCTGGCACACCCGTTTCAGAGCAGCCCACCTACCGCCGCCGCCGCATGAGATCCAGCTCGATCTCGGTGCCACGCGGCTGGTGACGGGTTTCGAATATCTTCCGCGCCAGGACGGCATCACCGTCGGTGACATCGGCAGCTTCGCCTTCTACGTCAGCAAGGACGGCAAGAAATGGGGGAAACCCGTGACTACCGGGAAATTCGCAACCTCCTCCAGCCTTAAGCGCGTTCTCTTCAAAGCCAAGAGCGGCAGATTCATCCGCCTCGTCAGCCTCGCCGAAGCTAACGGAACCGCCGATTGCAATGTCGCGGAGCTGAATGTCCTGCAAGGCCCACCCTCCAATCGCACGCCGGTGGCTAAGGCCAAGGCCGTTTCCATAAAGAAGAACAAAGCCTTACGCATCACCCTCAATGGCAGCGATGCGGACCTCAACCCACTCACCTATCAGATCGTCTCCGGACCTTCTCACGGCAAACTCACCGGTCTGCCGCCCAATCTCACCTACAAACCCGCGAAGGGTTTTTCCGGCAACGATTTCTTCACCTACCGCATCAAGGACGGCCTCTCATCCTCCAAAACCGTGAAGGTTTCCATCCGTGTGAAACCCGCAGGCTCCAAATCGAAATCCGCACTGCTCGCCGCACGCGGCACTTCATCGGATGCAGGCGCGGAGGCATTCGGCATCCATAGTTTCACCGCAAAACCCGCCGCCGCAGCGAGAACCGGCAGCGTGACGATCGACGGCTTGAGATACCTCACCCTCACCGTGACACAACCCGGCGCGACGAGAAACGTCCAGGTTTCCTCCAACCTCGTCGATTGGTTCAGCGGAAACAATCACACCACCGTGCTCGACGACAACGAGCGCTTCCTCAAGGTGCGCGACAACACACCGCTCGCACCCGGTAGGAAACGCTACATCCGGCTCAAGACAGCGTCACGCTGACGAGCCAGCGCGGATTTCCGCCAGGGCCGACGCATCTAAAATGAAGATTTGAACCGCAAAGCCGCAGAGGCCGCAAAGGGACGCAAAGGATTTATGAAAATGGGGGAATGAAATCCGTAGTTCATCCGAAAAAAACCGACATGCAGCTTGCTCCGTCTTCTTTGCGTCCCTTTGCGACTTTTGCGACTTTGCGGTAGATCCAGTCTTTTTTGATGCGTCAGCCCTGGGATTTCCGCCTTGTCGCTGAGGACAGCCATTGCGAGTCTGCCAGCCCCATGGCCGCTCCGCAAAACACTATCGCGCTGGTTTATGATTACGACCAGACGCTCAGCCCGCGCTACATGCAGGACGACGTGTTGTTCCCCGAGTTCGGCATCGACCCCGAGCAGTTCTGGAAAAAATGCAACGCTCTCGTCCATGAACAACGCTGGGATGGCGAACTCGCCTACATGAAGTGCCTGCTCGACTACCTCGGCATGGACAACGTCACCAACGCCAAACTCACCGAACTCGGTCGCGGTCTGAGGTTTTTCCCCGGCCTGCCCGAGCTCTTCGAGGCGCTACCCAAAGCCTCCCTCACACCCGAGCACGAAATCGCCGGCATCAAGGTGGAGCACTACATCATCTCCTCCGGCCTCAAGTCATTGTTAGACGGCTCACGCCTCAAGCCGCATGTGAAAGCGATCTTCGGCTGCGAGTTCGGCGAAGATTCGGAAGGACGCATCAGTTTTCCCAAGCGCGTCATCTCCCACACCACCAAGACGCAGTTCCTCTTCCGCATCAACAAAGGCATGCTGCGCTACGACCAAGATGTGAACGACCACATGCCTGCCGAGCAACGGCCCATCCCGTTTGAAAACATGGTCTATGTCGGCGATGGCCCTACCGATGTCCCGTGCTTCACCGTCATGAATCGCAACGGCGGCCACGCCATCGCCGTGTACAATCCCGAGGACAACACCGGCCGTTCCTTCCGCAAGTGCTACCAACTCTCCACCCACGCAGGCCGCGTCAAACACATCGCCCCCGCCGACTACCGCGAAGGCTCGCACCTATGGCTGCTACTTGCCGAGATGACCCGCGAAATCGCCGACCGCATCCTGCGCGTCCGCATCGAGGAGCGGGATAATGCCACAGTGGCCGCGCCGGGATTCTAATCACCCCTCCAAGGCATCGAGATCTGCCAGATCCTTGGGACGCGCGCTGGCTTTTTTGTTAGAGATCAGATCCTCCAGTGAAATCACCGGGATGGAGATTTCTCCCTCAATCATCGTTTCACACCGGGCGCGGCATGTGTCGAATTCCACACCGCTGATTCTGGTCAATAGCTCGATTCTCATTGGTGGAAGCCCCATCCTCACCACGAATCCTGGGCGGGTGAAAAGGCTCTCCGTGGCTTCGTCGTGGATGAATCCGAAAAGTTGGAGTGCATGGACGATGCGTTTGGCGTTCTCCGGATCGCAAGCCACCCAGACGTCCATGTCTGCCGTAGCACGCGGATAGCCATGGAAGCCGACAGCCCAGCCTCCTATCAGCAGATACTCCACTCCTGACTCATTCAGAAATTTGAAGAAGTCTCTGAAGTCGTCCGGAAGCTGCATCCTCGCCATACATCACGGTTCGCATGAATTGAACGGCGGAAATCCTTTCCGCAACCGGCCTCGTCCGCCACGAGGCCACGTATTCGCGGGTCTGCTCATCCAGCGTGCCGGTGGAAAAGGCGCTCCGATCGAGTTTTTGCCGGATGCCTTCGTTTGGTGCCGCTGGGGTTTTGCTGACCATGCGCCGAGTCTAGCGTGAGCTTGGTTGTTGTCGAATCGCTTTTGCCGGACTCCTCTCACCTAGCTGCGAAATCTGCATTGGCAGCGCGGATTCCGCTGCCTAGCCTCGCCACTTCCATGTCCGACAAAACCCGTTTCCACTTCACCGGCATCTGTGGCACCGCCATGGGAGCCGTCGCCGCTGCGATGAAGCAGCGCGGCTTCACCGTCACCGGCTCCGATGCGAACGTCTATCCACCGATGTCCGATTTCCTGCGCGGCCAAGGCATCCCCATCGCCGAAGGCTACCGCGAGGAAAACATCCCTGCCGATACGGATGTGGTCATCATCGGCAACGCCATCTCACGCGGCAATCCCGAGGCCGAGGCCGCACTTGATCGAAAGCTGCTCTATCACTCGCTGCCGGAAGTGATGAAAGAGCACTTCCTGCGCGACAAACGCAACCTCGTCATCTCCGGCACCCACGGCAAAACCACAACCTCCTCCATGCTCGCGTGGCTGCTCCGCCATGCCGGCCGCGATCCAGGTTTCATGATCGGTGGACTTCCGAAAAACCTCGGCTGCGGCGCGGTTTTCACCAGCTCCGAATTCAACGTGCTCGAAGGCGATGAATACGACACCGCCTTCTTCGACAAGCGCTCGAAGTTCCTCCACTACCTGCCCGAGTGCGTCGTCATCAACAACATCGAGTTCGACCACGCAGACATCTATAACTCGCTCGACGAGATCAAACTCACCTTCCGCCGCCTGCTCAACATCGTCCCGCGCAAAGGCATGGCTTTCATCAACGGCGATGATCCGAACTGCCTCGACGTCGCCAATGGCGCGCCCTGCCCCGTCACCACCGTCGGCTTCGGCGAGGACTGCGCATTGCGCATCGGAAACATCCGCTACGAGACGGACCGTAGTTCGTTTTCGTTAGACGGCGTGCCCTATTCCGTGCGCATGACTGGCGACTTCAACATCCGCAACGCCGCCATGGCCGCAGCAGCCGCCAGCTTCGCCGGTCTAACAGCCGAAGAGATCCGCAGCGGACTTGAAGACTTCGACGGTGTAGCCCGCCGCCAGGAACTCCGTGGCGAGGCGAACGGCATCAAGGTCATCGACGACTTCGCCCACCACCCCACCGCGATCAAGCTCGCCGTACAAAGCCTGCGCCAGAGCCACCCGGACTCGCGCCTGTGGATCCTCTTCGAACCGCGCTCTAACACCACCCGCCGCGCCATCTTCCAGAACGAACTCGCCGAAGCCCTCGCGCTTGCCGACTTCGCAGTCGTCGCCGCCATCCCAGACCTCCACAAGATCCCGGAAAACGACCGCCTTGATCCCGTGAAACTCTCCGCCGACATCGCACGTCTCGGAGGGAAAGGATTCTACCTCCCCGACATCGAAACCATCATCACCACCGTCAAGAACCAGGCCAAACCCGGAGACACCATCGCCGTGCTCTCCAACGGTGGCTTCGGCGGCATCCACGGCAAGCTACTCGCGGCGCTGGGGTGACTCCGGTCGTCAACTCCACGGAATCAGATCACACTCTGAGCGCTTATCCGTGAGCCAGTTTCCGGTTTCCGGACACACAAAAACCTTCACTTCCTGCGTCTCAGCACGCAGCTCATGACGGCGAGCGCGCTGAGCAGCATGGCTCCTGGCTCGGGAACCGGGGTGACGGATTGGAGCTGCATGTGATAGCCGGACTGATTGACGGAGCCGAAGATGACATCGGCCTGGAGGGCATCGGACATGGAGAAAGTGGTGGGCAAGGGCGAGTTGGTGGCGGGCCATGTCCAACTGGGCGCGCCGACGATGAGCCACTCGGCACCGGCGTTGATGTCCTTGGTATTGTAGCCCCAGATGAATGCCTGGCCGCCTGTTAGAAATGGCGCGGCGTTGTCATAGAGTGTGGTGGTCTGGATGAACTGCTGGTCGATCATGTCGTATTCCGCGCCTTGGAGGACGATCCAACTGGTGAGCCATTGCTCTGGCGTGGCGGTGCGCGGATCAAAGCCGGGGGCGAAGGTGCCCAGCTCGAAACGGATGTCCTCGCCGCTGTTTTCAAAAGTGGTGATGCCATCGGCCATAAGGTTGGTTGCGAAGGCCTCGCTAGCCCATGCGATCTCGGTGCCAGTATGCGGATCGATGGGTTGGATGTTCTGCGCGGCGAGCGGATACAAAGCCGTTAGAAACAAGCCGGTGAAGAGCAGGGTGGTTTTCATGGCGTGGGGGGATTCAAGGATTCCAGGGGGCAGGAACGGAGTAGGACGGCGAGGCGGTGGAGCGTTTCAGGAAAACAGCGTCGGTGGGGGCGAAGAGAAGTGTGTCGTTAGAATTCGGGCTGGAGGGAATGGCCTCGCGCCAGAAGTCCGGTTGGCTCGGATGGTCGAGCAGGTAGAAGATGCGGAACGCGCCGGACTGATGCAGGTGGAACTGGTCTGCGGCATTGAGATTAGTGGAGGCGCTAAAGGCGGCGGACGGAGCGAGTAGTCCGCGCTGGCGCGGTGTGAGTGGCAGTGGGAAGGGCGATGAGGCGAGATTCACGCCGGACTGGAGCGGCTGGGCGAAGGGATTCGCGCGGACTTGGCCGGTGTGCAGTTTTCTAACAAATGGTGCGCCTGACGGGCGTTTCACGAAAACGCCTTGGCCCGGCACGATGTGCCGAGCGTCCTGGTTGCCACCGCCGGGCAGGAAGGCGCGCCACTGGTGGGTCGGATTTCCGGGGCGGGCATCGAGCAGGTAGTAGAGATCGAAGCGGCCGGGACCGCTGCCGTCGTTCCGATAGATCTGCACCTGGTCTGCCGCAGCGGGATTGGTGGAGCCTTTGAAGAGTGTCTTGTCGAACAATCCGCCGAGCGTGTGATGAGCGCTGAGCACGATGCGCGAGCCTGTTAGATCCGGCACGGCCATGGTGTGGCCGGTAGCGGCAAGCACGAGCGTGTTTGAGGAAACGCTTTCCAGCTCGAAACGATGGCCGTTGAATGAACCTGAAACCACTTCCACAAATCCGCGGAAGTCCGGTGCGACGGCGGGCGTGCCGCGAACGCCGAGCTGAAGACCTGCGGATGAAACTACGACGGAAGAGAACAACGGCGTTTCCCGGAAGGGCATGCCGAAGGTCTTCGATCCTGCGAACTCGACCGAGCGCCAGCCTAACGGAAGCGTGGCGGCATTGTCCGGTGATCCATCACGGCGCACGCGCAACCTTGCGAAGCCTGCATCCGAAGAAAGTCCGGGCAAGTTCTGGAGGGAGGGAAGACGCAGCGTTTCCATCCCATTGGTGGAGGTGGAAAGCGCGGGTGCTCCGGCATCATGCCAGTTCGCGAGGTCGGCGCTGGTTTCTATGGCATAACTCACTCCTCCAAGTCCCGCAGGACGGCGGATGACAAGAGTGATGTCCGCGCCATTGGCTTCGAGGCCGATGCTTTCGGGCGCTGGAGAAACACCGCTGTCGGGAAGACCGCCGAGCGCGTACTCCATAAGATCGGATGCGAGGTCGCCGTCGCTGTTAGACGCCGGGTTTCCATCCGCGCCGGGTGTTTGCGCGGCCCAGATTGCGAAGTCGTAGGGGATGGTGAGGTTGACGGTGGCGGGATTGGAGACGTTGCCCTGCGGATCGGTGATGGTGTAGGTGAAGGAATCGCTGCGCGCGGTGGAGCCATCGTGGGTGTAGATGATGCGCTTGTCCGCGCCGCTGATGCGGACGCTGCCATACTGCGGCAGAGTGACGATGGCGACGCCATGGATGCCGGGCGGTGCGTTCACATCGGTATCGTTCACTAACAGATCGAGCTGTGCATCCGAGCGATGCGGGGCGGGCGAGGCATCGTTGGTAGTGACGGGCGCGAAGTTTCCGGATGAGGGGATGAGAAACGCGGTGGCTGGTATCGTTTGTTTCATCTGGCCGGGTGGCGTCCATGAGAGAACTGCGTTGGCGCTGCCGGTGTATTCGTAATACTCAACGACGATATCCACGGGCTTGCCGTCTGTTAGAAATACGGAGCCTGCATATTCGCCCGTGCCCTGATCGATCCATGCGTTGATCACGCGCACACCGCCGATGGTAACGCGCACGCCGTCATCGCTGGCGGCATGGAAGGTGTAGCCGCCGGTGAGCGGCGGGACGAGCCGCGCGGTCCAGCGCACGGAGAACGAATCGCTGCTGATACCTGCGGCGGGCGATCCCGACCCCCAGTTGAAGTTGATCGCCTGATCGATGCGGTTGAGCACGCGCGTCTCGAAGTTCCGCCCGTTGAAATACTCCGCTTCGATGCCTGAGGCGGCGTTGAAGGTGAAGTCGAACGAAGCGGGGTTCATGCTGCGAATCCAGTCTTCGATCAGCGCGACGCCCTTCACATCAACGACGTTTTTCCCGAGCGGTGGCATCTGTCCGCCGCCGACAAGCGAGGGTCGCAAGTGCATGAGCGAGAGTGCTGGATCGCCGGGTTTCACGACGCGCTCGTCTGCATGATTGAGCGGGCGGTTGATGAGGCCGTTGACGATGCCTTGGGTGGCGAGCGCGGTGTCGAACGAGGCGTTGAAATTGGCAGACACACCGTCCGGGTGATGGCAGTGCGAGCAGTTCGCATCGAGGTAAGAGCGCGCGCGGTGGTCGAGCGAAGCGTGCGGGTCCATCGGGTTGACGGAACGTGGAAGCGCGGCCGAATCGCGCGTGCCGAAGGAGGAGCCGAAGATGCCCAGGCGGTTCCAGTTTTCTAACTGATTCGTAGCACCGCCATTGAGTTGGTGCGAGCGCACGCCGAGCACGTTGTCAGCGTTTGTCGTGTGGCAGGTGCGGCAGTCGGAGCGGCTGGGAAAATCCCAGCGGCGTGTGGAGGTAGTGCCTTGCGCGTCAGTCACGGTGTAATCGCGTGAGGCTCCGTCCGCGAGCAGTACGGCGTCGGTGCCGGCTTCGTTCCAGCGGTAGGTGACGCCGTAGTAGGAACCATCCGC
>JANMLQ010000030.1:0-8865 GCA_031372635.1 Akkermansiaceae bacterium | reverse complement strand
GCCGACCGCGCTTTGCCCCTTGGCGGCTTCTAGGGCGAGGCGCTTCAAGCCGGGCATCACCGATTGATCGCCAGTGGCCATCACATACTCGGAGAGCAGCATCATGACGTAGCCGTAGTGCCAAGTTTGCATCGAGTCGGTCGTGTAGTCCGCCGCCCAGCGAGCCTCTTTCTCGACGATGGGAAGGTATTTGGGATCGCCGCTGGCCAAGAGCGCCAGGGCATTGAGCGAGCGCGGAATCGCATCTTGGCGGGCCGCGCCGTCTTTCATAAGCTCGGCGAGTGCTTTGCAGCCTTGTTCGAGAATCAGCTTGGACTTCGCGCAATCGTAGGGAGCGCTGGCGCTGTAATCGCCGAGCACCGGGAGTTTGAGGACGACATCTTCTGTCTTGTCGGCCCGCCAGCGGGAAACGATCAATTTTCCGCCACCCATCTCAGATTCAGCAGCGGTGAGGGCCTTGCCGAACTCGGTGCGCGGGTCGTAGGTAAACGACTTGCCGCCGACGCCGAGAATACCCCCCTTTCTCCCGCCCTCCGGTCCGGCCCGACGGCTGGCTCTGGGGCCTCACCGAAAACCAAATTCCTAGCAGTAACCTCGCCAGCCCGTCCTCGATGATCGCCGCGATTCGCCTGGCCTGTGAGCTTGCGTGAGCGTCGCCCTCACGGACCGCGAATCCAGAGTCTGCGCTAGCAGACTAAGATAAAACGGCGAAGCCCTGAACGGCTGGCCCTTGGGCAAATTCATTTCGCCCGGTGCCCGGGGTGCGTTGGTCTGGTCGGCGTCTGCGTTCGGTTCTTAGCGTCTGGAGAACCTGGCCTCTATCAGTTCTATATTTGTAAATTCTAGGACCCCGTTCACTAGGGCTTTGTGAATCGCACCCGGCCGAACAGTTTTACCGCGCCGCTTGCAGGGGTGCTGGAGCGCCAGACTTCGGTGCGGGTGCCGTCGCGGTTGTCCGAGTTGGAGACTTGCACGCCGGGGATGGGCCAGCTTGCTAAATCGGTGGAAAACTCGACCGTCTGGGTGAGATCGTCGGCGATGTTTGCCCGGCGGAAGGTGAGTGTGAGATATTCTTGGCGGGTGGCGGTGGGCAGCAGCGCGAGCGAGTTAGTGAGCGGGTTACCACCGAGTGCGTATTCGAGCAAGTTACCGAGGCTGTCGCCATCGGTATCGGTGAGTGCGCCGCTTTCGCTGTTGGCTGTAAGCCATGATGCGAAGCTTTGCCGATCATCGCCGCCTGGGGTGCCATTGATGGCGAGGCTACTGCGCCAGTTGATGCCGAGGCTGGCGTTGCGGGTGGTGTCCTCTGGGGCGATGCGGACGAGGCTTGTGCCGAGGCCGTCCGGCGAGGTGGGCCAGTTCAGCGCGGCGTCATCGTCGTAGGTGAATGTGAACACGGCGGGTGTAACGAGGCCGAATTGGAGCGTGATGGCTTCACCGCCGTTACTTAGTTTATCAGCAGTATTCCATACTCCGACGATGGGTTTTCCGGTGCCATAGCGAGTGTTAAATGCGGTGATGTTTTGGACGATGAGCAGGTTCGCGCCAGGGGCGATGATGGTGCCGTTCGGGAAAATAAAATTGAAGCCCGAGCTGAACTGAAAGCTTGTCAAATCCACGGCGCTTGCACTCACATTGCGCAGCTCGACGTAGTCGAAAGAGTCATCGTTCCACGTTTGTGGAGGGACGAGTGCTGCGGCGATGGCGCGCTCGGCACTGGTAGGATCAGGCGAGTGATACATGATCTCGCTGATGACCAATTGCGATGCATACGTAGTAGGGTCAAACGCGCCTGCGGTGAACTCCGCCGCCGCGCTCCAGGTGCTCCAGCGTCCTGTGTTGTCCTTCATTCGGACGCGGGCGCGGTAGCGTTTGCCGGGTTCGCAGGCGGTGGCTGGAAATTTGTATTCGCTCACAGTCGCTAGCTCGCCGCTATCGTGGTTGGCGTTGATTTCGAGCAATCGCTTCACACCCAAGACCCATACATCGGACGGGTTCACTTCGGCGATGCGCCATTGGATGCCTGCATAGGTGCCCGCGCCTTGTGGGTCGCTGAATGCGCTCGTCGTGAAGCGCAGATCGTTCACGGGATAGCCGGGGCTGCCCGAGAAAGTGAGCGCCGGGGTGGCCGGATAGAGTGTGCTATTTTCACCCAGACTGCTGCCGAGCGTATCGAGAAATGCAGCGCGTCCGCCCACGCCGATGTTGCCGCCGGGCCAAGTGCTGCCGCCGCCATTCGCATCAAACGCGAAGTCCTTCATGCCCGCGACGTAGAGGTCTAGCGCGGTCTGCCCGACTGAATTGAGTGCCGAATTATTCGGACCGAAAAGCCCGCCGAAGTTGCCCGAATCCGCAGGTGCTCCATTGGAGGGATACCAGCGGGTGAACTCCGCATTCACGAGCGGGCGGATGACTGCGGCATACTCATCGATGAGTGCGTTGATCTGCCCGGGCTGCCAGAGCAGGGTGCGGATTTCATGGACTTGATTGAAGTAATTCGGCCACAGCGTCGGGTTCGTGGCTGCGTCGCCGCCGCTCTCTCTATCGTCAAATAGGGCGTTGTGAACAATGTCATGGCCATTGTTCCAAGTCGGGCCCCACGTCGCATCGATATCGCTCGGCAAATACCACAACTGGCCTTTGTTGCCATTACCCGCGTTGTAGTTCGGGTAGAAATAATAGGCACCATTGTTGTCGCCATCCGGCCAGTAATCGTAGTGGCGGATCGCTTCGCAAAACGCGTGGTAGCGGCACCATAGGTCGAGATTTACGCGACTCTTAATATATTCAGGCGTGCTGGTCCCCGCAAGAGAGTTGTAAATATCATCGTGATCTGAGCCATCGGTCGGTCCGAATGTGGACTGATAGCGAAATTGCGAGATTCCCGATTCACCATCGCGAGTGAGCTTGTAAAGATTGCCCTTTTTCAAATCATGTGACTTTAAAAAGCGGCGATCATAGTCTTGATGCACCCACATCAGGCCCCAAAAATCACCATGCCATTTGTCCGGTTGCTCTGCGGTCTGCATGATCGTGCGGAAGTGTGACCAGTGACCGCGCGGCGATGGCACGCCGAGTTGATTGAACAAATCAAAGCTCACCTGTTCATTGAGCGAGAAGTTGTGAGTCGCCCGATTCTCCCAAGTGTTTTCTGTGATCATAGTGGACCACTTTTCCGGGTAATCATTGCCCGTCTGATCCACGGCATCGAACTCGTAGCCTTTGTTAAAGTAGAACTTAAACGCCCGCTTGCCATTGCCCACTCCGCCTGTGCCGGAGGCCGTGTAGCGGCCATTCGCGCCCTTCAGCCGATACGGGATGTGGTCATAGACGACGCCGTTGCTGACGAAGCACGCCTCCCAGTTTTCAAAGTTCCAGCTCGTGCCGGCGGTGAGGCGCTGCCCGCTATTCGCATCGTAGGCGACGCATTGATCGAAGTCCGCCTTGCGCGTGAGAAAATGATACACGGGGACCGTTTGCAAATCCGCTGCGGTGGTGCCCTCGTAGGCGGGCACTCCATTATAAACGAAGCACGCAAAATTGAGCGAAGGATCACCGAGGTAAGGTACCCGTGCGGACGCGCCGAGATTATCGGCCGTCGTGATGCGGTAGCGGACGAGTGTGCGATTTGCCTGCGGCGGAATGGAGGCGGTCCAAATGCCGTCGCCGCCCAACACGTCAACGCCAGTGCCGTTGTCATTCATCGCAAGCGTCGTCCAATTTGCCGGCAATTCGAATGCGGGATTCGCAGCGAGTGGCGTAAGGACATCCACGAAATTTCCGCCTGCGGCAGCCTTCGGCAGCGTCGAGGGGATGTAGTTCCCCGCCGCGCAAAGTTGATATGCCAGCGACGCGGAAGCCACGCCTTGCGGGTCCGTGATGCGTGCCGTGATGATCATCGCATTATTGCTGGTCGGTGCCGCCGGAGTGTGGGTCACCTTGCGGATCGCAGGTGCGGCGATGGCCGTGAACTGAAGGTTCTGCGCTCCCGGCGATGCGACTTCGCCCGCTGGCACCGCCTTTTTCAGCTCAAGGTTGAACGAGAAATCCGATGATGTCTTCACCTCGTTAGCCGCGAGGATGGCGATGACGTTAATACCTGCAACAAGGTTGTAAGTCGCGAGATTATTGATCGTGTAGGTCGCCCAGTTATTCGGCGCAGCTTCGTGATTTGAGAATGCAACGCCACCGATGACGGACTCGCCCACTGCGTGCGTCGGAGTGCCTGCGCCGCAGAAAAAGCGCGACGGGATTTCCACGCCGTTGATGAACACGATACAGCCATCATCGACGTAAGTCCGGACTTCCAGCGCCGCAGGCATCTGCCCGGCGGGGAGCACGAACTCTTTGCGGAAATACACCGCCTGATAGCCGACCTGCACAGGAGCTGAGGTCTGCTGCATATCGCTGAGCACCACCGCATCGTCGGCGTCGCCATAGCCAAATCCAAAAAATGGCGATGTCGCATTGCCCACCGTCGTCGTGCCATCGAGCCAACCCGTGATGTCTGCGCCCGTGCGGTTTTTCCACGACGCGGAGGGAGCCGTCGTGCCCTTGAAATACTTCCATCCGCTCGTCGCCGGTGCGATGTAGGTGACATCCACTGCAGGCCCGGCCACACCTTTCGCTGCCGCCCAGTTGCTGCCATGCGTCGCATCGAGCGCGGGATTGAGCAGCTCAATGGAAGAGCCATCACCGTTTCCTGCGGAGGGCCACGGCGAGTGGTTACTGTAGTCCACCTCGGCGACGATCAAGTTCGCCGAATTGCGCAGCCGGACTGTGCCGCCGTCGTTCGCGAGATTGTTTGCCTCCTTCGAGCCATCGGCATACGTCACCGTGGCATCATCCCACGGGCCTAGGGCTGATTTCCCCCAATAACCGAGGATCGTCGCCGGGTCCTCCGCGATGATCAAATAGGCACCCGGCGCGAGCGTGGTGCCTGCGGGGAAGAGATAATCCACCTCTCCCGAGAGCCGCCAGCCCACGAGATTCACCGCAGTAGCGCCGTCGTTGTAGAGCTCGACAAAGGCGTTGCGAATATTGTTCACCGCGCTGTTGTAGTGCAGTTCGTTAATTACGATTCCGCGCACTTTCGCCACCACTGTCAGCACGAAACTCGCCTCCACCGTCAGCCCGCCCGCGTCCGTCGAACGGATGCGGATGCGCTGTGGCACGCCCGTCAGCCCGGCGAAAGAAACCGCCGCACGGAGTTGATGCCCGACGATGGAAAAATTCGAATTTTCCTCGCTGCCGGCACCGCTGACGAGGGTGAAAGTATGCGCCTCGCTGGCGTTTGGATCCGCACTGGAAATCGTCGAGAGAAAATCGCCCGCCACATTTGTAGGGCGAATCGTGAGATCATTGAGCGTCACCGAAGTCGGCGGTGATGGCGGTGCGAGCACGGTGAGCTGCACGCTCGCCGTCGCCGAATCATACTTACCGTCGTTCACTTTAAATGTGAATTGGTCCGCGCCATAGGAGCCAGACGTGGGCGTGTAAGTCCGCGCCGCGCCCGTGCCCGCGCTGAGCGTGCCCCGCGTTGGCGGAGTGACGATGCTGTAAGTGAGAGTGCCGCCGTTCGGGTCGGCACCCGTGAGCGTGATTGAGAGCGGTGTATTCGCTGGCGTCGTCAGCCCCGCCTGGCTGCTCGAGGTGGGAATCCCCGGGTCCGCCGTGACGCTGGCGGTGGCCATTTTCGTCACATTACTCCCGCCTGTTTCGATGGCGCGGTAAGTCCATGTAACCGGCTGCGCAGTGCCCGCGAGGTTTGGAATCACTGTATTAAAAGTGCCCGTCGCCGCCGATCCGCTACTGACTACGGTCGCGCCATATTTGATCTCATAACTGAAAGTTCCCGTAACATTGGCAGTACTCACCACCCAGCTCAAGGCCACTGCGCCGCCCTCGAATCCCGTTGCTGGAGTTGCGGTGAAAGAACTGATGTTTGGCCCCGTGAGCGGCGAACCACCGGACGCCAGCGACTGCACCTCGGCAGCGTTTAGCGCGTTATTATAAAGCGCCACATCGTCCAATGTGCCATTAAAGAACTCGCTGTTGTTCGTGCTCCCGATGCGGAAGTTCGTTGCCGTCGCGTTATTAATCCCCGGCACGTCTGAGGCCACCTGTGCGCCATTGAGATAAATCCGCCGCGTCGTCCCGTCATAAGTCGTGGCCACGTGATGCCAGTTACCGTCGATAAAATTTGTTGCAAGCCCTGTTACCACCAAGTCTGCCCCCCACCAGTAATGGCTGAATCCATTCCCACTATTGTACAAGCGCAGCGCAATCACCTGCCTTGCCCCGCCATAGCCGCCCCAACCGACGATGCCCTGCGATCCCAGCACCGCTGGCTTGAACCAAGCCGACTGCGTGTAAGTGCTATTGCCGGTTGGCAGATTATTGACCGTTCCAGAGAGAAACTGAGAACTGCCATTTAGCGCTACACCGCCGCCAAACTTGCCATTCAGCGTAAAACTCGCGCCTGTAGCCACCAGCGCACTCCCGCCCACCGAGTCACTGCCCAGCGAACCCGAGTCATTAAAAGGCCAATAAGCCACAAGCTCAGCATGCGCCGCTGAAAACAAGGAAAGGGCGAAGGCGAAGGCGAGAGGGTAGGGTTTCATTGCTAGAAAATTGTTGTTGGGGGTGAAAGTCATTGTAAGAACCGATGGCTGGTCCGTGTCTCTAGTCTCTAGGATGAGTCCCAAATAACAGACATTCAGCCTTTCCTGCTGGAATCATTTTTTCACAAGTTGGCGGGCTGACACTCATCTGCCAGCAGCCCATCATATTCCCAGTTTCCGCACAAGTGTCTTCAGCGCGCGTGCCGCCTTGGGATCGTCGCGGGATCGTCTAACTCCCCGCGTCACACTTACCTCGTGCCCCATGCACAGGCGGGCTGCTAGCCAGCGGTTCGTCACACCCGTGCGACTCCGCACCATTGCTGCCACCAACTCCTTCTCGGTTTTTCTTCGACCTCTACCAGCCAGTTCCGCAGCTTGGTCGGGCACGCCCAATTCAGCCAGCGCCGCCACCACCAGTCGATGCGCTTCCGCTTCGTCATGCGCTTTGGCCGCTCCTCCGCCTGCACGGCTTCTCTTCCTCGCCCCGCGCGCTGACTTGATCGCCGCTTACACCTTTTCTCCAAACGTCGACTCCCCCAGATACCAACCTCGCCGCAGTTCCGCCAACGCCTCATCGGAGACAACTCCTTTGCGATCCTTCGCCCGAGCCTCCAGATACCCCGCATACTCGAATGCAAGCGTGTCTTCGTAAGACTTCAGAGTCCAAGGTCAGGTTTCGCATTTCAACATTTCTCTTGAATAGATAAGGTCCAGATTTTCCGTTTCACAAAACTATAGCTCGTTGAGTCCTGAGCTGATTTTCGTTCATCGGGTGGAGAGTGTTTTCACATGAGGCGAGGCGATGAGCTTCCGATCACAGGTGACCAGGGTGAGTTGATGGGCGCGGGCGGTGGCGGCGATGATGCGATCGGCGAGAGGGCGATGACGTTCTCTGCCAAGAGGATTTTACGGACCCGAAGCGGGATCTGGGTGGGTGCCTGACCGAGTTGGAGCCAGGCATTGGTATCGAGCAGGTAATTCATGGGTCCGTGCGGTTGGCCGGGTGATCCTCCCAGTCTTGCGGGGAGAATGCGGGTTCCGCGGGATCGTAGTCTGCTGCGAACTCGATAGTTCCGGCGAGCGAGCCCATCCAATCGCGTAGGGGTTTTGCCTTGGATTGCGTGAGGGAATCGTCACCGGGCTTGCAGACTACCGCCACCGGCCTGCCGTGGCGGGTGATTTGGAGGGGGATTCCTGAGGTTTCGACCTCACGCAGCGCATCGGTGCAATGGGTCTTGAATTCGCTCACGGAGAGAGTCTTGGGCGGTGAGGAGCGCGTGATCATGAGGGACACCATAAAATAGTGGGGAAATCAGTCGATTTCCTTGTTTCGGATGAGGTTTCGCATGTTCGTGGTCAGCGTTCGGGGTGAGGTTTCGCGTTTCATCACGACAGAAGGACAGGCGTTTGGTCACCCCCCTTTCTCCCGCCCTCCGGTCCGGCCCGACGGCTGGCTCTGGGGCCTCACCGAAAACCAAATTCCTAGCAGTCGTGTGCTCCCCGTGGATGCTTCGCCGCCTTCCCATCCGTCATTTGAAATCTGACAGACCACTAGTAACCTGAATTGTCACCGCGAATGAACGCGAAGTCTCAACATTCCACCACGCTCACCGCCAGTCCGCCGCGCGAGGTTTCCTTGTATTTGGATTTCATGTCACGGCCGGTGTCACGCATGGTTTGGATGACCTTGTCGAGAGACACAAAATGCGTGCCATCGCCTGATAGAGCGAGACGCGACGCATTGATCGCTTTGACAGCACCCATCGCATTGCGCTCGATACAGGGAATCTGCACCAACCCGCCGATCGGATCACAGGTGAGGCCGAGGTTGTGCTCCATGCCGATTTCCGCCGCGTTTTCCACCTGTTGCGGCGTGCCACCGAGGTAATCAACAAGTCCCGCGGCGGCCATCGAGCAGGCGACGCCGACTTCACCCTGGCAACCGGCTTCCGCTCCCGAGATCGAGGCATTCCGCTTGTAGAGCATACCGATGGCAGCGGCGGTTAGAAGAAACCGGTGCACGCCATCGGGATGCGGCGAGTGGCGGAATCCCACCGCGTAGTGAAGCACCGCCGGGATGATTCCCGCCGCTCCGTTAGTCGGCGCGGTGACCACACGTCCACCAGCGGCGTTTTCCTCATTCACCGCGAGGGCGTAGAGGTTCACCCAGTCAAGGATGGTCAGCGGATCTGAAAGCGCGGATTGGGCGGACGCGCGGAGCTGCTGGTGGATGGCTTTGGCC
>JANMLQ010000008.1:0-1582 GCA_031372635.1 Akkermansiaceae bacterium | reverse complement strand
GTTCCTAAGGTTGGTGCGGCTGCGGTGTGATTGACAGGGGTAGCCAATCGCGGACTCAGGGCGAAATAATGATTTCCGTGCGGGTTCATGTAGCCTGCGTCGAAGTCTTCCCAAACGGGGTCAAGTGTGACGCCCGGCAAGACCATGCGTTTCGGCGTGTGATCGTCGAGTGAACACCATGAAGCGAGGGTTTGGCCGTTGGTGGTTTTCTCGATGATGAGCCATACCAAACGCATGGGTGTTTGCGTGAGGTTGGGGATCACCGGCGGGTCTGCGGATGGAACGGGCGGCGGACTGCCGGGAAACAAGGGGCAGGTCCATTCTCCGCCGCTGCCATAGGTGGTATCGAGGGTGCTCCAACTCTCCGCAGCCAGTGATTCGCTTGCCTGAAGGTGATAGATCACCCCGGGCACCGTTTGCACGCGCAGGGATTGCACCCATTCGGAGGATTCGTTTTCGATCGACTCCAGACTCCATTGCGTGGGCCAAGATTCGGCATGCGTGTTTTGGATTTGGGAGAAACAGAGTAGGAACAGACAGAAGGCTGCAACGACTCTGGGAACCAAGGGCGAGCGTAGTGTTTGATTCATGGGGTTTGGTTTTGGGGATAGCTGCTTTGTAAAAAAGCGGATTGAAATGGACACGGTTAAGTCCTTTCTGGTGGACGGGGAGTGAATAAGTCGCGACAGGACGACCGCGATGGCCTTTGGCCGTCTCCCCGAAGGCAGGCAGCTTGGACATACACCACCGCCTCCCCGGCCTTTCAGTCGGTTTGGCGGCATCGTTGCGGTCGATGCCGACCGCCTATCGAGAGGTTATTCAGACCTCGTCCACCGAAGTGGACCTGTCCGTTCTGGCGAATTGCCTGCGACTGCGCAAGTGAAGATTTCGTGAAAGAATTATGAAGGCGTTTTTGCCCTTGTCCTGATAGCTCATGACATTCAGTTTATGAAAGTATTGTGCAGGGTTGTTAATGACAGCACCCAGCCGATCAACATCAAACCAAACCAACCAACACCATGGCACGCATGCTAGCAGACAGGGATTCATCCGCACTTCATCTCAACCAAGCACGCCGCCACGAACGGCTGGCCCGTCGATACCGGCAGGACGCCTACGCTACCTCCATCAGCACCGCCATCGCCGCTCTACAAAACAAAGCGGACATCTCCGCTGATAAGGAACTGGAACGTCAGGGAGCCACGGATGACGTGGCGGCTGCTGATGCGGATCTTGATGACGCGATCCGTTCCCTCTACAACAGCGCGGAAATATCTGAGCGCGAAAATCCCGGCTCGGGTGTGCTCACAAGTTTGTTTCCCGAGGGAGGATTCAGTGCCATCACCAGCATCACTCCGATACAAGAACCTGCTGCCGCAGATGCACTCGCCATTCGTTTGGAGAGTCTGGGAGGCACTCACACTTTGGCTCCGCACTCGCAGAAAATCCGCACTCTCGCCACCGCCGTGCGCGATGCTTTCACCGCTCTTGAAACTGCTATCCGCACGCGCAAGGCGGCCGAGGCAGAAGAGGAAATCGCCCAAGCTGCATTGCGTCGCCAGTATGAGTTGAATTATCTGGA
>JANMLQ010000187.1:0-4342 GCA_031372635.1 Akkermansiaceae bacterium | reverse complement strand
TCGTTGCTCCCAGAGGCAGCAACCACGTTGAGGGTGCCAGTGTCGCCAGCTTGGCCGCCCATCTCGGCGTAGAAGACGGTCTTATCGGTGATGATGAAGAGGGCGTCTTCTTGGGGGTGGATTTCTAACACGGTGGCTTCGCATTCGTCTTGCTCGAAGCCGGTGAATTCGGTGACCGCTTCGGTGGAGATATCGAGAGCGCGGACGATGTTAGTTTTTTGCGCGGCGCGGGAGCGTTCTTGTTGCTGCTCCATGAGTTCCTCGAAACGATTGGTATCAACCCTCAGTGAACGCTCCTGACAGATCAACTCTGTGAGATCCAGAGGAAATCCGAAGGTGTCGTAGAGAAGAAATGCTAGATCACCTGAAATCCCTGCCGATTGAGAACCCGAAGCCAACCTTGATTGGTAATCGGCAAACACTTCATGGATATCATAATCAACGTCATAAGTTTTTCCGGGCACTTCAAAATAGCGGCGGATCTCACCTGCGGCATGATACTCGAACTGTTGCAACCCCCGATCCAGCGTCTGGTTAAAACTCGCTTCTTCTTGGGCGAGCGTTTGCTCCACGGTTGTTTGGCGTGTCTTCAACTCAGGGAACACATCGCCCATTTCATTGACGAGCGTTTCCACGAGCGCGGCGAAGAACGGCTTGTCTCCGGAGAAACCAAGCTGCCTTCCATATCTCACCGCGCGGCGCAGAATTCGGCGCAGCACGTAGTTCCTCCCGTTATTCCCCGGCATGATGCCATCGGCGATGGAGAATGATAGAGTCCGCAAGTGATCCGCGATGACGCGGAAGGCGATGGCGGTTTTCATTTCCTCGGTGAAGAGGGAACGGTCGGCACCTAGTTCGGGATAGATGTCGGCGTAGGTTTTTCCGCTGAGTTCTTCCAGCTTGCGGAAGATGGGGGTGAAGACGTCGGTGGCGTAGTTGCTGGGCTTTTTCGAGAAGTCGGTGAAGCGCTTGGTGTTCTGGATGATGGAGCAAGCGCGCTCGAAGCCCATGCCGGTATCAACGTGTTTGGCGGGGAGTTCGCGGAAGGTACCGTCGGCTTCGGCGTTGTATTGGATGAAGACGAGGTTCCAGATCTCGATGCAGAGGTCGGAGTCGTTGTTGACGAGATTGCGGCCGGTGACGGGATTGCCTTCCGGGGTGAGATCGACGTGGAGCTCGGAGCAGGGGCCGCAGGGGCCGGTTTCGCCCATCATCCAGAAGTTATCTTTGACGTTGCCGTGGACGATTTGGACGGCGGGGTCGCAGCCTTTTGAAATGAAGAGCGCGGCCCAGATGTCATAGGCTTCTTGGTCGAAGTTTCCGGGATCGCCTTCTTTCGGCGCATAGACGGATGCGTAGAGGCGATGGGCGGGCAGACCCCAACGCTCGATGACGAGTTCCCATGCCCAAGCGATGGCTTCTTGTTTGAAGTAGTTTCCGAAGGACCAGTTGCCGAGCATCTCGAACATCGTGTGGTGATAGGTGTCGTAGCCGACATCTTCGAGGTCGTTGTGTTTGCCACCGGCGCGGATGCATTTCTGGGTGTCTGCGGCGCGCGGCGGATCGTAAGGAGCCTTTTCGACGCCGAGGAAGTATGGGACGAAGGGGTTCATCCCGGCGTTGGTGAACAGCAGGCCGGGCGACTGCGGGAGCAGCGACGCGGAAGGCACGATGGTGTGCTGTTTTTCGCGGAAAAAATCGAGGAATGATTGGCGGATCTCGGCTGCGGTCATGGCGGGGCCGGGAGCATTGCGGAGGGCGCGGGCGGAAGTAAAGCCCGGCGGCGCGTGGAATCAGCGCACTTCTCGATCACTGACTCGGCGGCGCGGCGGGGGCTGCGGACTTCGGAGTGAGCAGGGCTTTCAGATCATCACCCCAGGTGCGGACAGACTTGTGATCGAGGTGTTTCTGGATGTGTGTGAGCATGCGCAAGGCGGCTCCGCTCTCATCGCCGTTTTTGAAAAGGTCCATTTCCATCTTCCATTGGAGTTCAGGCAGCGTTTCCGCCATGAAGCGATCGTCATCGGGAGTGCGTGGCGATTTTTTCCGGCTACCGCCATCAGACAGGTATTCATTTTTGAGGATTTCCTGCTGGATGCGTTTGATCCACGCGGCGCGCAGATATTCGACGCGAGATGAGTTGCGCAGCGGCGGAAAAATGAGCACGTCGTAAATCTGCTCAAGCATCAAGGGTGAAGTCGGCCAGTTGTTCTTGCCGCTGGGGTTGATCTCGTAGGCTCTCGCAAAAATCGTGGCGGTCACGCTCTGGGAGAGCGTCTGATTCTGGCCGACGAGTTTCCCGGCATCACGGAAAATGAGGTCCACGGTTTCCTGAGCCTCGCCGACGAGATCACTGATCTTTGTTTTTTCCGATGAAGCACGCAGGGTGAGGACTAGCCAACGGAGCTGATAGAGAAGGGCCACGCGAAAGCCCGGCTCGGAATGTTTATCGTCTTCCTTCTTTTTCCACTCGCGGAAATCGGCGGCCTTCTTGCCCTGATCCGTGAAGTTCACTTTCTCGGTGCATTTCATATAGAACTCGAAGGCGACATCATCGGAAGTCATGGCATTGCGATAAGCAGCGATAGCGACACGAAAGCGCGCGTCGATCTTGGAGTCCGAAGTTTCACGGATCTTCTCTAGGTTTTCCAGTAACGCCTCGCGATCCGCAGCGGAGAGCGGCTCGGACCGGGCGCTCGAAACAAGGATCGCAGAGCAAACAAGAAACGCTGGAATTCGCATGACGGTGTTGATGCCAGATCCGCAGGCTGCGGCCAAGGCGGAAGCGCGGATAATTTGCACGGCGCGTGCGGCGTCATGTTTCCATGCTTGGAAAATACGCATTCCGGCGCATCTTTCCGGGCGTCACCCACCCCACCACATGAATCCCGCATTCCGCCGTTTGTTGGCGCTCGTCGCTGTTTTTGTCATCGCGTTCGTCGCGGTCTCCGCGCTGCGCGGCGGCTTGCGCGGGCTGATCCCCGGCCTGTCGAAAACCAGCGGCCAGTTTCGCCCGGAGAAATTCACACTACCCGACAAGCCGCCGCTGGAGATCGGCGATGTTGAGCTGCTCTCCCGCCTCAATGACGAATACGCCAGCCTCACTCGCGCGGTGGTGCCGTCCGTCGTCAGTATCGATACCGCAGGCATGCGCACTGAGCAGCTTCACGACATCTGGGGCCGCACCCGCATCCGCCGCTACCCCACGCAGGGCCAAGGCTCCGGCGTCATCGTCACCAAGGAAGGTCACGTCGTCACCAACCACCACGTCATCGCAGGACAGCAGAAGATCCAGGTCACCCTCCACGATGGGAAATCCCATCCCGCCCGGCTCATCGGCGAGGACTCACTGCTCGACATCGCTGTTTTAAAAATCGAGTCCGACGAAGCCTTCACTCCACTCAAACTCGGCGACTCCACGCAGACCCAAGTCGGCCAGATCGTCTTTGCAGTCGGCAATCCATTCGGCCTCGGCGAGACCGTCACCCAAGGCATCATCTCCGCCAAAGAACGCTCGCTCTCCGACAGCCAGCGCGATCTTTTCCAAACTGATGCCGCCATCAACCCCGGCAACTCCGGCGGCCCGCTCGTCAACATTCGCGGCGAAATCATCGGCATCAACGTTTCCATCTTCTCGCCGGACAAGGAAAACCCCGGCTTCCAGGGCGTCGGTTTTTCCATCCCTTCCAACGATGTAAAAGACGCTCTCTATCAGATCCTCGAACGCGGCCGCCCCATCCGCGGCTTCCTCGGCGTGCAGATGCACGATCTCGATCCAGAAGCCAGGATCGCACTCGGCTATGAAGGCGCGGAAGGCTCCGCAGTGCTCGGCGTTTCCCCCGGCTCGCCCGCCCAGCTCGCCGGTCTGATGCCATGGGATGTCGTGCGCACTTTTAATAGCGAGACCATCCGCTCCGCCACACAACTCTTCACTCTCGTCCAAGGCGCACGCGTCGGTGACACCGTAAAACTCGGCGTTTGGCGCAAGGGCCAGTTGTTAGAACTCAAAGCCGTCATCACCGAGAGCGGCGCAGGCACCCAGACCGCCAAGCTCCCGGAAGGAGCCGCCCAAGGCCGCGTGCGCGATCCCGAAGAAGTCCTGCAAGCCCTCGGCATCGACGTCCGCGACCTCTCCGTGCCCGAGCGCATGCGCGGCTTCCGTGGCGTGGTCGTCACCGGCATCAGCGAAGGCGGACTCGCTTTGGGAAAACTCCAGCAAGGCGATCTCATCATCGCCGTGAACAACTCCCGCATCTCTGGTGCCAGCGAATTTTTTCTCAACCTCGCCGCCTCCGCCGCCGTCCAGGACACCGCGCTTGTCGTCTTCCGCGATGGCAAAACC
>JANMLQ010000165.1:0-7208 GCA_031372635.1 Akkermansiaceae bacterium | reverse complement strand
TTAGGAAACATCCTCTGGGTCGGCTTCGTCACCATCAACCAGAAGCGCCTCGATACCATGCTCGGCAATTCTTCCGTCATGCACATGGGCTACATCTTCCTCGCCATCGCAGCGCTGATCGCATTCCCGGAAAACCCACTCGCCCAACCCGCCGCCGTGCTGCTCATGTTCGCCCACGGCGTTTCCATCGCGCTTCTCTTCGGTCTTGCAGACCGCATCGAGCGTTGCACCGGCTCGCTCGATCTATCCGATCTCGGCGGACTCGCTAAATCCGCGCCCAAGCTCGCCTTCATCTTCGGCATTGCCGCCATGGCATCCATCGGCCTGCCCGGACTCGCCAACTTCTCCGGCGAGGTGCTCGTCTTCCTCTCCGCCTTCAAAAACTACGATGCCACCGCCGGTCTCGGCCCGGTGCAAATCGCCTGCATCCTCTCCATCTGGGGCGTGGTCATCTCCGCCGTCTATATGCTGCGCGCCTACCGCGCCATCTTCCAAGGCCCATCCGTGAAAGCCACCGAGTCCGCAGCGGATCTCACTCTAGCAGATCGCATCCCCGCCATCCTCCTCGTGCTAGCCCTCTTCGCAGTCGGACTCTATCCGAACCTGCTGCTCAATCTTCTCAAATGATCTTCCACTGATCACTGCTCACCGATCACTGATCACTTTCTCCACTCTCTCCCATGCCCGCCTACTACCTAGAAGCCCTCACCGTCACCCTCGGCCTGATCCTGCTGATGGCCGAAGCCTTCGTTCCTGCGAAAAGCAAGGCATGGGTCGGCGTCATTGCCGCGCTCGGCCTCGGTGTGATCCTGGTGGTTCTCATCCCCCTCGCCATCGGAGCTGACGCAAAACCCGACTCCGCCTGGGCCAAGTGGCCGCTCTGGAATTTCTACCAGTTCGATCCCCTAGCTCGTTTCTACAAGATCTTCGCACTCGTCACCACGATCTTCGTCGTGCTGATGTCCATCGACTACCGCAAGATCCTCGCCCGCTTCACCGAGCACCCGGGTTCGGAAAACGGCACTGGAGAATACTACGCACTGCCCGTCTTCGCCTGCGCCGGCATGATGTGGCTCGCCTCCGCCAAGGATCTCGCCGGAGCCTTCGTCGCACTCGAACTCGTCACCGTCACCTTCTACATCCTCGTCGCCTACATGCGCCGCAATGTTGGTTCGCTGGAAGCAGGCGTGAAATACCTTATCCTCGGCGCGCTCAGCACCGGCTTCCTCGTCTATGGCATCGCATGGGTCTATGGCTCTACGGGCACCATGAGTCTCTCTGAAATTTCAAATTTCAGATTTCAAATCTCAAATCCCACCCCTCTTCTCTTCGGCATCGCCCTCGTCATGGTCGGGCTCGGTTTCAAGATCGGCGCGGTCCCGATGCAAGTCTGGATTCCAGACGTCTATCAAGGCGCGCCCACACCGACCACCGCCTTCCTCTCCGTAGGATCGAAAGCCGCCGGTTTCATCCTGATGATTCGTTTCCTCGAACCCTTCCTCGCTGGTGAAGTCACGCGCGGCCCGGTCATCAAGCTCCTGCTCATCCTCGCCATCGCGACGCTGCTGTTCGGAAACCTCGCCGCCATTCCGCAAACCAACTTCAAGCGCCTGCTCGCCTACTCATCCATTGCCCACGCCGGTTTCCTGCTGCTTGCACTAGCTGCTGGAGCTACTGAAACCCTTGGCCTACCCTCATCCACGCAAGCGGTCTCGTTCTACCTCGCCACCTACCTCATCATGACGCTCGGTGTGTTCTTCATCCTCGCCCAAGTCCGCATCCAGCGCGATGGCGAGAACATCACCCACTTCAACGGCCTCGGAAAAACCAACCCCATCCTCGCGCTCTGCCTCACCATTCTGTTAGCCGCGCTGGCCGGCGTACCGCTCACCGCCGGTTTCATCGGCAAGTTCTTCGTCTTCTCACTCGCCGTGAAAGCCGAGCTATGGGCCGGAGTCGGCGTCGCCTTCATCGCGGCAGCCGCCGGTTTCTACTACTACTTCAACATCATCCGCGCCATGTGGTGGGTGAATCCGGGCCAAAAAGCCGAAGTCACGCTGCCTCTCATCAGCAAGGTCTGCGTCGGCGTTCTCACCATCGCCACACTCGTGCTTGGCATCTGGCCGCAACCGATCATGGCATTACTAGGCTGATCCTTGTTCATGCAAACCACTTTCAGGAGTCCAAGCTTCAGCTTGCCCATCGTGAAGACACGCTAAAGCGCGAACTCAAGCAAGTAAGCAAACCCTCTTCAAAATCAGTTCAATCAGTGGTTAAAATCTTACTCCCTAGATCCCCATGAAAACCACCGGGCCCATCGTTCGCATCGGCGTCATCGGAATGGGCAACATGGGCAGAGCGCACGCCAATCTACTACGCGATAGTCTTGTCTTCGGTGCCTGTCTGTCCGCCGTCTGCACTCCACGCGAATCATCACTCGCCGACTTTCCCGATGCCGCGCATTTCACCGACTCCGCCGCACTCATCCGCAGCGGCACAGTCGATGCCGTGCTCATCGCCACGCCACATTTTTCCCACACTCACATCGGCATCGACGCGCTCCAACACGGCCTTCACGTCCTCGTTGAAAAGCCCATCGGCGTCCACAAGAACGACTGCGCGAAACTCATCGCCGCGCATCAAGGCCGTGAGTCGCAGGTCTTCGCAGCCATCTTCAACCAGCGCACAGATCCCGCCTATCAGAAAATCCGCACGCTGATCCACAGCGGCGAGCTAGGCGAAGTCCGCAGAATCAATTGGATCATCACCAACTGGTTCCGCACGGATGCCTACTACTCAAGCAGCCCGTGGCGTGCCACCTGGCGCGGCGAAGGCGGCGGAGTGTTGCTCAACCAGTGCCCACACAACCTCGATCTCTTGCAGTGGTTCTTCGGCATGCCGGAAACGCTACGCGCCTTCTGCCGCTTTGGCCGCTATCATGACATTGAGGTCGAGGACGACGTCACCGCCTACATGGAATTCGGAAACGGTGCCAGCGGCGTGTTCATCACCACCACCGGCGAGGCGCCCGGCACCAACCGTCTCGAAATCACCACCGAGCGCGGCAAGCTCATCCATGAGAACGAGCGACTCGTTTTCCTACGCAATGAAATGGAATCCACCGCATTCAGCAAGACGGCCGCAGGTGGATTCGATGCTCCGAAGCATGAGGAAATCGTCACTCCCCTACCCGACCGCGGCACCCAGCATCTTGGGATTTTACAAAACTTCGCGGATGCCATTCTGCATGGCGCGCCGCTGCTCGCTCCCGCATCCGAAGGCATCCACAGCGTGGAACTCGCCAATGCCATGCTGCTTTCCACCTTCAACGATCAAACGATCACGCTACCACTCGACGGCGATGCCTACGAACGCCAGCTCGACGAACTCATCCGCCACTCCAAACCCAAAACCACGCGCCACGATTCGCATTGACCGCGAAACCCACTCGCAGAAATCTACACCCGTATGAAGAGCCTATCTCTAACTGCATCCGCCGTCGTTTTCGCCACCCTCGTTACCTCAGCCTCGGCAGGCATCACTTTCGGCCCCGTCCGTGGCAAACCCGGTGAAAGCGTGCGCCTCGTCACGCATTCCGAAACGACAGGTGGCACCATCCAGCGCACCATCGCCGGCCAAACATCCAACGGCACCCTCTCCATCGTCCGTGATCGCGAATTGATATGGACCTTCCGCGCACCCGCCGCCGATGGCACGCGCAGAGGCATGGTCCGCGTTCCCAAAATCACGACTGCCACCAAGACCGTCATCGGCGGCAAGGAAGAGAAGTCCAACGACAGCAGCCCGCTCACCGGCAAGATGTTCGCCATGTCCAAGGCTCCCACCGGCGACTGGAAATTCGAACTCGACGGCTCCGTCCCACTCACCCGCGTGAAGACAGAGATCGACGAACTCACCGTCTATCTGAACCGCGATTGGTATCCCGCGAAGGATGTCAACGTCGGCGACTCATGGGAATTCGATCCCGCATGGGTCAAGATGATCATCGAGAAGGATCTCGCGAAGGCCCAGACCATCGGCACCATGAGCCTGCGCCAAGTGCGCCGCTCGGAAAAACGTCAGGTCGCCGTGATCGACATCTCAATCCGCAGCACCGGCGCAGATTTCAAATCCGATGGCAGCGAATCCAGCGCCGCGATCGAACTCAGCGGCCAAGTAACAGTGAACCTCGATACCATGCTCGATGAATCACTCGAACTCAAAGGCGTGCTCACCACCAGCAGCAGCAAGCCCGGAGAATCCAACAAGGTGAAACTGCCGATCCGCCTCACCGCCACCAAGTCCTTCGTCAAGGATAGCGGCATGCCCTGAGTCTCACTACGGAGGGAGTTCAACACAACAATTCACGATGAAACGATACCTTTCCCATCTGTGGGCCGCACTGCTCGCCGCAGGATTGTTGTGCACGGTTTCCTGCGTGAATTTCAGGAAACTCGGCAAAGATCTCAAGCTTCTCAAAGACGATTACCGGATCAGTGGAATCATCACCAATGCAGACTCCTTCCGCTGTCCTGTTAGAGCCAGCGTGGTGGAATGGGACCAGGAAAAGGGCAAGGTGTTTTCCGGCGATCGGCTCGACCTGACCGATGGCGGAGCCTTCTTGTTCCTGGTGAAAAGCCCGCTGAACCAGCATGTGGTGGCTTACGCGGATGAGAACCGCAGCGGCGTGCTCGATGATGGCGAACCCATGTGGCTTCACCGTGGCGCGGACGGCCAACCCGCAGCGGTTGAGTTGGATGCGGACAAGCGCACCGCCCGCGTCCGTGGCGAACTCAGCACTGGCGAACGGATGCCTACTGCAATGCGCGAGGCCATCGCCCACCTGCTCGCAGGGCGAAAGGTGGAGGAAGTCGTCAATCATCAGGGCATCCGCTTCGCACTCGGCGAGCGTGCTGATCTCGATGACCCGCGCTTCGCCGCCACCCGTGGCGAGGACGGTTTGTGGACTCCCGCCACCTTTGCCATCAAAAGCGGCTTCGGCATCTATTTCCTGGATCGCCACGATCCAGCGAAGACTCCCGTCATCTTCATTCACGGAGCCGCTGGCTCACCACAAGATTGGCGGGAAGCAATGGAGAAAATCGACCGCGATCTCTATCAGCCATGGTTCTACGTCTATCCGTCCGGCATGCGATTGGAGGCCGCTGCCAACGCTCTCGACGATGGTGTGAAGCTGCTTCACGACCGCTACGGATTCAAGCGACTGCACGTCGTAGCGCACAGCATGGGCGGTCTGGTGGCACGCCGCTTCGTCATCCGCAACACACTCGAAGGACGCAACACCTACATCAACACGCTCATCACCTTCTCCAGTCCATGGGACGGCCATGAAGCGGCTGCGATGGGTGTGAGATACGCGCCACAAGTCGTCCCCTCATGGCGCGACATGGCGCATGGCTCGGATTTTCTAACACACCTCTACGACCGCCGACTCAAGGGAACAGTGAGCCACCACCTCTTCTACAGCCACCACGCCTCACGCTCGCGCATCCTGCCTCCTGAAAACGACGGCACCGTGAGCGTGGCCAGCCAACTCCGGAAGGAAGCGAAGGAAGACGCGGTGCAAGTCCTCGGTTACGATGAGGACCACGTTTCTATCCTTTCCTCAAACGCAGCCCTCAAGGCAGGAAAGAAGATCCTCGATCAAGCACCGCGTTGACGTCGATTCGCTCGCTTGAACTTTTGCAGGAATCCATCAGTCTGCCAAAGTCGTCATGCAGGGAACGCTTCGCTTCGAGAACATCACCAAACGCTTCGGCTCGTTCACCGCAGTGGACGGCGTGACGCTTGAGATCGGACATGGCAAGGTGTTCTCGCTGTTAGGTCCGTCTGGCTGCGGCAAGACGACACTGCTGCGCATGGCCGCCGGTTTTGAAAACCCCGATCAAGGCAGAGTGCTACTCGATGGCAGGGACATCACCGGCCTTCCGCCCGAGCAGCGCCCGGTCAACACGGTGTTTCAAAACTACGCACTCTTTCCCCATCTCACGATCCGCGATAACATCGCCTTCGGCCTGAAAATTCGGAAACTTTCCAATGAACAAATCCGCAGCGAGGTGGACCGCATGCTTGATCTGGTGGATCTCACCGAGCACGCGGACAAGATGCCCGCGAAACTCTCCGGCGGGCAGAAACAACGCGTCGGCATCGCCCGCGCCCTTGCGAACAAACCTAAAGTCCTGCTACTGGACGAACCACTCGCCGCACTTGATCTAAAACTCCGCCAGCGACTGCTTGTGGAGCTCGACGCGATTCATGACGAAGTCGGCATCACCTTCCTCTACGTCACCCACGATCAGGGCGAAGCGATGTCGATCTCGGACACCATCGCCGTGATGAGCCAAGGCCGCATCGAGCAGATCGGCACACCAGCGGAGATCTATGAAACGCCGCGCACTTCCTTCGTCGCCGCGTTCATCGGCGATACGAATTTCCTCGAAGGCAAGATCACCGAATCCGTCAGCGAACGCTTCTCACGCGCCGACATCCCCGGCCTCGGTGCGGTGTTGATCGACAACGACAAACCCGTGCGCCCCGGCGACCGTATCCATCTCTCGCTACGCCCGGAAAAACTCATCGTTTCCCGGGAAAAACCCGCCGCAGCCCAGTGGGACAACGCGCTGCCAGGTACGATTGAGGACGTGATCTACTTCGGCTCGCACACCCGCTACTGGGTGCGTTGCGGCGATTACCGCATCTGCGCCGAGCAACAACACCGCACCTTCTTGCTCGACGAACTCCCACCGAAATGGGGAGACGCTGTCTGGCTGCGCTGGCATGCCAACGACGGATTTCTGCTAGAGCAATACCGCGAAGAAGACGAGGAACTGCTCACACTGCCGGAGGAGTGAATGTCTCCTTTGTAGCAATCATCGTCCCGGAGGGACGATTCGCTATTCTTCGTCCTGACGGGACGGCTCATATCAGCCCGGCACGAGGTGCCGGGTTTCGTATTCGCAAAGGAACCGCGTCCTGACGGGACGCTTCATGCGGGCTGCGTTTGTCGGAGCGTCATGCGCATGAGGTGTCCCTTCAACCCGGCACCCTGTGCCGGGCTGATATGAGCCGTCCCGCTGGGACGAAGAGTAAGTTTTTGCCGGGAGTTTGAAATGACACGCCGCATGAATGCCGGTAATGAACCTTGGACTGCGGCGAGCATCGCCGCTTTGAGGGATGACGGGTGCGTT
>JANMLQ010000162.1:0-15872 GCA_031372635.1 Akkermansiaceae bacterium | reverse complement strand
TTAGGAAACCGGTGAGCGTCAGGAAAAAGAACAGCCCGATCTCTAACGGAAACGGCCCCCGCAGTTCCGGCAGCCAATGAAACCACATCACCCCCACCACGGCGAAGGCGCGCCAGCCGTCCAGTTGCGTGTTCCGTGTCGTCGCCAAGTGATCGCGAAATTCCCACGTCCCGCAGCCGCCCGACAAGACAAATGACGGGAAGCGGCTTCAAGGAGAGGCATCTTTCTCGACAGCAAAAGGCGACGGTTGTTAGAAACCGTCGCGTATAAATGCCAACATGCTCCCCCCACTCGTCGGCGACTGGAACATCACCCGCGTCCGCGACACCACTGGCCCGCTGGAAGCCACCACGCTTTCCATCCGCGAAGACCCGGCGGGAAATCTGCTGCTCGATGGGCTGTCACCGGTCGCCGGCGGCCCGGACATGATTTTCAGCGGCAGTGCCAATGCCGACATCACCGCTTGGATGGGAACGGTCAACCTGCCGGGCTAAAACCCTTACACTTTCATGTTGGTGCTCAACAGCGCCGGCGCACAGATCGGCGGATGGGTGATCGAGCCGAACAACGGCCAGACTACCGCTTGGGTTGGTACCAGGGTTTGAGCGGCCTAGCACTGGACGGGGCGCATGTTTCATCCCTCCGGGATAAAGAATTGCGGCTGTTTATTCAGAAATCGTCGGATTCCTGCTCCTATCCGTGGTGCGAAGTGAGGTTGGCGTTTCACTCGTCCTCGATCTGGAGGCGCTTGGGGCGCTTGAGCGGGATGGCTTCTTCGAGGTCGTTGAGGTCGAGGCTGTCGAGCACGTTGGTGCGGCGGCGGATCATGCCGGTGCCGGTGCTGGCGTTTGCGAAGGTGGGCAGCTCAGTGTGATAGGGATCGTCTCCTAACAGAGCGGTGGCCTTTGGGATGACGGGTACGGCATCAAGCGCGGGGAGGTCGAGCGTGCCGGTGCGGATGGGTGCGGCATCTGGGCTGGTGCCGGAGTGGACGGTGCAGAAGGGAAGCTGCTCGGTGCCGCGGCGGAAGTATTCGTTGACGCCGGTGGAGCGGGATTTCACAACGCCGGAGCCGGGAGTCTCGGAGTATTCTTGGCAGAACTGGGTGGCGCGCTGGCCGGAGACGGAGCAGACGGGCACTTCGACGACGGAGCCGGGCGGGCTGAGAGACGCACCTCCGAAGGATGGTGCGGCGGCATTCATCGCGGCCTGCCAGACGGGCAGTGCGAGGTCACGGCTGAAGGCTCCGGGATAGATGGGTTCGCCATTGGAGGAGAGGAAACCGGACCAGACACCGCAGCTGACGCGCTTGTTGTAGCCGAGGAACCAGCAATCGCCGAAGTCATGGGTAGTGCCGCCTTTGCCTGCGCCGTGGAAGGGACGTTCTAACAATTCGTCGAGCGCGCCCTTCGAGCTGCCGCGATAGAGTGAGCCGGCCATCAGGCTGTGGACCTGCCAAGCGGTAGCCTCACTGATGACGGCCGTACGCTGTAGTGGTTTGCGTTCGCGGCGATAGATAACACGCCCAGCGGCGTTCTCGACACGATCGACATAGACGAAGTCTTCAGGTGCTTGTTTGCCGCCGAGTGCGAATGCGGAGATGGCGCGCACGGCTTGTTTCATGGAAACTTCTTCAAAACCAACTGCGACGCGACGCAGCAGCTCGGCTTTTTTCAAAGGAAGGCCGAAGGCGCATGCGGTATCGATCACGCGCTGGAGGCCGACTTCATCGGAGAAACGAACGGTCGCTCCGATCTTGGACTGCTCGAGCGCCTCACGGGCTGGGATTTTCCCCTTGTAAACAGGTGTGGACACTTCCATGCCCCACTCGCCTAGGATGCCTTCGCGACCACCGACCATGACGGAGCGGTTGTCCATCGGCTCGTCATCGACGATGGTGGCGGGTGTGAGTCCGGCCTCGAAGCCTGCGGCGTAGATGAAGGGAAAGAAGGCGGTGCCGAGCGGGCGTTTGCCGAGCTCGATGAAATCGTAAGGCACTTGGGCGTAATCGCGGCCACCGACGTGGGCGAGCACTTCGCCGGAATCGTGATCGATCATGAGGCAGGCACCCTGGAGGTATTCGGCGGGCTTGGTGCTGTTTTTCCGATAGTCCGCATACTTCTGGCGCTTGTAGCCGGGGTTCGCCTCCGCGTTGGAAAGACTGAGGGCGAGGGTTTGTTCGGCGGCTTCCTGCGCTTCCTTGAGGATGGTGGTGTGGACTTTGAAGCCGCCAGAAGCGAGCGCGTCCTCGCCAAGCGATGTGCCCACAGCTTCGGCCACGCGTTCATAGAGGTGAGTGGTGCCGCGGCGTAGGGGTTTGGAGTTGAGGGTTAGCGGCAGTGATTTGAGACGGGTGAGTTCGGAGGATGAGATGAAGCCTTCCTCGCGCATGCGCATGAGCACGTAGTTGCGGCCATCGAGATTGATGTCCGGGTTGTTGAGGGGCGAGCGTCTGTTAGGGTTCTTGATGAGGGTGACCATCGAGGCGCACTCCTCGGCGTTGAGATCCATTGGCTCCTTGCCGAAGTAGCCGAGCGAGGCGGAGCGGATGCCATGGAAGCCGCTGCCGAAGTAGATGCGGTTCAGATAAAACTCGAGGATCTGCGGCTTCGTGTAGCGCTTCTCGATGCGCATCGCGAGGAACATCTCGACGAGCTTGCGCTGGATCTTGGTTTCGTTGCGCTCCACGGCTTCGTCCTTCAGGTTGTAGGCATTTCTCGCGAGCTGCTGGGTGATGGTGCTGCCGCCCTGGGCGCTTCCTTCTGCAGTGAACTTCAACGCGCGCATGGTGCCTATGTAGTCAACGCCATCGTGCGTCATAAAACGTGAGTCTTCGCCGGCGCGCAGGGCCTGGATGAAAATTTCCGGCACCTTGTCGATGGGGATGATGCTGCGGTTCTGCACGAAGATGCGGCCGATTTCCTTGCCATTGCGATCCACGATGAGACTTGGGATTTCTAGGTCGTTGATGCGGTCCAGATCGTAGGTCGCGGCGCGCTCGCGGTACGGGCGGGTGTAGTCATCCACAAAGAGCCAGCCACCGATGCCGCCCGCGATGCCTAGCAGAAGCAGGGTGAACCAAAAGGCTTTGCGCTTGAAGAACCACTTCTTGCGGGTCTTCCTTCGGTTCGAGTTTTGAATGGTTGCCATGCCGGATCCGGATTCATCACCGCCCTCGCAGGCGGAAAAGCGCCCGAATGACTATCCCATCGGGACGCGCCCCGCAACTCCTTCGTTGGGGAGCGTGCTGCGTGCGCGGATCGGTCGTGATGGGCCGCTGGGTTTCCCGGAGTTCATGGCAGCGGCGCTCTACGAACCGGGCCTCGGCTACTATGCCAAGGGCATCCGCAAAGTGGGACGCGGCGGAGATTTTTTCACCAGCGTGAGCGTGGGCCCGGTGTTCGGGGAAATCCTCGCGCGGCGTTTCCTGCGTGAGTGGCGCGAGTCAGGAAAACCATCGCACTGGCGCATCATCGAGTGCGGCGCACATGACGGCACGCTGGCGGCGGATGTGCTGGCGGCCATCGCGGAACTGGACGGCGCGGCCTTCGATGCGCTGGAGTATGCGATCCCCGAGCCGCTCGATAACCTTCGTGCGGCGCAACGTGAGACCTTGCGGAACTTCGGCGGGAACGTGCGCATCGTCGCGAATGCATCGGAGCTAACAGATTCCCCACTGCCAGGCATCGCCTATGGCAACGAGCTGCTGGACGCGCTGCCATTCCATATCGTGGAGCGTCGGGAAAACCGTTGGCTGGAATGCAAAGTGGCGCTTGATGACGATGGCAGTTTCGTTTGGCAGTTGGTGGAAATCACCGATCCTGCTCTGCAAGCGGCACTCGCACCACTCGGCGAAACGTTTCCTGAAGGCTACCGCACCGAGTTGCGCACCTGCGTGCGTGAGTTTCTAAAACCGCTGGTCGGTGCCTTGGACGGCGGCCTGATGATCTGGGCGGACTATGGATTCGCACGGCCCGAATACTATCACCCGGATCGCACTCGCGGCACCCTGCGGACTTTTTCCAATCACTGCGCGGGTGAAGATCCGTTAGAAGCTCCCGGTGAGGCGGACATCACCGCGCATGTGGACTTCACCGCCATCGCGGAAAGCGCGCTCACACTCGGCGGCCACGCCATCGCCTTCCAAAACCAAGGTGCGTGGCTCACGGAAAACGCCCGCGACTGGCTGCTCGCACAAGAGGGCGCAGCGCAGGCGGCGGCCATCCGGCAGTTCCGCACGCTCACCCACCCCGCCCATCTCGGCGGCGGTTTTCATTTCCTAGAACTCTCATGGAAAAATCCGCCGCCCATCGGGCAGTCCGCCACGCTGCAACACCGGCTCTACGGCTAGGGCGCGGTAAATTTCCACCACGAGAGTTCTTGCCCCGGCCCGGCGGACCGGTAAGTTCTCCCCGCAAGCCGGGATGGCGGAATTGGTAGACGCGCCAGATTTAGGTTCTGGTATCGAAAGGTGTGCAGGTTCGAGTCCTGTTCCCGGCACTTTTTCAGGACTTGCGAATTTTCCGATTAAGCCGCCGAAAAACGAAAGCGTTGCAACAATAGGTGCGTGAGATTTAGACAGCGGAAAGCGGAACTATCAGGGCTAACATGCAAAGGCCACGGCGTGACGTGGAGAAAGCATAACTACTACTTTTGACGTGATGCCCGAGGCACGGACTCACAACGCGGGACACGGATGAATTCCTGCCAGCGCATCCTTCAGCAACTCCTTGGCGGTCTGCTGGTCATAGTGGGATTGGAGGTTCAGCCAGACCTCGGCGGGCCAGCCGAAGTAGCGTTCGAGCCGCAGGGCGCTATCGACCGTGAGAGACCGCTTGCCCTTCACGATTTCATTGATGCGCCGGGCCGGGACGCCGATGTCTTTAGCCACCCGGTATTCCGAAAGACCGAGGGGGATCAGGAAGTCCTCGCGGAGAACTTCGCCGGGATGAATGGGGGTGTGTGTTTTCATGGTGGATCAGTGGTAATCGACGATTTCGACATCGTGCGGGCCGTCCGTTTTCCAAACAAAACAGAGACGCCATTAGTCATTGATACGGATGGAGTGCTGGCCCTTCCGGTTGCCCTTGAGGGCTTCCAACCGGATACCGGGCGGGACGGAGAGGTGATTGAGTTCGGTGACGGCGTGAAGTTGGGCGAGTTTCCGCAGGGCGACACGCTGGATGTCGGGAGGGAAAGACCGGGTTTTCCGTTCCTCGAAGAAGGTGGCGGCTGTCCTGCAAGCAAAGGAACGGAACATTAGGCCAGCGGGATAGTAACGTGGCGCGTTATTGCGTCAAGATGCGAGTTCATGCAATCAGACGGCGACGAGGTAAGGATTCGGACTGGCTGCCTTAGCCGGTGCCAATGTCGCACGCCGACGATTCGGCTCCGGCATGATGCGGAAGAACTAAGACCCTCCGTCCTTCGGATGGAGATTGAGGTAATGGCGCTTGATGATCGACTCGGAGTATCCCGTTTAGAGAGCGACATCACCAAGAGACCGGTGAAGCGCGATATGGTAGCTGATGAACGAATGCCGCGCCTCGTCGTGAGTCTGGCCGAAGTGTTTCTTGTATGCCTCCAGCAGGTGCTTGAAGTTCGGCGGGGAGTTAAGAGCAGGAGGCCTGCCAACCAAACTTGGCGCTTGGAAGCGGCGGCGCGGCTCCTCACACTGCCGGACATGCGCACGAAAGCGGTGTCATTGTTACAGGAGCTGACGGAAGCCCACTCGGTGCCCGGCCATGAGGACGAGGTACGAGCGATCTTCGTGGACGAGCTGGAGGAATGCGGGGAACTCTCGACGGACCGGAACGGCTCGGTTTTCTGCGAAACGGAAGGCGAAGGCCCGCGCGTGTTGCTCGCAGGGCACATGGATGAGGTCGGTTTCCTAGTGCAAAACATCACGCCGGACGGGTTCTTGCAGTTCGTGGCGGTGGGTGGCTGGTGGGAGCACAACTTGCTCTCGCAGCGTGTGGAAATCCTGACCCGCTCGGGCGAGAAAGTGCTGGGCGTGGTGTCCTCGAAGCCGCCGCATTTCCTGCCTGAAGCGCAACGCCGCCAGGTGATGACCATCGACCAAATGTTCATCGACATCGGTGCGGAATCGCGCCGCGAAGTGGAGGAGGAGTTCGGCATCGCGCTGGGTGATCCGATCGCGCCGCTGTCCGCCTTCACGGCGATGGCGCGGGAGGATTATTTCATGGCGAAGGCCTTCGACAACCGCGTGGGTATGGCCGGCGTGATCCAAGCGGGCGAAATTCTAACAAACTCCGCGCATCCGAACCGGCTCATCCTCTGCGGCACCGTGCAGGAGGAAGTGGGCCTGCGCGGCGCGAAGACGGCAGCGGCATTTTCCCGGCCGGATGTGGCGATCATCCTCGAAGGTCCGCCTGCGGATGATACGCCGGGTTTCTCCCGCGCGGACTGCCAGGGGCGGCTCGGCGGCGGCGTGCAAATCCGGATGTTCGATCCCACGGCGATCGCGAATCCTCGGCTGGCGCGTTTCGCAATCGATCTGGCACGCGCGGAAAACATCCCGCACCAAGTGACGGTGCGGCGCAGCGGCGGCACGGACGCGGGCTCGTTCCATCTCGCGAATCACGGTGTCCCGAGCATCGTGCTCGGCGTGCCTGCGCGCTACATCCACTCGCACAACGCGATCATCGATGTGAACGACTACTTGCACATGGTCACGCTGGTCATCGCGTTGGTGAGAAGGCTGGATGAGGAAACGGTGGCGGGTTTCAGCACTTACTTGTGAGGCGGGGTGCTTTTCGCTGGCCCCGGAACAGGTTTGCTGCGGTAGCCAAAGAGTTCAGGCACCGCGAATCTGGCGAATCTAACGAATCTTGAAGACGATCCATGAGTGAAGCTGGTGATGAGGACTCTTGATTCGCAAGATTCGCGGAATTCGCGGTGCCTTCCTCTTCGCTTTCAGAACCGCTTGTTTTTCTCAGCACGTTTCAGGTCGCGGCGACCTACGAGTTTTCGCTGGCCTCTCGGTGGCGCATTGGCTTTTCTTGCGGCGATGAAAAACCCGCGTCTGATTTCAGGTTTCCTCGCGTCCGTGATCGCCTCCGTCCTGTTCGCACCGTGTGCGTCCGCGCAGTTGCCAGTGCTTCAAGAGAAGGACTTTCTAGGCTACTTCGCCGTCTTCGCGAACAAGCGCTATCAGTTCGGCGTGATTGCGGATGGCAAGGTCGTGTTCGCGCCGATCAATCAGAAGGGCGATCTCGCGTCCGAGCGGCTGCGCCCGCGGGTGGACATCCTCATTCAGGAAATCATGCCCGATGGCAAGGCCGTCACGAAGCAGATCCTGCCCGAATCCCTCCAGTCCCCGCAGTCGGCCACCGCCAAGCTCGAGAAAACCCTCATTCGCGGCAAGGTGAAGGGGGATGCGTCCTTCGAGGTGAACATCGAGCAGGATCGCGGCATCGTCACCATGGGCGGCCGCGTCACGGAACCCGGCACGCTGAAAAATCCGCTCCGTTTTTCCCTGAAAGTCTCCTTTCCCAACGCCTATCCCGAGAAAACGCGCAACAAAGATAAGGATGAGAAAGCCTTCGACAAACTTCTCAAGGAAGACCGCATTGAGTTGAAATGGACCGACGGGAAGCGGGTAAAACAAAGCTTTGAAGAACCTGTGGACGCGTCTTCCAAGAAATTCAACGGTCCCGGCATCGTCGCCATGGAAGCCGTCATCGGCTCGACCAAGGACCGGAAGTTCCTGCTGGCAGCCAGTGAAAACTCGGTGATGGCGCTATCAAACAACGGCAGCGCAAAGCTCTACATGGGCTTCAACCTCCTCTGGACGCCGAATGCGGAGAAGGACAAGGACGGCAAGGCCCGCCTTAGCTTCGAGGTGAAGTAATCGGTTATGCTGGGGAGCACACGCGCCCTCGCGTGTAGAATGTGACGCCCTCGTCTCATTCCGGTGGACTCAAGATGGCGTTTTTGGCCGCTCTTCGTCGCACTCACAGGAGAAATCCAAGATGGGTGCCGCCTGTTTTCGACGAGGGCGTCGAAAACCACACGCGATGGCGCGTGTGCTCCCCCAAGGATTTTCCCGACAACTTTTGCATCGCATGGCGTTTCCTTCACTGCAAGGCTATCGCCGGACAACAACACCTACTCTCTGCATGAAACTCCAACACCCATCCGCTAAGATCCGCCGCCGCGGCTTCACCCTTCTTGAAATGGTCATCGTGCTTGGCATCATCGCCATGATTATGGGCGGTGCTATTTTCGCCATGCGCGGCATTTCCAGCCAAGCGAAGCCGACCCAGGCGAAGTCCGACATCAACGCGATGCTTTCCGCGATGAGCCTCTACAAAATCAACAAGGGCCGCTATCCGACGACCCAGGAAGGCCTCAAGAAACTCGTGGAAACCAAGGCCATGACCAAGCTCAACCAAGACCCATGGGGCCGGGAGTATGTCTATCGTTATCCAGGTAAGGTCGATAAGAACGAGCCTGAAATCATCAGCCTTGGCGACGACGGGCAGGAGAACACCGAGGATGACATCAATAGCCAGAAAATGTAAGGGATCGCCCGGTTTCACGCTGCTGGAAATGGTCATGGTGCTCACCATCACGGCCATGGTCCTAGCCGGTGCGGTGGGGCTGATGGCCTTCTCTTCGGAGGAGCAAAAGCTGCGCGACGCATCCAGCCAGATCGAGGTGCTCGCCAAGCGGGCCCGTGCCAGCGCGATGCTCCAGCAGACGCCCTACGCCGTGGAATTCCGCCAAGGCGTGGCGCGCCTGATGCTGCTGGCGGAGGTGGGGCGTGATGAAAATTACACGGTGGGCGGCCATCGCATCGGCGGCAAGAAAGTGGAGGAAGAGGGCGAGGGAGTGCTTGCCGATGTGAAGTTGGCGGAGGACATCAATATCTTCGTGCGCCGCTGGAATTCGGACAAATGGCTGCCGATGGAGAAAAAATCCATCCACGTCTGGCGCTTCGATCCGAACGGCCTTTGCGAGCCGATTTCCCTCAGATACGAGATGGAAAAAACCTGGATGGTGAACACTTTCAATCCCCTCACGGCAGCCATCCGCCACAGTGAACTCGACGCACGATGACAACCACCATCCATTCAGGCCGCCGCGGGTTTCTCCTTCTGGAGATGATCCTGGCGCTGGCGATTTTCGGGATGGCGGCCACGGGTTTCACAGTGGCGCTCAACCGGATGGCGAAGGTCGCCGCGCTCTCACAAGCGGAAATGCGGGTGGCCCGCTTCATGGACAGCGCGCTGGATGAAACGCTCTCGCTGCCTGTGTTAGAAGAAGGTGAAACGGAGACCGAGATCGGAGAGACGGGCAGGGAAATCAAGTTTGTGACCACCATCGAGCTGCTCGATGAATTGGAGAACGAAGAAGGCCAGCTCTTGCAGGAAATGTATCGCATCGAAGTGCGCGCCACCTGGGTGGGGAATGGAGAACGCCAAGAACGCGTCGCGGAAACGTGGCGCTACGGGAGGATGTACCAGCCATGAGAAGCACGCCGTCATCTCATCGCGGGCAGGGTTTCACCTTGTTAGAAGTAGTGATGGCTATCGGACTGATGGCTGTGATCGTAGGGATGGTGGTGGGCATTTCCCGCACCTCGCTGGTGCTGGGGAAACGCATCGTGGAGACTCAGAACGAGGCGCAGCAGCAGCACGCGTTCCTAGATCTTCTGGGGCAGACATTTTCGGCCATGCCGGGCAACACGCGCTTCGATCTGAAGGTGCAGGATTCCGGCTCGCACTACCTCTCGGACCTGACATTGCAGAACGTGCCGATGAGTTTCACTTGGGGCGGCGAGGACCGCATCGCCAAGGCGGTGCAGCTCTCCACCGTGAAGCGACGCAGCGGCTACCTCGACATCGTGCTGCGGTATTATGAAAACGAAATCCTCGAAGGCTCCGAGTCCACCTTCGAGGGCAGCGCGAAAAAAAATGAACCGTTCGCGGAGATAGTGTTGATCGAGGATGTGGCGTTTTTCGAATGGCGCTTGCTCGATGGCCGCTCAATGGAGTGGCAGTATGACTGGGAGATCCAGGGCCGCCTGCCACTGCAAATCGAGCTGACCTGCGCGATCGGCGCGAAGGGCGAGGAAATCCGCCAAGTCTTCTGGGCACCGCCAAAGCAGAACCCGGAAGTGCTGATGCGCCAAATGGCAAAAGGCGGTGGCAATGGCGACCAGGGAAATGCCAATGGCGGTAATGTCACCATTCCCGGTGTCACCATCGGCGGCCAGACTGGAACGCCTCAACCACCCACTCAAGGAGGAGGCGGCCAATGAAAAACGCCCGCGTCATTTCTAACAAACCCCAACGCGGTGCCGCCCTCATGGCTGTGCTTTGGCTGATCGCCATCCTTTCCATCGCCTCGCTGACGACCTTGCGAGTCATCAAGTATGATGCAGACATCGCCGCTGCTAGAATCCACGGCTCTCGCGCCCGCCAAGTCGCGGAAATGGGCATCGCCATCGGCTCGAATCCGGCGGTGAAACGCTGGGATCCAATGCTCCGGTGGATGAACGCGGAGAAGGAAGAGGGCTTCGAGGTGCGCGTGATTTCCGAAGGCGGTCGATTCAACATCAACGCCATCTTGCTCCAAGAAGACAAGGCGCTGCTCAAAGAGATTTTCATTGGATGGGGCCTGGAACTCGACGACGCCCAAACCGTGGCAGACGCGCTCGGCGATTGGGTGGATGCAGACGACAACGCCGCGCTCAACGGAGCCGAGAAGGAGGAATACGAAGAGGCCGGGCGCATCAACCAGCCCTTCAACCGCCCGTTTTACAATCTCAGCGAGATGCGCCTCGTCCGTGGCATGGAATTCGTGGAGTCCGTGAAACCCGATTGGCGCGAGTGGTTCACCGTCTGGAGCGGCGGAGCATTGGATCTCAACGAGGCTTCTGCGGAATTGATCGCCGCCGCCGCTGAATGCCGCGTCGAGCAAGCAGACGCCATCCCGCAACAAGTGCGCGGTATCGATGGCCAGCGCGATACCGAGGACGATGAGCCTTTTCAAAATGCCGCCGCCGCGCTTGATCTTTTGGGAATTGATACAGAAGGTCGCCCGGACTTGAACCGGCGCTTCACAGTCAACGACACCACCACCCACATTGAAAGCATCGGTCAGGCCCGTGGCGCGAAACGCAAGATCACCGTCATCATTCGCAACCGCACCGGAAAACCGTCCCTTCTCGAACGCACCGAAGAAATCATACCGTGAGCAAAACCACTGAAAACGTGCTTCTCGTCCCCGGCGAATCCGGTTGGGAAATCTGGACCGCCCAAGGCGATGGAGGATACACACTCCACACCGCCACCGGCTTCAATCACGCCGCCGAAATCCGTGACATGCCCGCTGGCGATGTGACGATGCTTTTCCCGGTGCGCTCGCTCACCGCCGTGCCCTTGCGCGTCACCAGCGATGACGACGCCCTATTTCCCGATCTCGCCGCGCTGCATGCCGAGCGCCTCGGCCTGCGCCCGGACCCGATGGCCGGCCAGCTCACCGATGTTTTCGTGATCGCCCGTGAGAACGAAAACACGGCGCTGCTCTCCGTCTTCCTGCGCACTCCCGGCGATGGCGACCTGCCCGCCCGTGGGCCGAAAGGCTTCGATGTTTCCGCCCGCGCCTTTCCGGTGGATGGGGACGCGCTGACTGTCTGGAAAGAATTCGGACGCTGGGTCTTCGCCGTGTTTCATCAGGGCAAGCTCGTCTATTGCCAAGCCACCGCCGTGGACGCCGCGCAGCCGGACGATTCCCTGGCACGGGAAATCCGGCTCTCGCTCATCCAGCTCGGCATGCAGGGGCTGGATGTCGAGTGCTCGCGCGTCCTCATCTGGACCTCCGATCCCACGCTGAATCCCGCCGCTCTCCGCGCCGCGTTTCATATCCCGGTAGAAATCCTGGAAAGGCCGCTGCCAGTGCTGCCCAAGCCACTCAGCAAACTCCTGCCTGCGGACGTCCGCGCCGCACGCCGCACCGCACGCCGCCGCCGGAATATCACCCTCGCCGCCAGCGCCGCCGCCCTTGTGTATCTCGGCTTGCTTGGCTGGTTCGGCTATGGCGTTTGGAAAATCTCCGATAAAACCCAGAAGACCATCGCCGAAGCCCAAGAGGCCGCACCAGACGCCGAAGATTACAGAATTCACGTCAAAAAATGGAAGGAGCTCGCCCCCGTCATCCAGATCGCCAACTGCCCGGTGGACATCCTCAACCGCATCGCCAACTGCATCCCGCCCGGCAGCGGCCTGCGCCTCAAAGAAGCCGACATCAGCGCCACCGATGTGAAAATCGAAGGCGAGGCTCCGCAGCTCCAAGCCTCCAACACTTTCAGCCTCAAGCTCACCAAACACAACGAACTCGCCCAATTCAAATGGGACACCCCACCCGCCAGCCAGACCAAGCTCGGCTGGGAATTCATCTTCACTGGCGAGGTGCCAGTGCAAGAAACCCAACCCTGACCGACAATTCCGCGCCTTTCCGGAGTTTTCCCTCCAGAGTAAGCCCTCTTGATTCATCCGCATGTCCGACCGCGAAAAAAAACTCCTGATCTTCTTCGCCGTTGCCGGTTTCCTGGTCATCAACTTCCTGTTGATCGGTTTCCTCAGAGGCAATCGCGAGAAGGTCGAGCAAGACCTCAGCAAGGCCAACCGCCAGCTCGAAACCGCCCGCCTCATCAGCGAGTCCCGCGATCAAGTGGCTGCGGAAATGGAATGGCTCGCCAAATTCGACCCCGAGCCTGCCGCACAACAGGACGTCCAAACCAAGCTCCAGAAACTCTGTGAAACCGAAGCCCGCAGCGCAGGTCTCACCGTCACCTCACAGAAACCCCTTCCCTCCGAAGCCCTCGAGGGCGCTCACTACCAGCGCGTGAAGTTCCAGTTCACCGTCAGCGGCGAGGAAAAGGCGCTCTACCGCTGGCTCAACGCCGTCAACATGCAGGACCAGCTCCGCATCGCTTCCAAGCTCCAGCTCAAGCCGGACAAGGACGATACCAAGATCGACTGCACCGCCATCGTCGAGCAGTACTTCGTCCCGATCACCGAGGACAACGAGGACGCGGAAGCCTCCAACAACAGCGAAACCACTCCTGCGGAAGCCAACTGAATTTTCTAACCAATCATTGCCATGAAAACACTTTGCTCCCTGCTCATCACCCTCGCCGCCACACTCTGCGCAATCGCGGATGTACCGAAAAAAGGTGCACTCACAAAATATCAGAGCCTCTGGACCAACTCGCCCTTCACCTCCAAGCCCGTCATAGAAAACGGCCCGCCGCCGCCCAATCCACTCGAAGACTACGCGCTTTGCGGCGTGTCACCCGTCGGCCAAGGCTACCGCGTCACCCTACTCAACAAAAAAAAGCCGGAAGATCGCATCACCGTGGACTCAGACCGCGCCAATAAAGACGGTTTCAAAATCCTCCAAGTCACCCGCAAATCCGGCGATCCACTCGGCACCGTAGTCCGCATGCAATCCAGCGTCGGCGAAGGCTCCATCAGCTTCGATGAAAAACTACTGACCATCGCCGCGCCGCCCGTCGCCAAGCCACAGGCCGGCGTGCCCCAGCCCGGCTTACTCCAGCCGCAACTCCAGCCCGGCCAGATCCCGCAGCGCCAGCCGCGTCCGCGCGTGGTCCCGCCGCCCACCCCACAAGCCCAGCCACAGCCCCAAGTTCCCCAGCCCGTCCAAAACGCGCCACGCCCGGAACGTCACGGCGGCAGATAATTTCATCCACGTTTTCGCCATCTTACCGCTTTCTCCATGTCACTTCATCGTTCCCTCGTCCTGCTCATCCTCGGCTCTGCCATCGCCACTGCCCAGCAGCCCGCCGAAGCACAGCCCGCGCCCAATCCGGTCCCGCCGCGCCCCCCCATCCAGGCACCGCCCGGAGTCCCCGTGCCCGGTGCTGGCGCGCAACCCGCCGCCGGAGCACCCGGCCTGCGTCCTGCCAACGCCGCCAATGCCGCCGTCGCCCAGCCCGGCATCCCCATCGGTGAAAACAAAATCAACGAGGACATCATCGAGCCGAAACTCAGCGGCAACGCCCTCGCCGGGCTCTATAGGAAATACACCGGCCGCCGCGTCATCGTTTCCAAAGCAGCTGCCGATGCCGAGTTCTCCTTCATCCAAGAAGCCAGCCCGCAAGACCCACTCACTTACGCTGATGCCGCCGAACTCCTCCGCAAGGCCGCCGTTATCGAGAACTTCGTGTTCCAAGAACACCCGCAGGATCCGAATCTCGACATCCTCACCCTCGCCACCGGCGGCGTCCGCCCAGCCGGCATCAAGGTGGATGTTTACAACGAAAACACTCCTCTCCCGGATACAGACATCGTCATCACCTACGTGATGGCCCTCAGCCACGTGAAGCCGGACCAGATTTTGAATATCTTCAACCAGATCATCGGCCAAGTCGGTTCCTACGGTTCCATGGCCGCCGTGCCGAACGCCTCCTCCGTCGTCATCACGGAAAAAGCCTCACTCATCAAGAGCCTCGTCGAGCTGAAGAAGTCCGTGGATGTCCCCGGCTCCGTGCAATCCAGCCGTTTCATCAAAGTCCAATACGCCGACGTCACAGAAATCGCCGCCACCCTCACCGAGCTGCTCACCGCCCAGCAAAGCGCCCAGAGCACCGCTGGAGTTCAGAGAACCAATCCAGGCGCTGCTCCCAACCCTGCGATTCCCGGCGCTCCCGCCATCGCAGGCCAAGCCGGTGCTTCCGGTGGAGCCGGTGAGGACGCCCCCGTCCAGATCATCGCCGAGCCGCGCACCAACCGCATCTTTGCCATGGGCCGCCCCGTGGACCTGCTCTTCGTGGAAGGCCTCGTCCGCGAATTCGACGTGCCCTCCACGGAAAAGACCTTCATGCGCCGCAAACTGCGCTTCCTTACCGTTTCCGGCTTCCTTCCCATCGCCGGTGAAGCGATCACCCGCGCCTTCTCCGGTACCGGCGAGGGCGGCGGCGCCAGCGGCGGAGCATCCGGTGCTGGTGGTGCCGGCGCGAGCGATTCCCGCACCCAATCCAGCAGCCGCTCCTCCTTCGGCAGCGGCAGCGGCCGCAGCAGCCGTTCCTCCGGCAGCAATTCATCCGGCTTCGGCGGAAACAACTCCTCCTCAGGCGGCGGCGGAAGTTCCGGCTTCGGCGGCGGTGGCGGTGGCGGTTCCAGCTTTGGCGGTGGCGGCGGCGGCGGCGGTGGTGGCAGTGCCTTCAGCGGCTCCGCCCCCAGCTCGGAACCAGAGTCCATGCTCGTCGGCCGCACCCTGCTCGTCGCGGACAACATCACCAACTCCATCGTCGCCCAAGGCCCACCCCCCGCCTTGGAAATCATCGAACGCCTGCTCGATCAGATCGACGTGAAACCCGACCAAGTCCTCATTTCCACCGTCATCGGCCAGCTCACCCTCGATAAAAGCAATGATACCGGCGTGAGTTACCTTTATCGCGGAGACCGAGTTAACGGCGGTGGTGGTGGCGGCTTCCCAGAAATACTGCCTATCCTCAGAAACACTACTGGCGCACCGGCATCTGGCGGCACAGGTGGAGCGGTCGGGACCGCCGCCCAACTCCTCAATCCCGGCACCTTTGGCGCTTCCGGCCTCACTGCCATCGGCAAGATCGATAACTTGAATGTCTTCATCAAAGCCCTCCAATCCAAATCCGACTTCACAGTGCTCTCCCGCCCGACGATTTTCACCTCCAACAACCAGCCGGCCTCAATCTCTAGCGGCGAACGAATCGCCATCCCGACAGGTAGCACCAACTTCGGCAGCAGCAACAACTCCTCTACCCAGATCGAATACCAAGACGTCGTCCTCAAACTCGAAGTCCAGCCACTGGTGAACTCGGACAAAGAGATCACCAT
>JANMLQ010000087.1:0-9455 GCA_031372635.1 Akkermansiaceae bacterium | reverse complement strand
GCCGACCGCGCTTTGCCCCTTGGCGGCTTCTAGGGCGAGGCGCTTCAAGCCGGGCATCACCGATTGATCGCCAGTGGCCATCACATACTCGGAGAGCAGCATCATGACGTAGCCGTAGTGCCAAGTTTGCATCGAGTCGGTTGTGAAGTCCGCCGCCCATTGGACCTCTTTTTTGACGATCGGAAGGTATTTGGGATCACCGCTGGCTAACAAGGCCAGCGCATTGAGCGAGCGAGGAATCGCATCATGGTCGGCCGCGCCGTCTTTCATTCGCTCGGCGAGTGCTTTGCAGCCTTGTTCGAGAATCAGCTTGGACTTCGGGCAATCGTAGGGAGCGCTGGCGCTGTAATCGCCGAGCACCGGGAGTTTGAGGACGACATCTTCTGACTTGTCGGCCCGCCAGCGGGAAACGATCAATTTTCCGCCACCCATCTCAGATTCAGCAGCGGTGAGGGCCTTGCCGAACTCGGTGCGCGGGTCGTAAGAAAACGGCTTGCCGCCGACGCCTAGAATCACATCGCCGACGGTGAAAACCCCATCTGCGGGCGAGCCCTTGCCCACTTGGGTGATGGCGATCTGGCGGGCATCCGTGGTGACCAGTTTATCAGAAAAAATCCAGCCCCGAAGGCCAGTGGCACCGAGGTTCCAATCGTGGTTGGCACCTGCAGGGATTTTCCCGCCCTTAGTGAAGTCAGGAAGAGGAATCTCCATGGCATTGCCCGCTCCGAAAACCGAGCTGGGCGTGGCGAGGATGGCGACAACGGCTAACGAAATGAGCGTATTTTTCATGAATTCTTTTTTATCCGGGATGCTCGACTGGCAGCTTTACTGCGAGTGAATGCGGTTCCTTTCACGGCTTGTCGCTGGCGAATACCGGGCGGTGCTTCCTAGAATTCCGCTTGCGGGGTGTCCGCCCCGGTGGCGAGCATCGCGGTCGTGAATCTCGAAGTCGGCATCCGCCTGATGCAGGCTTTGCTGAAAGATCCCGCCTGAATTTCGCCGCGACTCGAATCACACCCTCCAGCCTATCTTAGATCAACACCATCCCCATGTCTCTCAGATCACTGCTCCTAGTCTTGTCTTTAAACGCCAGCATCCAATCGCGCGCTGCGGAACCTCATCCCGCTGACACACACTCGGGAAACCCCTTATTTCCCGGATGGTATGCCGACCCGGAGGCTATTATCATCGGCGACGATTACTGGATTTATCCGACCTACTCCGCGCCCTTCAAAGCACAACTCCACATCGACGCTTTTTCCTCCAAGGATTTGGTAAAATGGACCAAACATCCGCGCATCCTCGACAACACCATCGTGCCATGGCTCCGCAGCGCGTTGTGGGCGCCATCGATCATCGAGAAAGACAAAAAGTTCTATCTATTTTTCAGCGGTAACAACATCCAGGGAAACGAGATCGGCGGCATCGGTGTGGCCGTTGCCGAGACGCCCGCCGGCCCGTTCAAGGATCTTCTCGGGAAACCCCTGATAGGAGGCATCCACAACGGCGCACAACCAATCGATCAGTTCGTGTTTCTCGATAAAGACGGCCAGTATTACATGATCTATGGCGGTTGGTCACACTGCAATATCGCGAAGCTCAAGCCAGATTTCACGGGATTCACGCCCTTTGAGGACGGCACCACTTTCAAGGAAATCACCCCTGAAGGATATGTCGAAGGACCATTCATGTTCCGGCGCGGCGGGAAATATTATTTCATGTGGTCCGAGGGCAATTGGACCGGACCCGACTACTCGGTCGCATACGCTATCGCTGACTCGCCGATGGGCCCCTTCCAGCGCACAGCCAAGGTGATGCAGCAAGATCCCAAAGTGGCAACCGGTGCCGGCCACCACTCGGTCATCCACGATCCCAAGGCCGACCTCTGGTATGCCGTCTATCACCGCCGTCCTCTCACAGAAACCCATGGAAACCACCGCGTGACCTGCATCGAACGAATGGAGTTCGATGCCGCCGGATTGATCAAGCCGATCAAACTCACCCACCAAGGCGTGCCAAGCCGGGCACTGGACCATTCCACGGATGACGAAGCACCCCGCGCGAATCGTTAGCCCAAATGAACAGGCGTGGCAATGGTATCGCCACTCACCGCAGCCACCCGCAATGGTGAGCGATGACGCGTCTGATGCATCAATCACGGGATTCAGGGATCAGTCGCGTTTCAAAATGAAATACTTTGAAAGCCGACCGGGTTTCTGCCGTAGCGGTTCCCGGCAGAATGTTCAGTGGTTTTCGGAAGTGGAATTCTGAAACCGAAACTGTTCATGCCGCCTATCCAATGGTGCAGATGCTCAGAACCCTCTGGCCGGTCTCAAATCAGCACGGAATCAACTCAATCTCATTCATTCATGAAAACACAGACCACTTGGAAATCTCGTGCCCTTCGGCAGCTTTCGCTGCTCGCCCTCTTATTACTACCCACCGACCCAGCCTGGTCTCTGGATAACACGCCTTGGGGCAATCTCAAAACCGAGGTCGGCCCGGATGCCGAGGTTCCCGGCTGGTTCATCAATCTAGGCATCACTGGTGCGCGGGCAATGATCACCAAAGAAGAGCCAACACAGCTCCTAGTGAAGTTCGTTTTCAAGAAAAGCCCCGCATTCGGCAATCTGGAGGTGGGCGACAAAATCACCGGTGCTAACAACAACTCCTTTACGACCGCGCACAAGTTCGGCTACGGCGTGGGCAAGTTCGGTTACCAAGGACCGATGATGGACTTCAGCAACGCCCTAGAGGAAAGCCAAGGCAAACTGGCCGGCAAACTGGTGCTCGATGTCCTGCGCGGTGAGCAGAAGCTCCAAGTGGAACTGCAAGTGCCTGTGAACTACGGCACTTTCTCCGCGACCTACCCGTTTGAATGCAAGAAAAGTGACCTTCTGCTCAAGCAGTCCTGTGACTGGCTCAGCAAGGCACAACTCCCCGACGGAAGCTGGAGCAGCCGCCCCCACATCAATGCCTTCGCCGCCATGGCTCTGTTAGGCAGCGGCGACAAGCGCCACATGCCCGAAATCACGAAAGCGATAAAGTTCATGGCCGAGCGCACCGACGGGAAGAAAGCGCAAGGCTTACCCACGTGGGACTACACCCTCTATGGCACCGCGCTGGCCGAGTATTACCTCATCACCCGTGAAAATTGGGTGTTGAAGGAGCTCGAAGAAATCAACCAGTGGCTAGTACAGGCCCAACAAGGAAAGATCGTGGCACCGGAAACCGAGCACATCGCCGGTGGTTTCGGGCATGGTTTCTACACACCGGGCGCAAACGGCTACGGCGGGATGAACATCACCACTGCACAAGCCATGACCGCTTGGTTTTTAATGGAACGCTGCGGTATCACCGTGGACCGTGCGCGCATCGACGCCGCGCACGCATTCATCGCACAAGGCACCAACTCGATCGGTTACGTCTGGTATGCCGATGGAGTGGGTGGAGATGGCTACGCCGACATGGGCCGCACCGGAGCCTCCGCCGTCGCCCATTACGTGGATGCTTCCGGCAGCCCCAAGTTCACTTCATTTTCCAAACTCACCGCCCAATGCATCGGTAAAAATCCCGACACCTTCACTGACACCCACGGCTCCCCATTGTTAGGCTTGGTCTGGACCGGCCTTGGCGCCGCGACTGATCCCGCCAGCTTGCGCCTGCTAATGGACCACAACCGCTGGGCGTTCAGTCTGAGCCAATGCGCGGACGGCAGCTTCTACTACCAACCGAACCGCGACAACAACCCGCAGGACTACACGGCTGCTCCGCGACTCGCAGCCACCGCCGCCACGGCTCTGGTCTTGTCCATCAAGGAGAAGAAGCTACAAATCACCGGCGCACCTCCTGTTCTCCTCCCGCCGATTGCCAAGTCGAAATAACAGGAGGGGATCTGCGATGATTTTTCATCTTAATTCCCCATCTCCAGCCTCCAGCTATGTTTCAATCTTTTCCACCCATCCGTCTGAGTTCGTTGCTGCTTCTCCTCGCAACTCCAGTTCTGTTTGCGGAGCCGATTTTCCCCGGACTGACCACTAGCGAATTAGAACCCGAGCTCAAGGGGCGGGTTTTGATCGAGGAGTTGAACTGCGCGGCGTGCCACAGCGGCGAATCATCGCTGGCGGCGCGATCCAAGAAAGCCCCGCGCCTCACCGACGTCGGCTCGCGGGTGAACCCGGCTTATCTTGAGGCGTTCATCCATGATCCGCACGGCACCAAGCCCGGCACCACGATGCCGGATGTGCTCGGCCATTTGGGCGGCGCGGAGAAGAAAGATGCATCAATCGCGCTCACCCACTTTTTGTTATCCTTGAAGGAGAATAATTTTTCGCCGCAGGCACCGGATGCGGTGGCCGCGCAGCAGGGGAAGACCTTATTCCATTCCCGCGGCTGCGTCGCCTGCCATTCGCCACGCGACGACCGGGGCGCGGAGCAGCCTTCCAAGAATTCCGTGCCGCTGGGCGCCTTGGATAAAAAATACAGCTTCAAGAGCTTGGCGGGATTTCTGCAAAATCCCCACGCGAGCCGTCCTTCCGGGCGGATGCCAAATATGCAGTTGCCGCAGAAAGAGATCGAGCGAATCTCTCATTTCTTGCTGCAAGACACCCGCGTGCCGGGGCATTTGGATTACACGTTGTATGAGGGTGACGTCTATGAAGGGCTGACGAGTGAAAACGTAAAGGCGCACACCGCCGGGCGAGTGAAGGATTTCGCCTTGGCGAGTATGACCGGCGTCCACCATCAGATCGCAGTGAAATACGCAGGCTGGGTGAACCTTGCGAAACCGGGGGCTTACCAATTTTTCCTCGAAATGAATGGCGGCTCGCTCGTCATCGACGGTAAATCCATCGTCCAGGAAGAACCCAGTAACCGCCGGGGAGTGAAGCAACTTGAAGGCAGCGCGGAACTCGCCGCTGGCTGGAGAAAAGTTGAACTCACTTATTTCCACACCGGGCATGAACCGAAGTTTTCCTTCGAAATGGCCGGGCCGGAATTTCCTCGCGGGGCGATTCCTTCGTCAATGCTTTCAATTTCTAACGAGGCGATCCCGGCCTTCCAGCCACTCAAGTTGGATGTAGGACTCGCGGCGCGCGGGCGGGAAAAATTCACCACACTCGGTTGCGCGAGCTGCCACGATGATTTAAAGATTCCGGCGAAATCCAGCATCGCCTTGGCCAAGTTGGATGCCAGCCGGGGTTGCATGAGCAAAGCCTCCGGCGCGTGGCCGCGCTTTAATTTCACTGACGAGCAGCGGGGATGGATCGTCAGTGCATTGCCCAAAATGGAGAATCCGGCACTCAGCGATAAGCAACAAGTTCACAAGACACTGGCCGCCTTGAATTGCATCGCCTGTCACGAGCGCACTGGCTTGGGTGGCATCGCTCCGGAGCGGAAAGCATTGTTCACCGGCACTCAACCTGCGCTGGGAGATCAGGGTCGCGTGCCGCCGCCGCTTTCCCACGTCGGGGCCAAACTAACACCCGAGTGGATCGCGCAAGTCATGCTGCACGGCAAACGCCAGCGCGATTACATGGACGCGAGCATGCCTCAGTTCGGCGAAGCGAACGTCGGCCATCTCGTGAAATTGTTTGAAAAGGTCGATGACCTAGAAACGGCAGTCCTCCCGAAGGTTTCTAATATGAAAGAGTCGAAAGACGCCGGTTACGAAATGGTTGGTATTAACGGATTTAGCTGCATCGCCTGCCATGAGTTCAACGGTCAGAAAACGGGGGGAATCGCGGCTTTAGACATCTCTCACGTGCCCCAGCGGCTCAAAAAGAACTGGTTCAATCTCTACATGCGCCAGCCCTCGCGCTTCCACCCCACCGTGATCATGCCCAGCTACTGGCCGGGCGGCCAATCAATACGGCCAGAAATCCTCGGTGGTGACAGCGCCCAACAAATCGACGCCATTTGGAACTATCTGGGAGACGGCAGCCGGGCGAAAAAGCCACTAGGCCTGTCCCGTGAGTCGGACGAACTCCATGTCAGTGACGTGGCAGAAATCTGCCGCGGGCACGGACCTGCGGGCTACCGTGGAATCGCTGTGGGCTACCCGGAACGGATCAGCCTCGCCTTTGATTCCGAGGAAATGGCGCTGCGTCAACTGTGGAAAGGCGAGTTCGCAAATGCGCAAATGGGTTCTTTCCGCCCGCTTGGAACTGACTCCATCACTTTTCCGCCGGGAATTCCATTCCACCGTCTAGCCTCACTGGAAGACAACTGGCCTTACAAAGGGAAAACCAACTACACCTTCCCACATGACCAAGGCTACCAGTTCCGTGGCTATCATCTCGATGCCATGCGCCGCCCCACATTCCGCTACTTGTATGGTGATGTCGCGGTGACGGACTTTTTCGAAGACACGAAGGACAAGGACGGCAAAGCCTTCTTCAAGCGCACGCTCAGTTTCAACACACCCGCCGGGCAGAAGCCGTTCTATTTCCGGGCGGCCGCCGGAAAAAATCCTCTCAAAAAATCCGACCGCGACTTCAGCCTCGGCTCGTTGCAAATCCGCATCACCAGCGATCATAAGGCAATCATGCGCGATGGCAGCCCCGGCGAAATCCTGATCCCTCTGACTTTGCCCAAAGGGCGCTCCACTCTCACTTTGGAATACCAATGGTAAGCACTCGATATCAAATAGCTCTGCTAACCCTCGTCATCACTCCGCTCCTTCACGCGGAGGAAGACCTCGGGGCCATGTGGGGAACTGCGGCGGAAGAGGCGAAATACTATCCTATCGTCGATATCCCAATCCCCCCCGGAGTTCCCTTGCGCCCCGGCGGACTTGAAAGCCTGCCGGACGGACGACTGGCGGTGGGCACTCGCCGAGGAGATATATATTTCGTCAAGGGAGCCTTCGATACCCCGCCGAAACCGGAGTATCATCTATTCGCCGGTGGCCAAGACGAGATTTTCTCGCTCTCTTGGAGAAATGGCGCGATGACTGCCACCACTTGGGGCGAAGTTACCCGCATTTCAGATACCGACGGCGATGACGTGGCCGATAAGTTCGATACGTTGACTAACAACTGGGGTTATGCCGAAGGTCACGAATTCGCGTTCGGCTCCGAGCCTGATGCCGCAGGTAATATCTGGGTGGCGCTGGGTTTGAGTGCCTCGTATCACTCGAACAATCTCTATCGCGGCTGGGCGGTGAAAGTGACCCCTGACGGGAAAATGATCCCAGTGTGCAGCGGATTGCGCAGTCCCGGCGGTGTCGGCGCGAATGCAGAAGGCGCGATGTTCGCGATCGAGAGCCAAGGGCCATGGAACGGCTGCTGCTCACTCAAACATCTCAAGCAAGGCGGTTTCCTCGGCCATCCGGCGAGTTACAACTGGTATCCCTTCGTCCCCGGCATGAAAGCCCCCGCGCTGGAGCCGAACAACGACTCGCGGATGGGCATCGAGAAGAAGCGCATCAAGGAGCTGGTTCCCCCCGCTGTGCGCTTTCCTTACATCAAAATGGGCCGCTCGATCTCGGGCTTCCGTCTCAATCAGACCGGCGGCAAATTCGGCCCATTCGAAAACCAGCTTTTCCTCGGCGACTACACACTCAGCATCATCCTGCGCGCCACCACCGAGCAGATCAACGGCGTCTGGCAGGGTGCTTGTTATCCGTTCCGTGAGGGGCTGGCTTCGGGGACCATGAATGTCGAGTTCTCGCCCAAGGGGCAACTGGTCGCCGGCGGATTCACCACCAGCACCCAGTGGCCTGTGCGTGGCAGATCACCGTTTGCGCTTCAGCGCATCGACTGGACCGGCGTCGTGCCCTTCGAGGCCAAGGAAATCAACATCAAGAAGGATGGCTTCCTCATCACCTTCACCAAGCCAGTGGACAAGAAGGTGGCGGCTAACACGGATTCCTACACGATCACTACCTACACCCACAACTACAGTGGCGGCTATGGTAGCCCAGAGGTGGACCAAACCACCGCCCGTGTCACAGAGGCCGTTCCGGCGGCTGACGGACTTTCAGTCAGGCTGCGGCTGGAAAAAATCACCGAGGACCACATCCATGATTTTGATCTCTCCAAAATTCTTTCTCAAGACGGACGTCCGCTCTTGCATAATAAAGCGTATTACACCGTGAATGAAATTCCCAAAAACTAGCTTACACAAAACCATGATTCCACAACTCCGCCGTCTCCTCTGCTCCATGGCACTCGTCTTATCCTCTGGCTCTGCCCATGCCGAAGACAGCCCGCAATGGCTGACCTACCCCGGTGGCGAAGGGCCTGGTAAAGGCAAGCACATCGTTCTAATCACCGCCGATCAAGAATACCGCAGCGAGCAGTCCATGCCGATGATGGCGAAAATCCTCAGCAAGCATCATGGTTTCGATTGCACTGTATTATTCGGAGTCAACGACAAGGGCGAGGTCGATCCCACCATGCCGGTTTATCCTGAAAAGGGGCAGGAACTCAAAGAGCATCACATCCCCGGTCTCGAACAACTTGCCTCGGCCGATCTCGTAGTTTTCGTGACCCGGCTCCTCACACTTCCCATGGCCGAGCAGGAGATGATTGTGAAATACATCGACTCTGGAAAACCCTTCATCGCCCTGCGCACCGCGAACCACGGCTTCCGCCCCGAACTGCCCTACAAGATTAACGGCAAGCAAGTGAACTGGGGCCGCGAAATCCTCGGCGGCGACTTCATGGGCCACCATGGCCGCTGGCACGCCGACTCGACGCGCGGCACCATTGTCCCTGAGCTCAAAGATCATCCAATCGTCAAAGGCGTGAGTGACATCTGGGGGAACTCCGATGTTTACCGGACTTACAAGGAAGGCACCAGCCTGCCTGCCGGCTGCACCGCCCTCGTCTGGGGCCAGCCGCTGATGGGGCGTAATCCCGACGACGCACCAAATACCGAACTTGAGCCGCTACCGGTTGCATGGTTCAAAAACTGGCAGACCAGCGAAGGGAAATCCGCTCGTGTCTTTCAATGCACCATGGGCAGCGGCACCGACCTGCAATCCGCCGGCCTGCGCCGCCTCATCATCAATGCGGGCTACTGGGGAATGGGCATGGAATCTGACATCAGTGCCACCCGTAGCGTCGATATCGTCGGCACCTACAAGCCTCTGGAAAGCGGCTTCAACTACGCAGAACTCGGCGTCGTTCCAAAGCCTGTCTCGGCCTACAAGTAAGGGAATCCACTGAGCCGTTTGCATGACTCGTTTTTCCTCAGAGCCTGTCTCGCCTTCTGCTGTGCGGTGGCGACGACGAGCGCGGCGGAACCTTCCGCCACGCTCGCCGGACTGAAAGAACTCTGGAGCAGCCCTGGCCGCACTGGAGCCTCCGTCGTCGCCTATTACGTGGATGCTTCCGGCAGCCCCATGTTCACTTCATTTTCCAAACTCACCGCCCAATGCATCGGTAAAAATCCCGACACCTTCACCGACACTCACGGCTGCCCATTGTTAGGCTTGGTCTGGACCGGCC
>JANMLQ010000085.1:0-6330 GCA_031372635.1 Akkermansiaceae bacterium | reverse complement strand
CCGGTTTTGTATTTCCGCGCATCCCCTGCCCCGCGCCTTGCTTCCCGGCCGATACGCCACGTCGCGATCACCGCAAGGATCGGCGAGAGTGAAAGCAACCCCATCCCCACGAAAATCAACGCAATGATCGAGAGATTGATGATCGGCAGAAACAGCAGCCCGTAGAAGAGTGCCGTCACCAGCGCCATTCCCGCCGCAACTCCGCGCAAGCCATCGGGTCCGCGTCTGCCATGCAGTTGCCAGGCGTTCACCGCGGGCACCATCGCGATCAGCAGCGCGTGCCAAAACGTAGGCACCGGATCGAAAAGCGCCGATCCGCAGAACGAGGACAGCATTTCAAAAATCAAAACTCCTAACGGAAACACCACGCCGAAGGTCCACTTCAGGAAACGCCGGAATCCATTCGCACTCTTGACCGGAAGTCCCGGCGGCGCGGGACGATAGCCTGCATCGAGCTTGCCGAGGATCTGCTCCAGATACATCAGGCCGATGCTCTCATACGCCGATTGCTCCGCCTCCTCATGGATGTGGCTGCGGAGATCCTCTTTCAATTCCGCCGCATCCTCGCCGACGAGTCCCTCCCGGGCCGTGCGTTCCCGCAGGTATTCCGCCAACCGTTGCTCCGCCTGTGTGGTCCAGTTTTTCATGGTGTGATCTGTGAGTTTTCCGAGGCTTGTTTTGAAATGCCGCTGGTGCCTGCCGCCGCCTGTAGTCCCGCCACGCCGCGCAGCATTTCCGCGAAATAAATTTCCATTTCCCGCGCCAGCTCCCTACCCGTCGGAGTGGCCGAGTAATATTTCCGAGCTGGCCCCTCGCGGGATTCCTCCAGCCGCGTCGTCACCAGACCCTGCCGCTTTAATCGAGAAAGCAGCGGGTAAATCGAACCTTCCGCCACGCCCACCCCCGGCACCGCCACCAGCGCCTTCACCAGCGCGTATCCATACCACTCCGCCGACGACAAAGCCTTGAGGATGCAAAGATCCAGCACGCCCTTGCGCATCTGAACCGTCCAGTTCTCGAACAGTTCACTCGTCGTGCTGCCTGCAAGTTCCGAGTCACTCATCGCCGCCATGTATCTTGCCTCGCAAGGTAGCTGTCAACGAGAAATTTGAGGGCGTGTGGGAAGGTGGACTTGGACTGCGGCAGCCTGCTGCGGTGAAGACTTGGCTAGGCCCGTGCCAGCAGGCTGGCTACGGAAAAGCGGCAGCAGGCTGCACGCAGTCCAAAAACGGATCATTTCCCGTCGCGGTGGCGGTAGAGGGCCACGAGTCCCGCGCCGATGGCTTGGGAGAGATCACCGAGGGCGGCGGCTACGATTTTCAACGTGCCCTTTTGCTGCGGCCAGAGATAGGGAAGCGCGGTCTCGTGGATGATGCGCAGGTAACGCTCGCGGAAGGCGGGCGTGGTCGCTTCATAATCCATCAAGCCGCCGCCGATGACGACGATGCCGGGATCGAGCGCCATCACGAGATTTGCCACATGCAGGCCCATGATCTTTGCCTGGAAATCGAAGATCGCCACGGCCAGCGGATCGTCCTTCTGAGCGCGGCCACGCAGCGATAAAACCTGCTCCTTGATCGGCGCAGTGGATTTCGCGAGTTCGTGATCTGGAAAATTTTCTAACTGTTGCGCCAACAAGTAGGGCAGGCCGGAAATCGTTGTGTAGGCTTCCACGCAACCCCAATCACGACCGCAACCGCATGCCAGCGGCTTGCCCGTGAGACCAAACATGTTCAACGGCACCGGCATATGTCCGGCCTCCATGCCTGCGAGCGTGTCACCATCCAGGCAAAGCCCATCAGAGCCGACAAACGCCGCTCCGAGACCGGAACCGGGCATCAGCATCATCACCGATGCCTTGGAATCACCGCGTGCGATGCGTGCTTCGGCCACGCCGCCGTAGTTACCATCGTTTCCAACCGAAAGCTGCACCGGCCTACCGACCTTGTTCGCAAGCGCCGCGCTGTAATCCGCATGCACATCCCAACCGCAGAAACTCTCCGGCAGGTTCGGTGATTTTCCGAAAACCCCATAGCGCTCGTACGGTCCGGGAATCGCCAGGCCGACTCCATGCACCTGCGTCCATTGCAGATTGTTCTGGGTGAGAAACTCGTCGATGCCACCAATCCAGCCCTCGATCACCGCCTCGCGGCCGTTCTGCGAATTGGTGGGGCTTTGCAGCAGCTTCGTGCTCACAACATCGCCGTTTTCTCTAACAGCGGAGGTCTTCGATGTCGTCGCGCCGCTGTCCGTTCCGATGAAAATTTTCTCACTCATGTTCGTTCAAAAAGTCATGACCCATGGCCGCGATGGCAAGCCTTATCCTACCCAATGTCCTCTGCCCTGCTGGCGTTTATTCCAAATACGGGTTGCTGCGTTTTTCCCGCCCGATCGTCGTCTCGGGTCCATGGCCGGAGAGCACTCTGGTTTCGGGCGGCAGCGTCATGAGATGGCGGTCGATGCCGTCCAGAAGTTGCTTCGTATTGCCTCCTGGCAGATCGGTGCGGCCGATGGAATCTGCGAACAAGGTGTCACCGGAAAACACGATGCCCGCAGCAGCGAGATGTAACGTCACCCCGTCCGTCGCGTGGCCGGGCACATGGGCGATGGTGATTTCCAATCCGGCGAGCTTGAGCGGACGCGTGACATCAAGAATCAGATCAATCTGATAGGGAGTCACTGAGATCGGCATTCCCCATGCACGCGCGGCGGCTTCGAGTGTTAGATCCGTGGAGTAAGCGGCGAAGGCATGCAGCCGTGCGCCAGCCGCGCGTAGGGCAGCAGCATCCGTGACATGATCGTAGTGCTGGTGGGTGAGTAGCACCTCATCGACACGCACGCCCTTGCGGGAAATCCATTCCGCGATGCCTTCGGGCGCGTCGATGAGGATGTTGCCGTCGAGAGTCTCGACGAGGTAGCCGTTGGTCTGGACGAAGCCGCCAGTGTAGCAGGTGATTTTCACGCAGTCAGGCGCTCTTACCCTTTTTCGCGAAGTAAAGCATGACGAGGCCGAACACCAGCATGACCGCACCCCAGATGAGGTTGACGTTCATGCCGAGCGATTTCGCATACATCTCGCTGCCTTTGGTGACGAGGCCGTAGATCGTGAGCATGACGCCGTAGATCGTGAATACATAGCCGATAGGAAGTCGTAGGTCCATGGTCGTGTGGGGTCAGGGGGTTTACCAGAAGATGATGTTGAGGATGATGGAGGCGATGAGCACAATGGTTCCGATTACTGCGGGACGCAGGATCCAGACATCGTTATCCTCAACCTGCTTGGGTGTGAGCGAATAAACGAGGCCTTTGAGTTCTTCGTCGGTCTTGTCGCGTTTGGTCGCGAGGGAGAGCATGAGGTTGACGATGAACGTGGTCGTGAAGGCCACGCTGGCGACCCAGAAGCCCTGGGACATTTCCTTCGGATACTCGATCAGCATGTCGGCGGGCAAACCAACGAAGGTGAGCCATGCGCCTTTGACGCCAGCGGCATTGCCGGTCGCGAAACAGAGTCCGTGGAAAACCACCGCAGTGGCAGTGCCAACGACAAGCCCCCAGAACGAACCGATAGCGTTCGAGCGGCGGGTGAACATGCCGAGCAGGAAGGTCGCGAACAACGGCGCGTTCACAAAGCCGAACACGAGTTGCAGGATCGACATGATGTTGTTGTAGCTGGAGGCGACGAGCGCGAAGCCCATCGCAGCGATGATGCCGAAGACGGTGGCGTATTTGCCAATCTTAAGGAGATCCTTGTCGCCCTTGTCCGGGTTGATCGTCTTGTAGATGTCGTAGGTCCAGACAGTGTTGAAGGCGGTGACGTTTGCCGCCATGCCGGACATGAATGATGCCATCAACGCAGTGACGGCTAGGCCGAGCAAGCCGTTAGGGAAGTAGTGAAAAATCATCGAAGGCAGCACCTGATTGTAGTTCAAGACTCCTCCATCCTTGACCGGGATCGTGTAACCACCGGCCACCGCATCACTGGTCAGACCGTAGGCGATCATGCCGGGCAGGATGACGATGGCGGGAAACAGCATCTTTGGAATCGCTCCGATGATCGGCGTGCGGCGGGCGGCGCCCATCGAGTTCGCAGCCAGTGCGCGCTGCACTTCCGCGAAGTTTGTACACCAGTAGCCGAAGGAAAGCACGAAGCCGAGGCCGAAGAGGATACCATACCATGGCACGCCCATCGGGTTCGCAGTGGTACCGGTTTCCGCCCATGAATGGAGGGCACCCATGCCTTGTGGAGAGGCTTGGAGTTTTGCAACGAGACCTTGCCAGCCACCCACATCCTTAAGCGCGATGTATGCGAGCGGCGCGATGCCGAAGACGATCATGAAGAACTGCAACACCTCGTTGTAGATCGCTGAACTGAGTCCGCCCTTGAGAACGTAGGCGAGCACGATGGCCGAGGTGACGACGAGTGAAACGTAGTAGTTCCATCCGAGAACGGCGTTCAGCAGATCTGCTAGAGCGTGCATCGAGATACCGGACGAGGCCACGGTCATGAACGCAAAGGACACCGAGTTAAAAACGCGCGTCGGCTCGTTGTAGCGCATCTTCAGATACTCCGGCACCGACCTCGCCTTGGAGCCGTAATACATCGGCATCATGAAAATCCCGAGGAACACCATCGCAGGAATCGCGCCCACCCAGTAGAAGTGGGAGGTCATGATGCCATACTCCGCGCCGGAAGCGGCCATGCCGATGAGTTCCTGCGCGCCGAGGTTTGCCGAGATGAAGGCAAGCCCTGTCACCCAGCCGGGAATCGAACGACCGGATAAGAAGAAGTCCTCAGCGCTGTTGTTCGCTTTTTTCAGTGCGAAGCCGATTCCGATGACGAACACGAGGTAGATCGAGAGGATCGACCAATCGAGGAAGTTCAGGTCCGGCTTGAGGCCATCAAGCGATACGGCTTCCGCAGTAGTGGAGGCGAGCAACGGGAACAGTTCTGTAATCATGGTGATTTGGAATGCTTGGGTTTGGATTCAAAGTTAACTCACTCGGCTGAAAACTTGTGGATCATCACATGCCGGTAGGTTTCACCGGGGCGCAGCACAGAAGATGGGGCGGAAGGGTTGTTAGGAGCGTCCGGGAAATTCTCTGTCTCCAGGCAGAGGGCGGTGCGTTTCGCATACTTCACGCCTTTTTTGCCGGCCACAGTGCCATCGAGGAAATTGCCCGCATAGAACTGCACGGCGGGTTGGTCTGTGGAAATCTCCATCACGCGACCGCTCTTCGGATCCTTGAGTCGGGCGGCTTGGCGCATGCCGCTTCCTTTTTCCAAGACCCAGCAGTGATCGTATCCGCCACCGAATTTCAGCGCCTCGAAGTCTGCGTCGATCCGCTCACCGATGACAGTGGACTTGGTGAAATCCATCGGCGTGCCCGCGACAGGGACGATGGCACCGGTCGGGATCAGTCCCGCATTGGTGGGAAGAAAACCGGGGGCGTTGAGAGTGAGTTGATGATCCTTGATCGACGTTGTCGGATCACCGGAAAGGTTCCAATAACTGTGATGGACGATGTTGAGAACCGTCGGCGCATCGGTGGTGGCCGTGGCCTGCCACTTCAGTTCGTTGTCGTCGTTGAGCGAGTAGATGACCTTCACCGTTAGATTTCCGGGATAGCCTTCCTCGCCGTCCTTGGACAGGTAGGTGAACTCCACGCCGTTAGAGCCGCTGGGTTTGCCGGACCACAGCACTTTATCGAAGCCTTTCAGGCCGCCATGAAGGTGGCAGGGAATTCCGCCGGGTTCGTTGTTAGTGGCGAGTTTGTAATCCTTGCCATTGAGCGAAAATTTTCCGTCCTTGATGCGGTTTCCGAATCGCCCGACCGTCGCGCCGAAGTAGCTGGTGTTGGTGAGCCAGCCATCGAGAGTGTCGTAGCCGTGGGTGATGTCCGCGTTTTTCCCGGCCTTGTCGGGGGTTTCCATGGAAACGAGGATCGCTCCGTATTCCGTCACGCGCGCCCGGAGGCCGTTCTTGTTAGTCAGGGTGAAAACCCGCACTTCCCTGCCATCGGGCATCTTCCCGAAAATTTCCTGTTTCACTTCGCCGTTCATTGCGGAAGCTTTCTGACAAAGGATCATGCTGACGGCCAGCGCGGAAATTATCACGTAGAGTTTGTTCATGAGGCCATGGATTTCGCCGATTTTGCGGAGCCTGCCAAGCGCCAATTTCCGGCAACAACGATGGTGACTTCCCATTCACCAGCGTTTAAAGAAACCACGTGAACAACTCTATCGACTGGAAAAATCTGCTAGGCTCCATTCTGGACGGCTTCGGCTGTCAGACCGGCACCATTCACCGGACTGCGGAGGATGGCAGCACG
>JANMLQ010000018.1:0-5171 GCA_031372635.1 Akkermansiaceae bacterium | reverse complement strand
ACGTTCCAGAAGGCGGTGATGTAGTCCGGGCGGCGGTTCTGATAGTTGAGGTAATAGGCGTGCTCCCAGACATCGAGGCCGAGGATCGGCTTACCGTCGCAGCCGGCGATGGCGGCACCCATGCAGGGGCAGTCCTGATTGGCGGTGGAGCAGACGGCGAGCGAGCCATCGGCCTTTTTCACCAGCCATGCCCAGCCGGAACCGAAGCGAGTGGCACCGGCTTTGGCGAAGGCTTCCTTGAAGGCATCGAACGAACCGAAGGCCTTGTCGATGGCGGCAGCGAGATCGCCGGAGGGAGCTTTGGCACCGCCGGGAGCGATGACTGTCCAGAAGAACGAGTGGTTGGCATGACCGCCGCCGTTGTTGCGCACCACGCCGCGGATGTCTTCCGGCACGGAGGCGAGGTCGCCGATGATCTCGCAGAGCGACTTGGCTTCGAGCTCGGGTTTTCCGGCGAGGGCGTTGTTGAGGTTGGTGATGTATGCCTGATGATGCTTCGAGTGGTGGATTTCCATCGTGCGTGCATCAATGTGCGGCTCGAGGGCGTCGTAGGCGTATCCGAGTTCGGGAAGGGTATGGGCCATGGTGGTTGAGGGAGTTTGGTTTTGCGTATCGCGCGGTGCTCCGGTAGGAAGGCTGCCCGCTCGACGCCCCCTACGAAACCGAGCCTGCCGCCACCCGCAAGAGAAATCCCACATGCCACCCGAACTCGCACCCCATCTTCCTGAAATCATCACTGCCATCGTGGCGCTGTTCATCGGCTGGCTGTTCACGCATCTCGCCGCGTCCGGAAAAATCTCCGCCGCAGCCGAGCGGCTGAAGGCAGAAGAGCGCCGCTGCGCGGATACCGAAGCCCGCCTCGCCCATGCCAGCGCCGATGGCGAACGCAACGAGCAAGAAGCCCAAACATTCCGCAATCAACTCACGGAAATCCGCTCACGCCTCGAATCCGAACTCAAGGCCGCCGCCGAGAAACAAGCTCTGCTCGAACGCGCCGAAGCCAAACTTTCCGACACCTTCAAGGCGCTCTCCGCCGATGCCCTCCGCGTTTCCTCCGAGCAGTTTCTCCAACTCGCCAAGACCTCGCTCTCCACCCACACCGAGGAGGCCAAGGGCGAAATCGAAAAACGCAAGGTCGCCATCGAAAACCTCGTCAAACCCGTGGCCGACTCGCTCGGGAAATTTGAAGTGCGCATCGGCGAGATCGAAAAACTCCGCGAGGGTGCCTACTCCGAACTCAAGGAACAAGTCCGCGCCCTCGGCGAGGGTCAGCTTGGTTTGCAACGCGAGACCGCATCGCTCGTCAAGGCGCTGCGCCAGCCCACCGGCCGCGGCCAATGGGGCGAGATGCAACTCCGCCGCGTGGTAGAACTCGCCGGTATGCAGGAACACTGCGATTTCGAAATCCAACACACCACCACCACCGACGAAGGGAAAAAACTCCGCCCCGATCTCATCGTCCGCCTGCCGGGAGGGAAGATCATCGTGGTCGATTCCAAGACGCCGATGGATGGCTATCTCGACGCGCTCGAAGCCACCGATGACACTGTTAGAGACGAGGCACTGAATCGCCACGCACGCCAAGTGCGCACGCACATCCAGCAGCTTTCCTCGAAGAACTACACCGCACAGTTTTCCCAAACGCCGGAGTTCACCGTGCTCTTCCTGCCCAGCGAGTCGTTCTTTTCCGCCGCACTCCAGAGCGATCCCGGCCTGATCGAACGCGGCGTCGATCAAGGCGTCATCCTCGCCACGCCCACCACGCTCATCGCCTTGCTGCGCGCCGTTTCCTACGGCTGGCGTCAGGAATCCATCGCCGAGAACGCCCGCGAGATTTCGCTGTTAGGCCGCACCCTGCACGAGCGATTGGGAAAACTCGCCGAGCACTTTGCCAAGCTCGGCCGCTCGCTCGGTAGCGCCGTGGAGAACTACAACAGCGCCATCGGCTCCTTCGAGACTCGCGTTCTAACAAGCGCCCGCAAGTTCGAGGAACTCAAAGCCGCGCCCGAAGCCGCCACCATCACCAACCTTGATCCCGTCGATAGCATCCCGCGCACCTTGCAGTCCACCACACCGCCCGCCGCCCTGGCCGCACTCGCCCGTGCCAGCGAAATTTCCGCACGCCATCAGGAAAGCACCACCCTCACCCTCGATCCCGCGAAATCCGCACAACTCCTGGAGCCCGGCTTCGATGACGACTTCACCTTCGTCCCCGATCCCCCCGCCAGCGCCCGCAGCGCCGCCGCAGATCTGAGATCGGCGTTGGAGTGAAGGGTCAAAAATCTAGGGTTTCGAAGGTCAAAAGCATTGAATTGGCAATAAACGACGGAACCGGAAATCCGGCGTAAGAATTGAAAGCAGAAGAATGATGCAATCGTTTTCCGATTTCCCTACATTGCCGCAGGAAACATGAAACCCATCGACCAGATTCTGAAACAACTCGCCGAGCTAATCCAGCAGGGGCGTTTTGTGGAATTGGAGACTGAGTGGCTGGAAATCAAGCCTGTGCCTGCTGAGCGCGGAGACTGGGCGGAGCGGCACAAGAGCGTGAATGCTTTCCTGAACACGCGGGGCGGCATCCTCATTCTGGGTGTAAAGGAGGATGGAACAGGCTCCAACCGCCGCTACGTGTTGAGCGGCTGGAAAGACCACGCAGAACCGAATTTGAAGGAGTTCGCCCGGCTTTTTACGGATCGGAAGGGAGTGAACCTAGATTTGGGAAAATGTTTCCCGTCTATGGAGATCCGCACTCTGCTGGGAGAGCGGATCGCTGTGCTATATGTGGACGAACTGGCGGCGGACCAGAAATTTGTTTTTCTCAAAGGCACTGCCTACCGGCGCATCTTGACAGGTGACCACAAGATCACGGATCGCGATGTCGAGTCCCAGGAAGAATTCAAAGAAGAGGCGGCTCACGCGAAGGAATTGCAACCGGTACCGGAAATGACCGAAGCGGATCTGGACCTGACCAAGCTAAACGAGTTCATCTTCCACCTAAACCAACCGAAGTCCGTCGAGACAATGAAGCCGGACCTTGAGGCGGCCCGAACTTTTTTAGAACGCCGGAGTTTTCTCAAGGATGGCTCGGTGACCATTCTCGGGGCACTCGTCTGCGGCAATCATCCGGGCGACCGCCTGGGTTTCCGTGCGCATGTCCACGGTTACGTCGATGTGCCTCAGCAGATCGCCCAGGACAAGCAGGACTTCGTGGACAACGTGCTACAACTCATGGATTCCAGCTTGGGTTATTTGTTGCGGAACATCCAGGTGGGCATCACGGCGGAACATGGGGGAACCGCTCGCCCACAGTATCCAGAGGAGTTGTTGCGTGAAACAGTGAACAATGCCCTGGCGCATCGCGATTACTCAGTCAACAAACAGGTCATCATCTCCATCAAGCCCGGCATCCACATCGCCATCCGAAATCCAGGCGCGTTCCGGCGGAATCTGATCATTGAAGACGGCGAGGCGGACATTCCAGTGCGCCGCATTCTGCCAGAGGCGAAGCCGCGTAATCCGAAGCTGGCGGACATCCTGCGGGTTTACAAAAAGTGGGAAGGCCGCGGCATCGGCATGGCCACTCTGGTCAACCTATGCTTGGAGAACCGGATCGACGTGCCCTATTACAGGATCTACACTGAAGAGGTTTGCCTGCATCTCGGTGCCGGAAAATTGTTGGGCGAGCGAATGAATCGGCTGTTTTCATCATTCGACAGATTTATTGAAGAGCGGCTCGACGGAGCAAGTCCGAGCGAGGAGCAAAAGCTGGTGCTCGCCTATCTGATCAAATCCGAGTGGATCAACGAGAAGCTCGGTTACACGATTCTGCTCACACCGGACAATAATCATTTCGCCGCGCTACGTGGTTTGGAAAAGGCAAGACTCATAAGCAAACACCCGCTGAGCACCGCCTCATATCCGATCTATGTTGCTGATCGGGCGTTGGTCGCCCGCTCGTATGTGAAAGAACTCAGAAGCGTTTTTAAAGATGGTTTCGACGTTTTGGACCCTACTGCCAAGGAAGTTCTCGGCGTGGTTTACCGACACAATCACTTCTGCAAGGAGAAGCCAGTCAGCGCCAAACAAGCCGCTTTTGCCCTTTGGTATGAAAAGGATGGCAATGAAGAAGACATTCGGCAGTTCGACACGTTTTATCGGAAGATTCGCAACATCTTCAATAAACTCCAAAAAGCGGACTACCTCTTGAAGGTGGATGGAACCCGCGGCTACATCCTGCGTGAGGACCATATTGAAACGCATGTGATATGAAGTCAGCGACGGAAAACTTCCTTTACGGATTTTAATACCCGGCATTCACCCACCATGCTCCCCGCCCTCACCGGACTCACTGCCGAATCCCTTGCCACATGGCTGAAGGAACAGCGCGAACCATCGTTCCGCGCCGCGCAGATTCTTGAATGGGTGTGGAAGAAAAAAGTCACTTCGTTCGATGCGATGACGAACCTGCCCGCAGCATTGCGTGGGAAACTAACAGCTTCGTTCCGTCTCGGCGCACTGGAGCACACGCATACCCAGGGTTCCGCAGACACGACGCGCAAGTTCCTCTTCAAGCTCCACGATGGCCGCTACGTGGAAAGCGTGCTGATCCCGGCAAACCCCGCGCTTTACGGCGAGAAGTCTGACCGCCGGACACTCTGTGTTTCCTCGCAAGTCGGCTGCGCCTATGGCTGCAAGTTCTGCGCCTCGGGCCTCGCTGGGTTCACCCGTAATCTCGATGCATCGGAAATCGCCGGCCAAGTGCTCGCCGCCGAACAACTCTCCGGTGAACGCGTGGACTCGCTGGTTTTCATGGGCATGGGCGAACCTCTCGCCAATCTCGACAACCTGTTAGCCGCCGTCGCACTCATCACTGGTGAGAAGACGCTGCACCTCGGCGCGCGGCATCTCACCATCTCCACCTCTGGCCTTGTCCCGCAGATCAAACAACTCGCGGAGCACCCGCAGCAAATCCGCCTCGCCATCTCGCTGCACGGTGCCACCGATGAAGTCCGCCAGCAATTCATGCCGATCAATCGCAAGTGGCCGGTCGCAGAACTCTTCGATGCGCTCGATTTCTGGAACAACTCTTGATTAGTGCTTGCCCCCACATCACTGATAAATACCCACACAATAGTCGGACTAGTGTTCCTGCCAAAACACTGTCAGGGCTG
>JANMLQ010000327.1:0-5326 GCA_031372635.1 Akkermansiaceae bacterium | reverse complement strand
TCCCGCCCGCCTTGCGGAAAAAGTCAAACAACTGCGACAGAAGGGAGTCTCCTTCGACATCGCAGGCATCGCTGCGGATGGCTTGAACGACGAGTTGTTAGGTGAACTCGCCCGCAATGGCAATGGCCGCTACTACGTCGTTGGCAAGGGCGCGGATGACGACTTCGGCAAGCAACTCGCCGGTGCCTTCCGCCCCGCTGCGGAAAACGTCAAAGTGCAGGTGCATTTCAACCCGGAGCGCGTGGGACGCTACAAGCTCATCGGCTTTGAAAAAGACCGCCTCAAGACCGAAGACTTCCGCAACGACAAAGTGGACGCCGCAGAACTCGCCGCCGAAGAAGCCGGAGTCGCCGTCTATCAAGTGGAGACATTACCGGAAGGAAACGGTGAGCTTGGAGAAGTCAGCGTGCGTTTCCGCGATGCCGCCAGCGGCGAAATGGTCGAGCGTGGTTGGACGATCCCGCACGATGACAAGGCTCCCGCCTTGGATCGCGCCACGCCATCAATGCAGCTCGCGACTCTCGCAATGTTCGCTGCCGAGAAACTCAAGGGCGGCCCACTCGGCGAGGCCATCGACTTCAAACAACTCGCCGAACCCCAAGCCAACGTGAAGCGCTACTACGGCAACAACGTCCGCATCGGCGAAGTGCTGCGCATGATCGATGCGCTGAGGTGAGAATTTACCCAACCAAACTATGAAAACGATCAACAAGGAGCGCGGACCTGTGGTCCGCTATGTGGCAGCGGCATTCTGCCGGTGGAATTCACGGCGGACAGGATGTCCGCGGCACTTAGCGTTCAAAATGAACGCGCTCCTTATTGCCCTCACGGGCTTCATGCATGCACAGGAAGCGGATGAGCGCGTCGTGCTCGTGCCATGGGCGAAGGCTCCGAAGGAAGCGCCGTTGTTCTTCTCCGCCACCGCCGAGGTGAAAGCCAACGTGACTCTGGAAACCGTGACTTCCGAGCAGACGATTCGTTTTAAGATTCATCAGGGCAAAGCGGAGACGCTCACGCTCGCCCTCAGCGGGGTGGGGGAGGTGACTGAAGTCACTAGCGATGGTTTGAAAGATTGGTCGGTGCGGGTGGTGGATAACGGTGATCGTTTCCTCGATCTGCGGCCCGCGCTGGTGGACGGAAAGTTTCCTGCGGAACTTCAAGTGTTGGTGAAAACCAAAGCCAATGTGGAAAAGGAAGTGGCTGCTTTGTTATTGCCGGGGCCGGGAAGCGCCACCGGTTTCTCGCTCACAGTGAACGTCACTGAAAACAGCGGCGTGGATTTGAAAATGACTCATGTGAGCGGACTCGCGCCACTCGAAGGTGCGAAGAACCGCAAATTCATCGGCTCCGGTGCGGCTACCGTAGCGATGAAGGTCTCACCCGCAGGCACGGATGCACGCGGGCTTGCCCTCACCGATGCTGCGCTGACCGGCAAGCTCTCGGACGATGGTGCGAGTGTTTCCTTCCGCCTAACAGGCATCGCAAAGTCACAGGAATCCGGCTCTGCGGTGGAATTGTTAGCAGGCGGTGCGGCCCTTACCGAGTCCGCTTCCGGCGATGGCTGGCACATGGTGCTCAGGAAAAACAACGATGCATGGAGCTATGATCTCGTGGCCGAGCTCGGCGGTGAGTTTCCCGTGAACGTGGCTTTTGATGTGCCCGTCAGTCGTTCGGATGATTGGAGCTTCATGGACTTCACTCTGCCTGCGGGCGTGGTGGTGCCGGTATCGCTCGATGGCATCGTCGCGGCCAGCGAGTTCAATCCCAAGATGAATGTCGTGCCGCAGTTTCATGATAAACAATGGCGCGGATTTCTCCCGGCCAGCGGCTCCGGCGGGATGGCATGGCGCGTGGCGGACAAGGTGGCGGACGGCACGCTATTCTTCTCCAGCACGGAAACGACGGACGTGCGAGTGGGCAGCGGACTGTTGCGCCAAGTCACCGTCGTGGACCTGCGCGTGCTTCAGGGAAAACTCGCCGACCTCTCTCTAACACTCGACGGCCCGGGCGAGGTGCTTTCCGTTTCCGGCGAGCCGGTGCTCGGCTGGAGCGTGATCGACAACAATGGAAAACGCAGCCTAGCGGTGAAACTCAGCCGCCCGATCGAAGGCGCGGGCCGCATCGTTATCGAAGCGCAGGCCGCACTTGGTAGTTTTCCGGTCAAGGCGCAGGCGCTGCGCATGGCACCGATCGGCGCGCTGCGTCACAGCGGTTGGCTTCGCGTGGCGAATGATGGCGCGGTGAGAGTGGAGGTGGCGGAAGCGAAGGGTCTGTTCCAACTCGCGCCCGGACAGTTTCCCGGCGGCGTGGATGAGAAACTCCGCCAGGTCTTCGTCTATCGTTTTCCCTCGGCGGAATACAGTTATGCGGTGAATGCGGATCAAGTGCTGCCGGAAGTCGGGCTCACAGAAGTCACGGTCTATGAACTCGCCGAGACGGACCGCCGGATCTCCGCCGATCTGGAGTTGGACATCCGCGAAGCACCACTGCGCGAGTGGGAGATGGAAATCCCCGCCGATCATGCGGTGGCATCAGTGACAGGCGCGGAGGTGGCGGATTACGTGGCGGGCGCTGAGGTGAAGAACGGCATGCGCAAGCTCAAGGTGCTCTTCAAACAAGCGGTGGCAAACCGCCAACTCATCAGTGTGCGCTTGGAGAGAAACGAAGCCGCCAAGGCAGGCGCGTGGGAGCTTCAGTCGCTCGGGTTTCCTAGTGTGAAATCGCGGCGCGGCTATATCGGCGCGGTGACTGCGGCGGGCTATCGCATCACTACCGGTAAGACCGGCGGCGTGGCGGAAGTGCCCGTCACGTTTTTCCCGAAGAAGACCGCCGGACTCCAGCAAGCGTTCCGTTTGCGTGAGGATAAGTGGAACGTCGGTCTCGATGTGGTCGCGCTCGGCCAGAGCATCCAGGCGGATGTTTTCCACCTCTACTCGCTCAAGCCGAGTGCGGTCTATGGCAGCGTGTTGATGAACTTCTTCGTCGTCGGTTCACCCGCGACTGAGTGGCGGATTTCGGTTCCTGAAGGCACCGGCAACATCGATGTGAGCGGCCAAAACGTAGGCCGTGATTGGCGGCGCGATGGAAACACGGTCATCATACCGTTGTCGCGTCCGTTGCTCGGCACCGGCACGGTTCTTCTCACATTCGAGCAGCCGATGAACTCGCGCGGCGGCAAACTCACGCCCGGTGAAGTGCGCCCGCTCGGTGTGCAGGACGAGCGAGGATTCGTGCAGGTGGTGAGTCCGCTGCAAGTGAATCACAAGTCTAACAGCAGCGGTGCTTTGTTGAAGATTGATGCCAGCGAGTTACCTGCGGAGTTCCGCTTATTGAGCAGCGCACGCACGCTCGATGTCTGGCAATACACGGGACGGGAATTCAAGATCGACATGGACATCGAGTGGTTCGAGCCGGGTGACACCATCGGCCAAGTGGTCGATTTCCAGAAGTTGAGCAGCCACGTTTCGCGTGACGGACAGTGGCGGACAGATGCGCGGATCTTCGTGAAAAGCCGTGGACGCAGCGTGTTGCGCATGGTTTTCCCGAAAGGCGCGGTGTTATGGGAAGCCGGTGTAGATGGCGAGGCGGTGAACGCCCGCGAAGATGGTGATGAGATGCTCATTCCGTTGCCTGCTCGGCTCGATCCGAATCAGGCGGTGGAGGTTTCCCTGATCTATGGTGCGCGTTCGGATAAGCCGGGGCGTGTGCGTCTCACCGCGCCGAAACTTGAAGCGCCGCTGGTGATCGGCGAGTGGACGGTGAGCGGTGATGAAGGCCGCCAACTCGTGCCGCGCGGTGGCACGGCGGATCTGGTGAGACCCGTGCTCGCGGAGACTGGCTGGGAATGGCTAGCCGGGCGGCGTGGCGGCGCGGCGTTTCTGCTGCTGCTCGCCGGGCTGGGTGCGCTTGGGTTTGCGAAGAGCGGCACTTCGGTTGTTAGAAAATCACTCGCTGCGATCTGGGGCGTGGTGTTTGTGATCGTGGCCTTCGTTCTCTGCATCCATGCGGCGGATACCGTGCGTGGAAACTCGGCGCTGCTCCAATACGCTGCTCCGGTGGTGGCCGCAGATGGCGTGGTATCGGTGGAGGTTGGCAACGTGCCGGCGTGGATGGCGCGCAGCAGTTGGGGCGTGTGGTTGTGCTTCGTGCTGGGCACGGTGGCGGCGGTTAGAGGCTTGCTCTATCGCAGCAGGTGGTGGTTGGGTTGCGGACTTGTGTTAGTTATCGCAGCGTTTCTTTCCATCCGTGGCGGTGCGGCGCTGTTCTTCGCGATTGTGGCGATGGTGGGTCTGTTCTGGCTGCTGCCAGTGATTCGCCAAGCGATCGCCGCGATGCGGAAACCAAAAGCCGCTGAGGCGGTGGCCGCCGCGCTCGCATTGACCTGCTTGTTTCCATGGAACGCGAATGCTGCGGAGAAACCCGAGTTGAAACCTGCGGAAGCGATGATCCACGATTGGCAGATACGCGATGGCAGATTGCATGGCACCGTGGATGTGACGCTGCGTGGCGCTGCGGGGGATCGTTTCTTGCTGCTGCGCGAACCCGCCGTGTTGAGTCGCTTCGAGGGCGAAGGACTGCGCGTGGTGAAGGCTCCGCTGGATGGTGTGAACGCCTACTGGCTGGTGGCCGGAAACGCGGGCCGTCTCACCGGCAAGGCGGTGTTTGAAATGCCGCTGGCCGATCCGCTGACAGGCTGGCAGATGCCCGGCGGACCTGCGGCCATGCGGCGCGTGACACTGCGCTGGAATGAAGGCGGCTGGGAGTTCTCCTCACCGGCTGCAGCGAAGGTGCAGGCTCTAACGGGTTTGAAGCCGGATGAAAGCGGCGCACTGCTGGTGCTCGGTCCTGCGGATGAGGTGAAGATCCAGCCGCGTCCGAAGCAACGCGACGCGGGCACCGAGGAAACGAAGTTCTTCGCGGAAGTGAGCAACCTGTTTCTCCCAGGACCGGGCGTGGTCAATGGCCGCCATGCGGTGAAGGTACGTCCCGCGCAGGGCCGGGTGACCTCGCTGACGCTCAAAGTGCCCGCAGGCTTCACGGTGAGCGATGTCTCGGACGGTCCTGTCGGTTCATGGCGTTTCGATCCCGGCAAACGAGAGCTGCGTGTGGGCGTGGAGCCGGCTCAGAGCCAGGGCTTTTCATTCCTGATAGAAACCCAGCGCGGTGCCGGCGCGCTGCCGATGGATCTCGAACTCGAACCCGTGCGCGTGGATGGCTCCGCCGGTGAAGTGGGTCTGATGGGGATCGCCTTCGGTGAGGAAGTGCAGCCGGAGGCCGTCAATGTGGAAGGGCTTTCCCGCGTGAACCCGGAGGACTTCAACAACGC
>JANMLQ010000296.1:0-17996 GCA_031372635.1 Akkermansiaceae bacterium | reverse complement strand
GCCCGGCACAAAGTGCCGGGATCGTCATCGACTGCGATTCTGTGTCCTGAAGGGACACCTCATGTGGATGATGCGCCGACATCCGCAGCCCGCATGAAGCGTCCCTTCAGGACGCGGTTCCTCTGCGCACACGAAACCCGGCACCGTGTGCCGGGCTGGTATGAGACGTCCCGTTAGGACGAAGAGTGTGGCATCCCGCGCACCGATCAACCAAGCACGTCATCCATCGCAGCGATGAGTTCCTTCATCGTCGCTTCGGTTTCGTTGCCCATGTTGGAGATGCGGAAGGTGAGACCCTTGATCTTGCCGTAGCCGCCGTTGATGACGAAGCCGTGTTTGCTCTTGAGTGTCTTGATGAACGCGGACTGATCGAAGCCGGCGGGTGTGTGGAAGCAACTGAGGGAAACCGATTGGTTGCCTTCCGGCGCGAAGTTTTTGAAACCGTGGCGTGCAGCCCACTCGTGGATGAGTTGGTTGTTCGCCTTGTGACGCGCGAAGCGTTTCTGCACGCCTTCCGCAGCGATCACGCCGAGGATGTGCTGGAGTCCGTAGATTAGCGAGATGCACGGCGTGGACGGCGTGTTGTTCTTCTCTGCGTTCTTTGCGAACTCGATGAAATCGAAGTAATAGCCGCGGTTCGGCATGCCTTCGGCGCGTTCCAATGTGTCCTGAGAGCAAGCGAAGATGGTGAGGCCCGGCGGCAGCGCGAGAGCCTTCTGCACACCGGCTAACAGAACGTCGATGCCGAGCTTGTCCATTTCGATCTGCACGGCGGAGAAGGAGGAAACTGCATCCACCACCAGCAATACACCGGGGAAGGATTTGACGATTTTTGCGATGCCCTCGACATCGTTCATCACGCCGGTCGAGGTCTCGTTGTGGATCAGAGTGACGAGGTCGAAGCCGCCTTCTTCGAGTTTTGCTTTTACGGCAGCCGGTGAGATCGCCTCGCCCCACTCGACTTGGATTTTATCGGCGGCGATGCCCATGCTTTTGGCAACGCCGTTCCACTTGTCCGAGAACGCGCCGCAGCAGAGGTTGAGGACTTTTTTCGCGCAGAGGTTTCTGAGCGAGGCCTCCATCACGCCCCAGGCGGAGGAGGTGGAAAGGAAGACCGGGCGGGTGGTGCCTGCGAGTTCCTGAAGACCCGGCTGGGTGGAGGCGTAGAGTGCCTCGAATTCGGCACCACGGTGGCCGATCATCGGCTGGCTCATGGCGGCGTAGGTTTCCTTTGAAACGTCGATGGGTCCTGGAATGAAGAGTTTGGCCATGGTGGGGGTGTTTTGTTAGGGGAGGAGGTTATAGGATGCGAGCAGGGCGGAAAGTCTGGCGGTTTGCTCAGTGCTCAGCGGCGCGAGCGGCAGGCGCAACTCAGGGCTGCAATGTCCCTGGAGCGACACTGCGGTCTTGATCGGCACCGGGTTCACATCGAGCGTCATCAGTCCGCGCATCAGCGGGTAGTAATGCTTTTGAAGGACGAGTGCTTCATCGAATGAGCCGTTGAGGCAGGCGCGGACGAGGCGGGCGATGACATCGGGGATGAGGTTGGATGCCACGGAAACGAGACCGGTGGCACCACAGGAAATGAAGGGCATGGTGAGCGGATCATCACCGCAGAAGACGTCGAAGTTTTCCGGCACGGCATGCACGAGTTGATTGACGCGATCCACCGAGCCGCTGGCTTCCTTGATGGCGATGATGTTATAGAAGTCCGCAGCGAGACGGGCGGTCGTTTCCGGAGAAATCTCGATGACTGAGCGACCAGGAACGCTGTAGAGCATGATCGGCAGGCTGGTGGATTCGGCGATGGCCTTGAAATGCAGGTAGAGTCCCTCTTGCGAAGGCTTGTTGTAATACGGACAAACTTGCAGCGAGCCGGTGGCTCCGAGTTTTTCCGCAGCTTCGGTGAGTTCGATGGCCTCGGCGGTGGCGTTCGCGCCTGTGCCAGCGACGACTTGGCAGCGGCCAGCGGCGTATCCCACGGCGAGGCGGATTACTTCGATGTGTTCCTCGGTATCGAGGGTGGGGGATTCACCGGTGGTGCCGCAGGGAATGATGCCGTCCACGCCTCCGGCGATCTGGCGTTCGATGAGGGATTGGAATGCGGGAGCATCGATGGCTCCATCGCGAAACGGGGTGATGAGTGCGGTGTAAGTGCCGGAAAAGCGCATGGTGCGCGGAGCATGTACCTTCCCCGGCGCAGGTCAAAGCCGGATGCGAGAGAGGGTGGATTTTTTCCGGCTCACGGCTGCTTCTCTACGACTTTGCCGTTTTTCCATACGATGATGGGCAGGCCGAGGCGGCGGTGCTCGACGCGCAATTTGCGAGCCGCGCGGCGATGAGCGCGAAGGGCGAGGCGGGCGAACTCGGGAAGTTCGCTTGCCTTCTGGTGCTTTAGGGATTCAGTGCGGGGAGCGATCATTTGAGCAACGAGGCTGCTTGGAGGATAGTGTGACTGCGGTAGTTTGCCAAGGGTTTTGGCGGGGAGATCCGGTTGTCCCAGATGACCCACTTGTCGGCGATAGGCAGGTAATGATCCGCGAGATTGGCAAGACTGCGGTGGAAGCGGCGGCGGATGTCGTGGGCGGGGACGTGATGCCCGCCTTTGCTGACTCGTTGTTTCACGCGTGCGATGGATTCCGCTGGGTCGGAAATCCACAGGTAGTGAAGCTGGATTTCGTATCCCATGGCTTTCGCTGCGTTCAAATGTCTCACATAAGTGAGGCCACTGATTGTGGATTCCAATGCGAAGCTCAGGCGTCTCTTTAGCAGACGTGAGAATTCCTCGAGAAGCAGTCGCCCGGCTCTAACCGCCGCCACGCTGGGATCCAACGGCGAGAGTCCCCTGGCGATCTCATCTGCGTTGAGAAAACGCAGGCATTCCGCCTCGTGAGGTAGGAATTCACGGGCAAAGGTCGTTTTCCCCGCGCCGTTGGGGCCTGCGATGAGGATCAGGGTGGGCACGTTTCAGATTTCGATTTCCCCCTCGAAGACGAAGTCCGCCGGGCCGGTGAGGGTGACGTTTTGAAACGATGATTCGCCGGTTTTCTCGAAGCTGATTTCCAAAGTATCGCCGCCCGCGACATCGACCTTGATGGGTGAGGGGGCACCGGTGAGCAGGTGGTGGATGAGCGCGCTGGCGACCATGCCGGTGCCGCAGGCGAGGGTTTCGTCCTCGACGCCGCGTTCATAAGTGCGGATCTCGATGTGACCGGGTGAGAGCACGGTTGCGAAGTTCGCATTGGTGCCAGCCGGGGCGAAGGCGGTGTGCTGGCGGATGGCGCGGCCGTGAATGAAGACATCAAGTTCCTCAAACGCCTCTCCACCGGGAACGAAGGCAACGACGTGTGGCACGCCTGTGTTCACGAAATGCAGCGCGGCATCGAGGCCGGGGACGCTGGCTCCGGTATCGAGCTTGAGATCCTTCGGCACGGACATCGCGATGCGGACGTTTTCCCCCACCAACTCGGCGGCGAGGGTGCCGGCGATGGTTTCAAAGGTCACACGGTCGGGGATTTGCTCGCCGAGGTGAGCGGTGAAGCGGCCGAAGCAACGTGCGCCATTGCCGCACATTTCGGCCTCGCCGCCGTCGGCATTGTAATAGCGAAACTTGAAATCCGCGCCCTTCTCGGCGGGTTCCACTGCGAGCAGCCCGTCCGCACCGATGCCGCGGTGGCGGTCGCAGAGGGCTTCGATGGTTTCGGTATCGAGCGAGATCGAGAGGTCGCGGTTGTCGATGACAATGAAGTCATTGCCGGCGCCGTTCATTTTGTAGAAGTGCAGGAGCATGAGAGGCGTAGCCATAGACCGATATCCGCCGGATCGCAAGAGCGGGATGTGCAGGTTAATTAACCGATCTTGAGATTCAAGTGGATGCCTACGTTATCGCGTGAGTGGTTCTAAAATCATGGAAAACAACGACTTACGTTTGAGTTGGTGCGTGTTTCCAGTGAGAGGTTCGGAAACCTTGAAGTCACGTATCTGAGAAGGCAGAGTGCGGCCTCCCGCTCCCCCCAGAGTGCGGCCTCCCCCATCCCCCCATGAAAACGACCAAATTGTTGATCTGTGCGATCTCGCTTGTAGCCGCGTTGGCTGCCGCCAAGACGAACGCCCAAAGTATCCCCGCCACGCTTGTTGACGTAAGCCCCGTGTTGTCGGTAAACGGAACCTTTGATAACGGCAGTTTCATCCAGGATTACCCCTCTGGAGTGCTTAATTTCACGGAATTCGATGCGTTCTGCGTCGAGCCTTTGCAGTCGATCTCTTACGGTGAGTCGCTGATTTACCAGGTGCAGGACATCTCGCAGTTGGGAAATTCCAATACCATCGCTCGTTTGATCGGTGGCTATCTCGCCTCCTCCCAAAATGCGCAGGAAGCTGCAGCGGTGCAGTGGGCAATTTGGGAAATCACCACCGAAAGCCTGTCCAGTCCGTCCCTGCTGAATGGTAATGTCCGGATCACCACGCCGATCAGCCAGTCCACTGCCGATCTGGCAAACACCTACCTCGCGAACGTGAATAACTTCAGCCCGGTGGCGTTGACTTACCTGACCCATTCAGGTCGTCAGGATGTGGTGTCTTGGAATGTCGTTCCTGAGCCGGGTTCGCTGATGCTGGCCGCATTTTCAGGACTGCTCCTACTGCGCCGCAAACGCTGAGATCTACCGCAAGATCAGGTGTTTGACCTTTGGCTTGCACGGCGGGCGGCATCATTCAACTCTCCTGTATCGTTCGCCGCTTGGTGCGCGGTGCAGGATGACCCATGGCCCGCCAATCATTGATCTGTAGATTCGTCGTTGCCTGTTTCATGGCGGGTGCGGCGATGGCTATCGGGCAGACCGCTTCTAACAAGCCGGTGGTTCCGCGAGTGGTTGTGCCTACCGGCAGCCGCCCGATGGATCCAGTGCGGCCGGTCGATACAGCAGCGCGATTTCTTTACCCGTGGAAGCAACATGTGACCTGCACGATTTTCTGGGTCGGCGAGATGCCATCCGATCGCAACCCTACGCCTAACAACAAATCGTCTTGGGATCAGCATTGGTCGGCGAATTTCGGCGGCTACGATGATCCCGAGCCAGCGAGCCGGATCGCGAATCATACCACTGGGGAATTCCGGCCAAAGAAGTTCGTTCCGAAACTCAACCCGTTCTACATCGCGCTGCCATACAATGACATTCAGGGTTACGGCACCCACAAACCCGAGGCTTCGCGGGTGATCCCATGGTTTTCCCGGATGCGACCGGAACCCGGCCAAACGGTCTGCAAAGGACGCTGGATCCAAATTTATCGGGGTGGGCGCAGTTGTTACGGCCAGTGGGAGGACTGCGGACCTTGGGAAACGGATGACTGGGAATTCGTGTTCGGAAAAAAGCCGCCGAAGACGAAACAGAACGGCGCGGCAGGAATCGACCTCTCGCCCTCGATCCGCGATTACCTCGGTCTGAAGTCAGGCGACAAAGTTCACTGGCGTTTTGTCGAGCCTGGGCAGGTTCCATTCGGGCCATGGAAAAAGTACGGTCAGGATTCTCCCGCCGCCAACAACCCGGATCTGGAAGCCCAGCAACGCTACCTCGAATACCTGCGCAAACTGCGTGACGAACAATTCCAGAAAAAGCCGCTCGGCCAGCTCCAGAACTAAGCGTCCCAGCTTCCCGTTTTCAGAAATCCCAAGCACAGCCGGATCGCGTCAGGATGCACCTGGATGAAGGTGTGATCGGCATCAATCACCGAATAGCCCCGCAGTCCGTCGATTTTCCCCCTTGAGGCGGAAACGATGCCGTCATTGTCCTTTTCCAGCAGTTTTTTAAACGCGGGGATCGAGCTGCGGTTGCCCATGATCACGGCGGCCTCCATTCCCTCAGGCAAGGCGGGCAGCGCGGATGGCAGGCCGTTGCTGGACAGCTCCCGTCCCGCAGGCCCGAGCAGCCGCCGAATCAAGGGCTTTCCGGCGGACCAATCGACAATCTCGCTGCCAGCATTCGGCGGGGCCAGCATCACCAAGCGGCCGGGTGTCCATGGCAGCGGCCCGGACAGCATCAGGCGCGCGACGATTCCACCGAGCGAATGCGTGATGAAATGCACCGGCCCGCGATTCGCGATTTTTTCCACTTCCCGGCGGACATGATCCGCGAGTGCCGGAATCGGCAGGCGGGTGCTTGGGTAGGGGATGTTCAGTGTTGCAAAACCTTCGCTGCGGAGGGCGCGGGCGAGTGGTTCCATGGCCCGCCAGCCGCGCCAAAGGCCGTGCAGTAAAACCACCGACGGTCCCTCCATCACCGTCCAGCGGGCGCGGTCCCATGGCAGAGGCGGCGTCATCATTTCCACCCTTTCCCTCAATCGGGGATTCATTCGCATGGCGCGGATCATAGCCGCAATTCCCCAGGCGGCAACTTCAGTCCAAGGCAGCCAATGATTCGGACTTGGGAAAAATCCGGACGTGCCCGGAAAACGGGTTCATTCTTCTTGACTCGATTTTACACGCGGCCTAAATCCCCGCCCCCAAACGAACCTTTATCACTGATTCCCATGGCCAACGCACAAGTCATCCTCAAAGAAAAAATCGAAGGCCTAGGTGCCGAAGCGGACGTCGTCAAAGTCCGCGCCGGTTACGCCCGCAATTTCCTGATTCCCCAAGGCAAAGCCTATGAGGCAAGCCGCTCCAACCTCCGCCATGTGGAGGCACTCAAGGCCGCCCGCTCGCGCCGCGAAGCTGAGGAAATCGTCGCCTTCCAAGAAATCGCCACCAAGATCTCCAAGCTCAAGCCGAAGTTCACCCTCTCCACCGGCCAAGGTGGCAAGGCGTTCGGTTCCGTCACCAGCATGGACATCCACAAGGAACTCGAAGCCGCTGGCATCGTCATCGACCGCCACGCCATCGAGCTTGAGAAGCCCGTCAAAAAATCCGGCAAGACCGAGGTCACCATCAAGCTCCACCCGCAGGTCACCACCACTCTTACCATCTCGGTGGACGCCGGCGAGCAGGCGGAGCAAGAGAAGGAAGCCTGATAGAGCTGCCTGATACGCTTTCATGAAAAACCCCCGGTCCGCATTACGCAGACCGGGGGTTTTTGTTTGCGAACTCCAATTCGCTGAAAATCAGACCAGACCTTGGCGCAGCGCCTTGGAGACGGCCTCCGTCTGCGAGCGCACATGCAGTTTCCGGTAAACCGAGCGCAAGTGCATGTCCACGGTGTGCTGGGAAATGCCAAGTTGCTCGGCGATTTCCTTCTTGATTAGTCCCTTCACTAGGTAACGAAGGACATCTTCCTCTCGGTTGGTCAGAGGTTCGATTTCCTCGACCGGGCCGTAACGCGAGAACCCTTCCAGAATCATCTTGGCGATCGGGCTGCTGAGAGCGGACGCGCCGTGAACCACATCGCGGATGCCGCTGAGGATGTCGTCTGGATCGGCGGTCTTGAGCAGATAGCCGGAAGCGCCGTTGCAAATCGCGCGATAGACTTTCTCGCGATCATCGGAGGAGGTGAGGATGATGACCTTTACTTCCGGCATGATCTTGCGGATGTCGCCGAGCACTTCGAGGCCGTTCCTGCGGGGGAGTCCGAGATCCAGCAGGATCACGTCGGGCCGCTCGTTGGTGAACTTTAGCTTGTCGTAAAGTTCCGCTGCGGAGGAGAAATGATGAGGACAGACGAGGTCTTCCTCGGCTCCGATCAGGCGGCGGATTTGTTTGGCGAAGACTTCGTGGTCCTCAAGAATCCAGATGGTGGTGGTGGCTACAGCAATCATGGCATGGCGGGGTGGTTGGTGAGGTGAGAGCGTTTGACCAGAAGCCTGATGCTGGTTCCGGTATCCTTGGAGGTTGCGATCTGGAGGTGGCCATCCAGCACGCGCGCGCGGTCTTGGAGCTTGTTGACAGTCGCCGGGCTCTCACCGTCCTTTGACGGGATGCCGACGCCGTTGTCCACGATTTCCAGCGCCAGTTTGTCGTCCTCATCCCAAAGCCGGATGCTGACGCGGTTGGCGTGTGAATGTTTCAGCACGTTGTGGATGGCTTCCTTGTAAAACAGGAACAGGTGGCGTTTCGCATCGAGCGAGAGTTTCGCAGCAGTTTTGTTAGACTCGCATTCGACAGTGAAGTGGATTTCGCGAAGCAGGCGATTGGCTGTTTCACGCATGCGCTGGACGAGATCGCCGATCGAGTCCTGGCGGCGCTCTAACAGCCACACGATGTCGCGCATCGCCAGCGAACTCTCACGGGCGATGGTTTCCACCTCGCCGAGGTCTTCGGCGATCTCTTCCGGGCCGTGCAGACGAACGAGATCCTTGCGGGCCGTGCGTGCGATCAGGGAAATGCTGCCCAGATTGCTGCCGATGTCGTCATGCAGATCCGAGGCGATGCGTTTGCGGATCAGATCGAGCTGTTCCTTGGACATCAGCCTGCGGCGCTCGACGATGAAGACGGGAATGAGGAAGGTGAGGCCGAGGATCACGGCAGATCCCCAGGTGGCGTTTAGCTCGCTTTGTGAGGCTAACTGGCGATGCATGGGGCGCAGCGAAGTCAGTTCTTTTTCGATCCGCCCGCGTTCCTGAAGTTGACTGAGCCAGATGCCCACGGGAATGATTTCCTTCTCCGAGCTGAAGCCATCGGTGAGAGTGGCGACCGTGGAGTTCCGCCCCGCATGTTCGCGCGAGACGGGCAGGTTTTTCGCCAGATTGCGGCCATTGGACCAGATTTCGATTTCCGAAAGCGCGTGGATTTTACGGTCTCCCATCGTCCACGGGCGGGTGGCGGTCAGTCGCATGGTGCGCGCGGATTTTTCCTTAAGCGGAATCACCAGCGGCGTCAGGTGGCTGGCGCCGGAGAGGGAATTGGTCCACTCGAAGACGGTCTCTTCCTTGCCGTCTCCAGACTCCAGCCGGATGGTCATGGACTCGGGGAAAACGGAGGCCTCGAAGGAACGGTTCACCTGATAGGGAAACAGGACGATGCGGTCCAGCGGCGCGGCCTGATCCAGCGTGACGGTCCAAGTAGTGGTCTCATCCGTGCTGGAAACCATCACGGCGTCACCAGGTTCAATTTTCGGCTTGCCGCCATTCTGCCAGATGCCCAGCGGCGTGCGACCGTCGGTGAGTGCCTCCGGATACCAGATGCCGGGGATGTCAAGACCGCCGAGCGTCGTCACGGTCGCGCCGAATGAAATCGGCTCGCCCTTGGAGATGACCACGAATTCGGATATTCCGAACAGGTCGGTGGTTCCCTTGTTGTGGCCTTCCTGGACGGTCAGCCTCACGTAACGTGCGGTATCTTTGGCTTTGAAAAGAACCGGGACGCCATCCGGCGGTGGGCACGCCAGATTTCCCGACGTGTAAAGAATCGTACGCTGGGTGAAATCCGCGCGATTCGAGAGTTCCAGAGTAAAACGTTTCGGGAAAATTCCGGAATCTTCCAAAAATTCCCGCTGGGCGGGGACGAGGAAAATGCTTTCAAGCGGATATTCGGCCCCGAGGTCCAGCAGGATCGACGGATCAGGTTCACCTGGTTTGTTCCGCCCACCACGGTAGCCGAGACCCACCTTGAGTGGATACTCGCAGTGCTCGGCGTAGGTCGAAATCTTGCTGTCAAGCCAAGCCACCCGATCCTCAATATTAACGAGTTGTGGATCAAATATGCGGGCAACTCTGGCGATTGGATTGACCACTTGGGCTGGCGCTGCGGCCTCGCTGCGCGATGGCAGGGCGAACGCTGCAAGCGCCAGGATTCCACCGATAAACGGACGAGGTTGATATTGGGGCGGGTTCATCCAGAAAGGCAATACGGATGGAGACTGAAGGTTTTTGAAAAATAATCAACCTTTTTTAACAAAAGTCTAAACCGTGATAAAAATTGCGCGCATCGGGCGGCTGGTTTTTTCCGAAAACCAGCGGATTAAGGCAGTTCTAGGAAGCGTTTGACCGCCTCGCGTTTGAGGCGCAGTTCCCGCCATTCGTTGACGAGACGGCTGGCCTCAATGATGCCGCAGCCTGCCGGAATGCTCATCTGCTGGCCTTTCCACCATACGCCGCGGATGCTGACGACGGAATCGAAACGACCGCCATCCCACAGCCCGAAGGGAGCGCCGAAACTTGCAGGGCAGCCGAGTCGTGCCCGCCATTCCAGCAGCCGCTCAATCGTTCCATCGGTGCGGGGCAGGGGACCAAGCGCCGGTGTCGGGTGTAGCCGGTGAACGAGATCATCGGGTGTCATGTGCGTATGGAGATCCACCCGGATCATGGTTAGAAAATGCACGATCGGCCCGAGTTCGAGGATTTCACGAGAACGCCGCTCCAGTTTTCCGAATTCCAACAGCTTGGAAACGAGCGTCTGTGCGACGTATTCGTGCTCGCGGATTTCCTTCTCATCCACTGCGAAGACATCGCGATCTTCACTCCTCGCCGTGCCTGCCAGTGCCATGGTTTCGAGCTTCGTGCCATCGAGTGAAAACAACAACTCCGGCGTGGCTCCCGCGAATCCGGAATCCGGATTCACCCAGCCGTAGGAATAGAGCGGCGCGGGCTGGCGCGCCATCGCACTGATGATTGCAGGCCCCGGCGGCATGTTGGCGAGGCCTGTTTCCGTCACCACGGGCACGGTTTTCTCAAAAACCCCGCCATGAATGGACATCATGATTTCCTGGAAGACACCGGAAAACGGCCCGGCATCCAGCGGATTCCAAATGCATTCGAGCTGCGGGCTGCCGCCAAACCTAACAGAGAGTTCCTGTGTGCTTAGGCGCTCGATGCGGCTCGGTATCTTCCACGGCGCGGCATCCCCCAGGCTGAAGTCCTGCACATGAAACGCCACTCCATCTAACGGTGGGGCCGCCGCTGACTCAAAGGGGCCATGGCCGATGACCACGCTGCCGTCCCGCCGTGCCAACCATGCCATCGTTTCCCCTGTGTTATCCATGTGTAAGGCCCGTTGAAGATGGTGGGCGGTGGTAGCGTGCGCAAGTCCGATCAGGTGGCAAGCCAGCATTGTTAGAACGCGTCCCTCACTTGATTCACGCGCGGTTTCCTGCCGTCCTCCACATGCACCTCGATGACGTCGAAACGCCAGGGGATGTCGCGTGTGCCGAGTTGTTTGAGCCATGCGTCTGCGCCGCGCGTGATCAAGGCCTGCTTGCTCCGGTCCACGGCGTCTAGCGGGCGGATCTTCGCGCCCTCGCGCCGGGTTTTTACCTCCACGAAGAGCAGCAGCTTGCCGTCGCGGGCGATGATGTCCACCTCACCTTTGTGCGGACCACGGAAGTTGCGAGCGAGGATTTTACATTGCTTTGAACGCAGCCAATCCACGGCCACATGCTCGCCATAACTTCCCAGCCAAGCACGGCTGCGGGCCGTTCCGTCAGGCTCCGTCAAGCGGCAGGGAGAGTTGAGCCACCGGCTGAAACGAGCGACGATGATGGCGGCAAGGGCCGTGTATCCGAAGCGCTTCAAGATGTGCCTTGGTGCCATATCCTTGATGCTTCGCAAAGCCGAATTCTGGAAACTCCCGATCCAGCTCGCGCATGATCCGGTCTCGAGTGACTTTGGCGATGATGCTCGCAGCGGCGATCGAAAGCGAGAGTCCATCGCCCTTTACAATCGCATCGTAGGGAAATGGGAAATCCCGCACCGGCAGACCATCGATCAGGCAGTGGTCTGGTGGCACGGCCAAGGATTCCACCGCACGGCGCATCGCCAGATGAGTCGCTCGCAGGATGTTGAGACGGTCGATTTCTCCGCAGTCTGCTGTCGCCACCGCCCAAATGATGCGGGCATCTTCACTCAGGCGCGAGTAAAGAGCCTCTCGTTTCGCGGCAGAGATTTTTTTGGAATCATCCAAACCCGGACAGGAGAAACCGGGCGGCAGAATCACGGCGGCGGCGGCCACTGGACCAGCCAGCGGCCCCCGTCCCGCCTCATCCACTCCTGCGATCCGTTGCAGGCCGCGGGAATGGAGGGCGGATTCAAAGGCCAGATCCGGCACGGTTAGAAATGGTTGAAGCGTTCCCGGGTGGACATCTGGGAATTGCTGACAGTGGAGAAAAGCTGGGTAGCGAAGACCATGCCGTCCGAATCCACCACCACGCCGATTCCGGTGTGGGTCCAGTCTTCGAGCATGTTTTTGTGATGGTCTTTGGAGCCTTTCCAGAGTTCCACCATCAAGGGTGCCGGATTCCTGCCGGGGTGCCTTGCGGCGGCGACGTTCTCGCTGACGTTGGCCATCTGATAGCGTTCACGGGCGACGAGCGCACGTCCGTCGAAGCCGATGTGGCTCACATTTTTCCCATTCAACTGGAAAGTCCCGCGGTGCTTGCGAAGGTATTCGCAGTGTTCTTGGGCGAGGCGATCCAGGCCGGTGTGGCGCTGGAGTGCGCTTTTCCCTTTGGTAGCGCGGTAGGAATTGACCTCATTTAGCAGACGACTCGGGTGCGAAGCGTCAGGGTTCAGAGGTGCCGAAACGGCGATTCGGGTGGGCACGGGTGGGCTTGCACAGGATGATAGGGCAACAGTGCAGGCCACCGCGATGACTCGGGTGTAGTGGTGTGTTTTCATTGCGGGACAGCATGAATTTTTTAATCTCTGCTTCCCGGATTGTAAAGTTTTTTAAAAAATCAAGCCGCCAAGGAGCTGGATTTACAAAAGGAAGCCCCAAAAATGCCGAGCGCTGCCAAAGGAGTAAAAATCCGTAGCTGGAACAACCTGTTCGAGCCCGTGGCAGGGACAACCTGTCACGATATTCATCTCCCAGCCCAAGGAGTGGCGACCTATCAAGTCGCCATTTCAAGACCGGCGCTTTTCCAAGCGCCGCATCCGCGAAACTAGATTTTACAGCCTACTAGTGGCGGCGCGTGCTCTTTGGCGTTGCCGCTTGGTGGGGTGAGGGGGATTTCATTGCGCGGAGTGAGTTCAACCTACGGATTCTTATGCGCCCCCATCGCCGGGGCATTGGGATTCATTTCCGGCCCGTAGTAGCGCAGCGCGACGAGAGGCTCGGTGAGGGAGGTGTTCTTGTAGGTGACGCCCTGTTGGGCGGCGGATTCGGTGCAGAAGAACTCGTCGTTGGAGAGCTCGTTGAAACGCAGGAGTTTCGGGCAGTTGAGGCGGAGTTTGTTGGCGAAGCCTTCGCCTTGGACGACGATGAGCGAGTATGCGCCGTTGTCTTTAATGGTGACGGTTTGGCCTGGCTCAACGGTGAGTTCCTTGGCGGTGAAGTATTGGAAGCCATCGACTTTGCCATAGACGATCCACTTGTCGTGATAACCTTCGCCTTTTTCTGCGGTGACGGGTTCGAGGTAATGGTTGTCTTTGAAATTCGGGTCGGTGTTCTTTTCCCAATCGAGCTGGTCGATGATGAAGTCGATGTCTTGTTGCTTGTCCTTGGGCATGTCTTTCACGAGCAGCGACCATGGGACTTCGCGGCCTTCGACGAGGTTTTGATACATGCCGAAAACATCGGAACCCCACTGCGGTTCGTAGGTGCAGAGCGAGCCGGGGGCGTGGAGGATGCAGGGGTCGATGAGCCAGCCGGTGCCGGGTTTGAGTTTGTAGGCTTTGGAGAGGTTGAGGATGCCGTTGTCGCCCTTGTGCCAGTCCGCGATGCACTTGCGGACTTGGTCGCGCGTGGTGCCGGGTTCGAAGCCCATAAAGGTGTAGGGGAAATTGTTGCCGACGTTGTTATGCTGCGGCGGGAAGTAATAACTCTCGGGTTTGCCTTCTTGTCCGACGAGCGCGGCTTGCGCGGCGCTCTGGTGCATGTGGTGCGGGATGGGGCCCATGTTATCGAAGAACTTCGAGTAAACCGGCCATTTGGAATACTTGTCCCAAAGCGCCTTGCCGATGATGCCCGCGCCGCTCTCGGCGATGGCCTCACGCAGGGTGAAGCGTTCGTTTCCGACGATGACATAGGAGAGTCCTTCATCGGATGCGCGGCCGTCGTTGGCGGTCTCGGTGGTGGAGCCGAACCAGCGCTCGTCGATGCCACCACGCGAAAGACCGTAGGCATAAGTATCATCCGGGTGGAGCTTGATGCGCAGGCCGGGCTGGAGAAACGAGCGCGGCACCCATGTGGGCGAGAGGCGCAGCAGTCCGCCGGTGTCCTCAAGGTGGCCGTCGATGAGGGGCTTGAGGTTTTTCGATGTGGTGGTGAGGTCGTTGGTGGTCAGGGGATGGCTCATGGATTGGAGGTTGATTGAGAGAGTATGAAGTCCCACTCGACGGGGACGGTGATTTCCTTGCCGGATTCGCCGGTGATGACAACGGAAAACCGATCGGCTGGACGAATGTTCACGACCCTGCCGAAATTTTCCGGAGCGGGCGCGACGGCGTGGATCATTCGCAGCGAAACGGTTTCATCGGAGCGGAAGCGGCGCACGGTTGGGATGCCGAGATGGGCGAGGGGACTCTTGCGCGATTCATCGACGCCGTGGCTGAAGTAAGAACAGACTTCTTCGATGCCGATACGACCGATGTGGCGTTTGTTCCATGGCGCGGCGCTTCGTCCACCGTTGGTAATCCAGAACAGGGTGGCGGGGAAATTCACCGGGTTTTTCAATGCGAGCCACACATAACCATCGAACACGACGGCGGACCATGCGAAGGGTTGCCCCGCTGTGGTTGGCGCGTTGACCATCATGACGAGGTCGTCGTTGCCAGGGCGGGCGGGATAGCGGGTGAGATCGGTGGTGCCTCCGGCTGCGAGCGGCACGGATGTTAGATTGGTGAACTCGGCGCCGGGTTTGAGAGCTTGGGTTTCGCCATTCGCAGGATCGGAGAAGAAACCGGGAAAGACGGAGGCGTAGCGAAAGGGACTGACGGATACACGGCCGGTGCTAGCTGATAGATCGAGAATCGGATGGGTGCCGTAGTTGTAATCGCCATCGAGTTTGGAGATGCGGTGCTCGGCATAGACCGCGTGGTGGCCGGCTCTCGTTGAGATGGTTTTTTCGATGGACGCGCCGGTGTCCGAGGCGTGCTGTCGCAGCGTGATGGAGCGCTCGTTTTGTGAAACCTGCGACCACTCCGCGTTGGCGGGATTGCCGTGGGGCGGGCCGTTGGTTTGTCCTCCGAAAGGGAGGCAGAAGAAGTCGCCACGCAGGACTGATAGAAGCGGCGGGAGTTCGGGAAACTCGGCGGGCTGCCACGGAGCGAGCGCGTATGGCGAAACATCGCGGCCCGGCAGGTGGAAGACTACGGGAGCCATGTGCCCGGCGCGGGCGGTGACGCTCAGATCCAGCTCCGGTGTGGTGAGTTGATAGGAGTTTTCGCCGTGGACCGGATGCATGGCGTCAGTATTTCAGGATGCCGCGGGCGAGGAAGTTGTTGAGGCGGTGGGCGATGTCGGCGAGGCCATCGGCTACGGTTTCTGTGTAACTGCGGCCATCACGAGTATCGACACCGAAGCCGGGTTCGAGATCGCGCAGCGGTTGGAGCGCGGCGTCTTCGTGATGGAACATCTCGACATATACTTTTTCCAACTTGCCAGTGGCGGCAGCGGCGGCGAGCAGTGCGCCGATCCAGCCGTTGTCGGTGGTGAGGCAGCCGCGTGTGGTCGGCGGCGTGGCGTGGAAAGCTCCGAGTTGGTCGCTCTCGCCGAGGCTGCGGATGGTGGCGATGTTTTGTTCGATGCTGAGGCCGGAGTTTCCGCAATGCGCGGCATCAACGATGAGCTTGAAGAATTTTTTTCCGAGCGCGGCGTTGGCGGCTTGGACGTAGGCGCGGCCGCGGTCGATGTGGGTGAAGGTTTGGAACTCGCCGGGGCGGAGGAACTCGATGTGCCAGCTTTGCACAGAGGAATCTAACAGACCGGCTTCTTCGATGACGCGCAGGTGGACTTTGACGTTTTGTGCCACGGCCGCGTCGAAAGCCGCCCCTGAAAGCCCGGTTCCTTCTGGTGCCATCCAGACGTCGATTGAGGTCGAGGAAACCGTGCCGATGCCATGTTTCTTCGCTGCCTTCACCGATGGCAGCAACTGCGCGACAACTCCGTCCTCGTCCGCCGGATTCTTCGGATCGACGCCGCCGAGCATCATGATGAGATCGACGTCGAGGCCGAGCGCGCGGAGCTTGGTGATCATCTCGTCGAGATCGCCATCGTCGCAGCCTGGAAACACGGAGATCTGCACGCAGTTCATCGGAACGCGAGAGGCGGCGCACAACTCGCGCATGCCGGTGATGATGCGGATTTCCCCGGATTCGTCGCGCGGGTAGCGGCCCGCATCATCGGGCACGAGGCAGCCGACGAAGCGCAGATGAGTGGGGACGACGCCGAGGCCGATGGAGGGTTTGAGGGTGATTTTGTCGCTCATTAGGATCAGTGAAGAAAGGATGCCGGGGGAGGGGAAGTCGGAAATTCCAGACTTGAAGCGAGGGTGATGAAGGTAGGGATTTTTTTAACCACGAATGGACGCGAATCAACGCGAATGAAGAGGGTTTATGAATGGAATCCTCACAGATTGTGCGCCGAGGGTTTGACGTTTTTGCGGAAGGTGCCGAAGCCATACATCAGCGGCTCGTATTCGCCGACGATGTCCACCTTGGCCTTGGCGGGCACATCGAGGCCGATGGCCCAATAGACGGCGTTCACCATGATTCGGCGCAGGTCTGCGTTCGTTAGATCGGTGGCAGCGCCGGTGGTGGTGGTGAAGATTTTGTGCGGTTTGCCATCGGGGGTTTTTAACTCGCGGGTCCATGCGATGGGCATCATTGGGTCGTTGATGTCCTGCTCGCCGCCGTCGGCGCGTTTCTTGGTGTATTGCGCGGGTGGATCGGCGGGAGTCATGCCTTTGAGAACTTGACCGCGCATGAGGATCTTCGCGTCGGAGGGAGGAGCGGCTTCGTAAACATCGGAGTCGAAGAAGACATTGGTAACTCCGCGGAGGATGGGATGCGTGGCGTTGGCTGGCTCAATGACGCCTTTGCCGGCTTCGACCTTGTGGTTTCCCCAATGACTCACCCACTTCTCGCCGAGCACGTCTTTGCCGAAGCTATTATATGACTTGAAGGCGCTGGTGCCAGGCAACTGGAATGCATGGGTGCTCGTGCGCAGGCCGATGACGGGCACGCCGCGTTTCATCGCTGTGTCGAATTTTGCCATCGTTTCATCCGGCCACTTGCGGAAACGGATGAGCATGATGATCGCATCGGCTGTATCGAGTGCCTCTGGATGCGTCAGACTGGTGCCGGCATTGGGGTCGATCACGCCATCTGATGAAACGGAGAACAGCACCGTGCAGTTGAAGCCGTGATGGCGGGAGAGGATTTTCCCCAACATCGGCAGGCAGTCTTCGGAACGGTATTCCTCGTCGCCGGCGATGAGGACCACGTGTTTTCCCTTTCCTGGATAGCGGACGTGATCCGGTTCGGAAGACAAGGATGCGGTGTGGGAAACGAGCAGCATGGAGGCGGCGGCGATAGTGGCTTTCATGGGAAATGGCGCATACCAAGGGCTGCGAGCGGATCTTTCAGGGAAACCCATTCCTCGCTAGGATGTTTTTGCTTTGTCCCATCATAGGCACGGTCTTGAAACGCCCCTGAAACACGTATCCGCGCCGCTTTCTATTACGGTTTCCATCCGTTCTCTTTCAGGTGATGCCTACGCGCAGGTTCCTCATTGACCACAATGTGCCTGCCGCAGATGCACCACTTCCCCGCATCCGCCTCGCACCGTCCTTGCGTTTTTCCGTGAATCGATCCCGTGCTGCTGTGAACGCCTCGTTCACGAAAGCCTTGCTGCCGATCACCGCTCCATCAGTAAAATACCGCACCCGATGATGCAGCATCCCTGCCATTCGCATGTCTGGTAGAACCGTCTCGTTGTCCTTGGACGCCAGCATTTCCTCGGTGTTCTTCGTCACCATGGGGCTGTGGCCCAACTCCGCCTTGCCGCTTTTCCGACCAAGCGCCAGGCCCATCGTTCGCCGGTAAATCCGCGAAGCGTCCTTCCATTTTTCAGATTCAAAACCCGCTCCCTGATGGCTCATGCACGCCCTAACCAATCCCTCCCGCGCCTTTTT
>JANMLQ010000277.1:0-4235 GCA_031372635.1 Akkermansiaceae bacterium | reverse complement strand
GCGTTTCTGATGGATGCCATGCGAGGAAACTTCCATCGCCACACCGCGACAGCCGTTGTCCTTCATGCGCGCGAACAGTGCGGAAAGCTCGATGGAGCCTGGTGTCGTGTGTTTTGCAGGCCCGGAAACTTCGCCGTCATCTAGGAGGACCGTTCCTAACATTCCAGCGCGATGCCATGCGGTCCGCATGATGTGATGGATGAGGAAGGTGGTGGTGGTCTTGCCATTGGTGCCGGTAACGCCCGCCACTGCGAGATCCGCCCATGGATGACCCGCGAGTGTGGAGGCGATGGCGGAAAGCGCCTCGCGGCTGTCCGGCACATGCAGCCATGAGATCGCACGGTCCGCATCGGCAGGCGGCGCGGACTCGGCGAGAATGACGTTGGCACCGGCGGCGAGCGCATCGTTGATGAAACGATGACCGTCGATGGTAGTGCCGCGAATGGCTGCGAACAGACAGCCCGGCACGACCTCGCGCGAGGAAGCGGTTAGAACGGAAACGTCCGCATCAGTCGGTCCAGAAACCGTGACGCGGGAAAGACAGGAAACCAAATCACGGAGAATCATCGGGCAGTGGCGAGCGGAGGAGTGATGGGGTCGGTGGGCTGCAAGTTCATGTAGTCCGCCGCGCGTTTTGCGATGCGCCCGAAAATCGGGCCGGCGATGGTGCCGCCGTAGAGTTTCACCTTGGTGGTGCGCGGGTCATCGACCACGACGAGGCAAACGAACGCAGGATCTTCGGCAGGCATCATGCCGACGAAGGAAGTGATGTATTTGCCATTGAGGTAGCCGCCCTTCGGGTTGTGTTTCACAACGGTGCCGGTCTTGCCTGCAATGTTGAAACCAGGAACCGCCGCTTGCGTGGCGGTGCCGCCGATCATGACGACTTTTTGCAGCGCCGTGCGCATCTTCTGCGCGGTCTTCGGCTTGAGCACCTCGTTGACGACTTCCGGCTGGTAACGCTCAACGACAGTCCCGTCATTAGCGACGAGGGATTTCACGATGTGTGGTTTGCGCAGCTTGCCATCGCTGGCGATGGCTGAATAAGCGCAGGTGAGCTGCAACGGCGTGACGCTGGTGGCGTAGCCAAAACAGGCGCGTGAAAAATCCACTTCGTTGTTAGTATTGCGGGCGCTCCCCGCGCTTTCGCCGCTGAGCTGGATGCCGGTCTTACGGCCGAATCCGTAGCGTTTCAGGTAATCATAGAAACGCTTCGATCCGAGCTGACGAGCGAGGCTGTAGGTGCCGTTGTTGTTGGATTTTTGAAGCACTCCTTCAAACGTCAGCGAGCCAGCGGGGTGATCGTCTCTGACGATGACCGGGCCGGATTGGTAGTAACCATTGTAGCAGAAGACCGAGGTGAAAGGCGTGACCAGTCCTTCGTTGAGTGCGCCAGATGTCGCTACGATTTTGATCGTTGATCCCGGCTCGTAGATGGACTGGATGGCATAGTTGTAGCCGTTCTCCGCGATGTTCTCCTTGTGGTTCAGATCGAAGTGCGGGCGGCTTGCCATCGCAAGTATCTCGCCGGTCTTGGGATCCATCAGGACAACGGCACCACGCTGCGAGACGGACTCGGTAAGGCCTTTGTCGAGTTCCTCTTCGACGATCGCTTGAAGGCCCATGTCGATAGTGAGCTGGACGTTGAGACCGGCGCGCGGAGGCATCAGGCTGGCGGAGTTTCCGGGAACCACCAAGCCGCGTGCATCACGGCAGTGCTCGCGCCATCCATCGCGACCTGCTAGAAACGACTCCATCGAGTATTCTACCCCGAAGCGGCCGACGACGCGGGTTAGCGGTTTGCCATTCTCGTCGTTTTCCTCGACCTCGCCGGTGAAGCCTAACAGGTGCGTGGCAAGGTTCGGAGCGGTGTACCAGCGCTTGATGGAATTCTGGAACTCGAAGCCCTGAATCCAATGCTTGTCCACGGTGTCGCGGAGATTGTCAGCGACGTCTTCTGGCAGATCCTTGGCGATGGGAAACCAGGTGCCCTTGCTGGTTTCGATCCTCTCGCGAAGCTCCTCGCGGCGCATGCCGAGCGGACGGGCAAGCACGCCAACGGCATAGGCAAGATGTTTTCTAACAATGGACTCGGCGGTATCGCGCGCGAGAATGTCACCACGGATGCCGTTGATGCGGCGGCTGCGGGCGGTGGGTTCGAGATCGTCCCAGCCGGCTTCGGCGCTGGCTTCCTGATAGGCGAGGCCGTAGGCGGCGAGCTTTGGATCTTCGAGGTGATTCCTGTCGATGAAGACGGTGGAGACGGGAATGCTTTTCGCAAGCGGCTCCTCGCGGCGATCGACGATCATTCCACGGATGGCAGGAAGTTTTTCGATGCGATGGAAGGCTTTGCGAGAACTCTCCGCATAGCGATGGCGGTCCACGAGCTGGATCTGGACCAGTCTGCCCGAAAGCACACTGAGCCCGATCACCAGGATCGAGCACAGGATAATGCAGCGGGTTTGAAACGAGGATTTCACTGGCTATGGAACGGCGGAAGCGACACTGCGGCGGCCGGGAGTCGCGGGATCAATCTCCTCGACGGCTTTGAAGGAGATTGGCCTGAGGCTGGAGCCGTTTTCCTCTAACTGCTTGCGAATGACGAAGCGGTTGAGGAGTTGGTCCATGCGCATCTCGGTGGTGCGGATGTCGAGTCTTGCCTGCTCCACGCGGCGGTCGATGGCATCAATCTCGCGGGTGATTCGGATCTGGCGGTTCTTGTAAACGACATGGAGCACACCACCTGCGGCGATGATCGCGAAGGCGAGGATCACCGAGAAGAGCACGGTGGCAGGAGTCCTGGGTTCGTCGCGGCGGCGGTTCATGGCTTGGGGTCCAAAAGGCGTGCAACCCGCAGTTTCGCACTGCGGGCTCGCGGGTTCAGGGAGGTTTCTTCCGCAGTGGGCGTGATAGCTTTGCGGGCGAGAAGCTGGAATTGGAAATCCGGATTCGGCCGGGGTTCGGGCCACCCCGGATCATCCAGGAATGGTGTGGCGCGGTGCCGCAGGAATCGTTTCACCATCCGATCCTCCAGACTGTGGAAAGTGATAACTAACAGACGACCGCCCGGTTTGAGAACGGACGGCGCGGCGGCGAGCGCGGCGGCGAGGGATTCCAGTTCTTCGTTCACCGCCATGCGGATGGCTTGAAACGCGCGGGTCGCCGGATGGGTGCGGCCATGACGGCCAACGGCGGCCTCAATGCAGGCGGCGAGTTCGAGTGTGGTTTCGAGTTTCCGAACGGCGCGTTGTTTTACGATCGCCGATGCGATGCGGCGGGCTTTCGGTTCTTCGCCAAACTCGAACAGGATTCTAACAAGATCGGCCTCGCTCCAGTCGTTGACGATTTCCGCAGCAGTGTGCGGGCTGGATGGACCCATCCGCATGTCGAGCGGGCCTTCGCGCATGAAGGAGAAGCCGCGCACGGCGGAATCTAGCTGGCGCGAGGAAACGCCGAGATCGAGCAGCAGTCCGTCGGCGAGCCCGCCTTGCCGGATCGCCGGGATTTCGGAGAGCTGTGAAAAGTTTCCCTCCCAAGTAGAAAAACGTCCGCCGAACTCCACGAGTCTCGCGCGCGCGTGTGCGAGAGCCTCTGGATCGCGGTCCACACCGAGCACGTTGGCACCGGCCTTGAGGAAAAGCTCGCTGTGGCCGCCGCCGCCGAGAGTGCCGTCGATGATGAAGCGGCCTTCGGAGGCCTCCATCCATGCGGCGCATTCGGCGGGAAAAACCGGCAGATGATAGCGCGCGGCGTCTGCAGTCTCCGAAAAATCAGCGGGCACCTGCGCCGACAACCAGCCAGAAGCGGCACAGGCACCCGTAGGATTCACAAGACTCCGTGCTGTCCCGAGCGCGGCGTCCTGTGTGTTGATGAAAAGATCCGATGTGCGCGCCGACAACACACCTGAAGCAGCGCGACACATCGTTTCAAATGACGGAAGGAATTCTATCCCGATAGATTCCTTACGCCCAGCCATGAAAGTCACCGGACGCCGCACCGACAACCAGCCAGGAGCGGTGCGGACGTCCGTGTTTTTGACAAAACGCCGTGCTGTCCCGAGCGCATCGTTTTGTTCCAATAGAAAATTTTGAGATGGCCGCGCGGACAACCAGCGAGAAGCCGCGCGGCACATCGTTTCAAATGACGTAAGGAGTTCTGTCCCGAGAGACTCCTTGCGCCCAGCCATGAAAGTCACCGAACGCCGCACCGACAACCAGCCAGGAGCGGTGCAGACG
>JANMLQ010000252.1:0-62846 GCA_031372635.1 Akkermansiaceae bacterium | reverse complement strand
CGGCTACCCGCGCAAAGCGTTCCGGGATTTGAGTCACTTCACGCGCAAGCGGATGGTGACTCACCTCAACCGCCGCAGCCAAAGGAAATACCACCGCCCGAAAGGAATGAGCCACTATCAATATCTACAAGAACTTGGATTCCAACGCCTATGAGGAATGCTTGCAGGAGAGCCGGATGCGGGAAATCCGCACGTCCGGTTCGACGAGGGGGAGCAACGGGACTGGCGAAAGCCGCCCGTTGCTCTCTACTCTACTGGTTCAATTTCGGTTTGCGGATTGAACTACCGGTTTCATCCCAGACTTTTCAAAAATCCTTTGCGCCTCTCTGCGGCCTTTGCGGTGAAAACTTTCCATTTAAATGCGTCAATCCTGTCTGCAAACCGACGTGTCATTGCCAGTGAAACTAGAGCGAGTGCAAATTCTCCATGAAACCCGCTGGCGGCGCGGCGGAAAACCCGATAGACTCCGTTTGAGGATGGAAAGCAACGGCACAAGGAAGTTCTGGAAAATCGAGCCACTGCTCGGCGGGCTGGCGTTGTTGCTGCTGCTCATCGGCTGCTTTTTCGTGCTGCGCCCGTTCATGACGGCGCTGATGTGGGCGATCATCCTCGCCTACTCGTTGCATCCGCTGCAGCACATGTTCACCCGCTGGTTCCGTGGCTCGCGCACGCTGGCGGCTTGTTTAGTTACGCTGACAGTGACGGTCTTGCTGGCCGGGCCGGTGACGCTCATCGGCGTGAGCATCGCGCAAGACGGCAAGGATCTCGCCGGTGCCACGCGCAACTGGTTCATGGCCATTCCCGATCAACCGCCCGCATGGGTGGCACGGGTGCCGGTGTTCGGTGATCAGATGGAGGAAAACTGGACCACACTGGCAGAGGGCCGGAAGACTTGGATGAACCAGCTTGAGAAGCAGGTGCAAAAAGGGGCAAAGAAGGAGGAGATAAAAGCGGATGTTCCCCTGAAAGCAATACCTGTCCCGTTAGATGCATTTTCACAGGTGACGGAGCCGCAGGAAGCCGCTCCTCCCAAGCTAGAACCCAGCACAGAAGAACCGACTGCGGCAGGGGATAAGAAAATCGACACCTCCCACATCGTGGCCTTGCTGGGGAGTTTCCTGACCTATGTGTATTCATGGTTGCTCACTGCGGGTAAAGTGGTGGCCCAGGGTGTGTTGCAGGTGTTGTTGAGCGCATTCCTCGCTTTTTTCCTGCTGCGTGATTCGGATGAACTCTCCGTGCGTCTCGGCGTGGCGGTGGAACGACTCGCCGGAGATCGTGGCCGCCATCTCATCAAGGTGGCGGGCGATACCGTGCGGGGTGTGATTTACGGTATCCTAGGCACGGCGATCGTGCAGGCGCTGGTGGCAGGGCTTGGCTTTTGGATCGCAGGTGTGCCGGGCGCGGTGCTGCTATCGGTGCTGACATTTTTCTTTGCGGTGTTGCCTTTCGGTCCGCCGCTCATCTGGCTGCCGGCATCGTTGTGGTTATTCGCGCAGGATAAGCCCGGTCTTGGTGTGTTCATGTTGCTGTGGGGCTTCCTCGGCATCAGCAGCGTGGACAATTTCCTGCGTCCTTATCTGATCAGTCAGGGCAGCAAGATGCCTTTCGCGCTGATCTTTTGCGGTGTGATCGGTGGCGCGCTCGGCTTCGGACTTGTTGGTGTCTTTCTAGGCCCCACGCTGCTGGCGGTGGTCTTTCGCTTGATCGAGGAATGGTCATCGAACGGCCCGGCAAACCAGGCGGATTCATCGGCGGATGAGATTTCGGAATTGCCTGCGGTGCCCGGATCGGCCACACCGCCGCATGGCGGTCAGTCCCTCGGCGTTGGGTAAGGTGGTGGACGTGTTCGAGCGGAACTTCAGGGACCGCGGCGAACTCGGAGCCTCTGTCAGCATCTGGTGGGATGGCGCGGAACTCCATTCTCACGGCCATGGCTGGTGCGAGCGGGAGAAACAACGGCCATGGACGGAGAATACGCTCGTGCCTGTGTACTCCGCCACCAAAGTGCCTGCCGCCGCCACTCTTCTGTTAGCACTTACGAGTCGTGGCTTGAGCGAGGAAACGCCCGTCTGCGAAGTGTGGCCGCGGTTTCCGGTATCAGAGGCGCGGTTTCACCACCTGCTCTCCCACCAATGCGGACTCGCCGTGCTGGATCATCACGCCAGTGTGTTAGAACACGCCGAGGTCGTGGAGGCCATCGAAATGCAGACGCCTTCCTGGCTGTTAGGCGATGGACACGGCTATCACCCACGGACCTTCGGTGCCTTGGTGGACGAGCCGGTGCGCCGCCTCACCGGCCTCACGCTCGGCGGCTATTGGCGGGAAATGATCGCCGCGCCGCTGGGTCTCGATTTCTGGATTGGACTGCCCGAGTCCGAGTGGCCGCGTGTCGCCCGCCTCTATCCGGGAAAGGCCAGCAAGGATGATCTCGCGGACGCCTTTTACAAACAACTCACCACCTCCGGCACCTTCACCCGCCGTGCCTTCTCATCGCCGCGCGGGCTGCACGCCATCCACGAGATGAACGAACCTAGCGCATGGTCGGCGGGACTTCCCGCACTCGGTGGTGTGGGCACTGCATCCGCGCTTGCGAAATTCTATCAGGCCGCCATCGGCTCCATCGAGAGTCCGCTGCCGGTGCGCGTGCGACAGGCGCTTGCCACTCCGCGCTCATCGGCGGAAGACCGCGTGCTGCTGCGTCCCACCGTATTCACCTGCGGCGCTCAGCAGGATCCGCTTGATACGGATGGAAACAAACTCCGCCATATCTACGGCCCGTCTCTAACCGCCTTCGGCCACCCCGGCGCAGGCGGTAGTCACGGCCTCGGCGATCCCGAAACCGGCATCTCCTTCGCCTACGTCATGAACCAAATGGACCTCAGCGTCATGCCCGGTCTCAAGTGCTTGGAGATGGTGGACGCCTTGTTTTCCGAACTCTGAGTCAGCTTTGGTGCTGGGGAATCGAAGAAGGATGACAGAATCATGGACAGCAGAATCATTTCAGAAAATTTCTGATGACCACTGGAATCCATTGTCCCGGTCTTCAATGATTATGCTGTCCATGATTCTGTGAAAAACTCTTAAGGGAAGGCGGATGATAGCCCACCATGCCGCTTGACCGTGCGCGGTGGCGGAATCCATGCTCCGCGCCATGCGCATCCTCACCGGCCTCCAACCCAGCGGAAAACTCCACGTCGGCAATTACTTCGGCGCGATGGAGCCTGCCGTGCGTCTCCAGGAAAAGGGTGAGGCTTTCTATTTCATCGCGGATTACCATGCGATGACCTCCTCGCAAAATCCCGCCGCGCTGCGTGAGAACGTGCGCGAGTTGGCCATCGACTTCCTCGCCTGCGGACTTGATCCGCAACGCGCTGTTTTCTTCCGCCAAAGCGCCGTTCCGGAAGTGAACGAACTCGCCTGGATTCTCTCCACCGTCTGCCCGATGAGCCTGCTTGCGAAGTGCCATTCCTACAAAGACAAAACCGCACAAGGCATCGCGCCAAACCATGGACTCTTCGCCTATCCGGTGCTGATGGCCGCCGACATCTTGCTCTACGACTCGAACCAAGTTCCCGTCGGCAAGGACCAGAAACAACACCTCGAAGTCACCCGCGATCTGGCGGTGAAACTCAACGAAACCTACGGCGATGGCACCGTCATCCTGCCGGAGCCGATCATCCGCGAGGACACCGCCGTGATCGTCGGACTCGAAGGCCGCAAGATGAGCAAGAGCTACGACAACACGCTCCCGATCTTCGGTGATGAAAAGCCGTTGAAAAAACTCATCATGAGAATCCAAACCGACTCCACTCCCGTCGAGGAGCCGAAGCCGATCGAGAACTCGACGATCCTCGCGCTCTACAAACTCTTCGCCAGTGAGTCCGACTATCAGACGATGCTCGCCGATCACCAACGTGGCGGCATCGGCTACGGTGATTTCAAGAAACGCCTAGCTGAATCCTATTGGGACTTCTTCGCGCCGATGCGCGAGCGCCGCGCGGAAATCGTTTCGGACACGGGCTTTGTCGATAAAGTGCTCGCCCAAGGAGCCGCCCGCGCCCGCGAGGAATCCGCGAAGGTGCTGGAGCGTGTGCGCCGCGCCGTCGGCCTCATCTAACATTCCGCCGCCATGAAGAAACGCGTGCTTTGCCTGTTGGCCGGTGGTTTTGAGGAAATCGAAACCATCACTCCCGTGGACGTGCTGCGCCGCGCAGGCGTGGAGGTCATCATCGCCGCTCTCACTGAAAAGATCGCCACCGGCCGTTGCGGCATTCGCATCGAGGCGGATGCGCTGCTAGAGGATGTGGATGCCACATCGTTCGATCTGCTGCTCATTCCCGGCGGCCCCGGTGTCTCCGCTTTGCGTAGCGATGGGCGGCCCGCACAGCTTGCACAAGAGTTTTGCTCCGCAGGAAAAACCGTCGCTGCTATCTGTGCCGCGCCGCTAATTCTGATGGACGCTGGTTTGCTGACAGGCAGACGTTTCACCGCCTATCAGACAGTGCGCGCCGAACTCGGCGGCGGCCTCGATGAACGTGTGGTGACGGACGGCAACCTCATCACCTCGCGCGGCGCGGGCACGGCGCTGGATTTCGCGCTCGCGATTGTTGTTAGCCTCGTCGGTCAAGCCGCAGCGGATCAAGTGGCACAGGAAATCATGGCGTGATCGCTGTGCGGATTATTCAAAACCTAAACTGATGAAATGAAGAATTTTCACCGCAAAGCCGCAAAGGTCGCAGAGAAGGCGCGAAGGGTTTTGAAAAATGGATGGATGAAACCGCTAGATCATCTGGAAAAGGCCGCCATACCCGCACTCACTCATCGTTGATCTTCTCTGCGTTCCCTTTGCGGCCTTTGCGGCTTTGCGGTTAATCTATTTTGATGCGTCGGTGTGCGTTGGATTGAGCGCTTGCCATCATGCGTGTGCTCGGGGATGTTCCGCGCGTCGTGCCCGCCGAGCAACGCAAGCCCATCTGGCTCTATCCCAACCTGCTGAGCCTGGATGCTCCGCTGGTGGCGCTTTCATGGCTGTATGTATTCGCCGTGACGTGGCGGCTCTACGTGCCGTGGGAAACTTACGCCACACTCGGCCTCGTGGTGTGGGTGATCTATGTGGCGGATCGGCTGCTGGATGTCTCGCTTGCCGGGCCATCGGCCAGACTGGAAGTGAGGCACAGATTTCACAATAAGCATCGCAAGTTCTTCCGCATCGCCGCGTCTGTGGCGTTTGTCATGGCGTTGGTTCTGATGGTCACGCGCATGCCGATGACCATCTACTCGCATCTTCTGTTAGGTGGCGTGATGGTGGCCGGGTTTTTCGGACTGGCGATGCTTTCCAGCCAAGACGCCGACGAAATTCCGCACACCAAGAATATCCTCGCGGGCATCACCTTCGCATTCGGCACCGCGATGACGGCGCACATGTACCGATACGAGTATGGCTTCGCGGAGATGTTTTTTTCCAGCGAGTTCGTCTGCTTTGCCGTGCTCTGCATACTCAACATCTCCGCAATCCACCTTTGGGAACACGCCGCCCGCTCAAGAGATGTGGAAACGAAAGCTTCCGACGAACTCACGCTCACGCTGCCGCTCATTCTACTGGCCGCCGCCTCGCTGATGTATGCGGTCTTCGATGAGGAACAATCTTCGCGACCGTTCTTCTACTCCACCTTCACAGCCTCCGCGCTGCTCTACATCCTCAACCGCAGCCGATCGCGTTTCTCCATCGACACCCTGCGTGTCCTAGCGGATGCCGCGCTGGTGTTCGCGGTGCTGGTTTTCTACGCCGCAGCCCACGGCTGATTGATACTTGGAAAAATGGGGAGCACACGCGCCTCGCGTGTCGAATGAGACGCCCTCGTCTCATTCCGGCGGACACCATATTGAGGTTTTTGAAAGCTCCATGTCTTGCCCATGGGAATGATCCAATGGTTGCAGCCGCAAGTTTTCGACGAGGGCGTCGAAAACAACACGCGAGGGCGCGTATGCTCCCCGCTCGGCTGATTGATACTTGCCGTCCGTGCGGGGCTGCCTAAGCTCGCCCCTTCGACATGAGCACCAACGACAGTCTGACGAAAAAACCGGCCTTTCTCATCCTCGGTGCGCCGGGATCGGGAAAGGGCACCCAGGGCAAAATCCTCGGTAGCATCCCGCGTTTCTGCCACTGCTCCTGCGGCGATGTCTTCCGCTCACTCGACACCCGCACCGCGCTGGGAAAACAATTCGTCGAATACTCCAGCCATGGCGAACTCGTGCCGGACGAACTCACCATCGACCTCTGGAAAGCCCAGCTCGACAACCTCGCAGACACCCACATTTACAAGCCGGACATCGACTTCCTCATCCTTGACGGCATCCCGCGCAACGTCCGCCAGGCCGAGCTGCTCGGCCAGCACATCGAGGTTCATCAAATCTTCCATCTCTCCTGCCCGAACCGCGACGAACTCGCACGCCGCATGCGCAAGCGGGCGCTCAAGGACAACCGCATCGACGATGCCAGCGACAAGGTGATCGACCAGCGCATCGCCACCTATGAGGCGGAAACCAAGCCGATCCTCGCCTACTATCCGCCAGACCGCGTGATGGACCTAGATGCCACCCAGCCGCCGGTGAAAGTGCTCTCGCAGATCATCCAGCGCGTCGTCAGCCTGTCCGTGTATGAGCGGATGAGCAGCCAGATCGCCTGACCTGATTTCACGGCATGCGCCTCGTATTCATCGCCACCGGGGACATCGCCCTGCCAGCCTTCCGCCATCTGTTGGAAAACGGCCCGCGCCCGCTCGCACTCGTGACCCAGCCGGACAAACCGGTGGGCCGACATCAGGTTCTAACAGCACCCGCGATCAAGACCGAGGCGCTCGCCGCAGGCATCCCTGTCTATCAGCCGGAGAAAATCGGTGATGTGACGGAGGAACTCGCAGCGCTTGATCCAGAAATGCTCGTCGTCATGGCCTACGGCCAAATCCTGCGGCAAAACATCCTCACACTCGCCAGCAGCGCGATCATCAATCTCCACGCCTCGTTGCTCCCGAAATACCGCGGAGCTGCCTGCATCCAGGCCGCCATCGACGCCGGTGACTCGGAAACCGGAATCACCTCCATGCACGTCGTCCGCGAGCTCGATGCGGGCGACATCATTCTTACGAAAGCCATCCCCATCACTGCGGACGATACCGGCGGCACGCTTCACGATCGCCTCGCCGTGCTTGCTGCGGAGGTCATGGATGAAACGCTGGTGAAACTAACAGACGGCAGTGCGCGGCGCATCCCTCAGGATGCCGCGCTCTCCAGTTATGTTGCAAAACTCGAACGCGATGATGGCCGCATCGACTGGAACATGAGCGCTGTTGCCATCGAGCGCCGCATCCGTGCCTACGATCCTTGGCCGGGCACATTCACTATCGCCATTGAAGGTGACAGGGAGAAGCGTCTCAAAATTCTTCCACCCGCTTTCCTTTCAAATCATCAACTCTCGCCCGGAGAAATTTTCTGCGAGGGAGGAAAGTTGATCGTCGGTTGTGGCGATGGTGCGCTGGAGTTGTTTTCCGTTCAACCGGATGGAGGAAAGCGCATGAGTGCTTCGGACTACCTGCGCGGCCGCAAACCAACTGGTTTTGTAGTGTGAATCCTTGGACTGCGGCAGCCTGCTCTGCCCCTTACCCGCAGTCAGCCTGCTGACAAGGATTCACAGCAGGCTGCGTAATCCAAAGCGGCAGCAGGCTGCACGCAGTCCAAGGATGCATCACGATTCCGTTTCGCGGACGGCGCTCTGGAACTTTTGTTCCTCCAGCAACCGGTCGGTTTCCTCCCTGTCGATCCGCAGCAGTTCCAGCAGCGCGGCGATGTCCTGTGGTCGATGGATCATGAAGCCGACGATGTGGCCGAGCTGCGCCTGATAGACTGCCTCCGAATCTCCCTTTGCACGGTGGTGGAACTGCGGGCTTTTGAGCGCGAGATACGGCTGATCGCAGGTGGAGATGTGCTCCGTGCCATCGTCGATCCAAGTGATGAAGGTGAACTGGTTGTTGGATTTTTGTGGGGTGTGCTGCATCCATGCGCGTGCGATGCGCAGGCAGTGTTCGAGGCCGGGCGCTGCGAGATGGGCGGTTTCCACGATCAAGTCTCCAGCGGGTGAGGGGAGTCGTTCCGCAGAAACGAAGATCCAGTCAGGATGGGAGGCGAGCCAGCTATCACATGCCTCGCGCAAAGGCAGGCAAAGACTTTCCTGCGACGTCTCGGTGGCTTCGGAATGGTGAAAAAACTCGCGCACCAGCAGGCGCGAGCGGAAGAGTTTCATCAGTGCAATCTGAAGGATCATCAGCGGATTGCGGTGCATCCGCCCGATGAGCATGCGCAGCGGGTAACGATGCAGATAGACGGTACGGATGAGGCGCTTGCGCGGCTGATCCGCGCTTTCATGCTGCTGCATTTCGTCGGCCTCGATGGTGGATAGAAATTCGAGTGCCTTCGGATGGACGGGAGTGATGCGCAGCCAGCCGGGATCAGCGGCGCGAATCTTGAATTTCGGACGGTCAAAGAGTGCCCAGAGACCAAGCGCGATCATGAGACAGATCCAAAAGAAGTAAATCTTGAGGAAGTCAAACGGAGTTGCTCCGAATGGTAACAGCATTCTCACGATAAGGCCGACTACTAGCAGTGCCAGTGTGCCAAGGCGGATGTAGCGGCGGATGGCAGCACGTTTGGCGCGGCGCTCTTCAGTGAAGATCCAGAAGACAATGCGTGTACTCTGAACGCCACTCAGATTCATGAAACGACTGAACAACACCGTGCCAATGATGAAGAAGAGAAATATGGAGACGCCGCTGATTTTAAAATAGGAGTTCAGGACGAGATACAGGGCAACGAGCACAAAAATGCGGATGATGGACCCGCCACCTACGTTCTGATGGATGCGCTGGATAGACCGCAGTTTTCCCTCATCTTCGCTCACACCGCTATCGAGATCGATCTTCGGCAGCGTGGCTCCGTTTTTCAGGATGATGCCAGCACCATCAATCCGCCAGTATCGGCTGGAACCAGCCTCGGTCTCCGCGACGGCGGGCGGTGCGTAGGGGTTTTCGCTAGTCATTTCGATTGTGGATAGTAGCGGAGGTCTTTTTTGTCTGCGATGTCCCTGAGGTAGGCCAAGGCAAGAGGGTGAAAGTTGGTGATACGCAGCCAGCCCGGAGTGACGGAGTCTTCAAAGTTGAGTTTGGAGCGGTCCAGCCATCCCCAGACAACGTAAGGAAAGAAGATGGCCAGCGACGTGAATCCAGAAAATGCACTGAGGTATGGCGGGAGATTGGCGACGGGAGCAAACATCGCCATCAGGAAAAGCGGCCAGAAACAAACCTCACGAATGAAGTAGCGGAGTCGGTAATAAAAGGCACGCGGGGGTTCGGCATGGCTCCAGAATGATTTGTCGGAGTGGAACAAGGTGTGTGGTAGCCTGTAAGGTTGTAGGGATGGATCAAAGACTCCGGTTTCTAAATCCACCATCGGCAGGGTGCCTCCGATTCGGACGAGAAGGATATCCCCCAGCAGCTTCCAGCCATCGCCCGAGCAGATGAGCACGCTCTCCGGTTCGGAAACGGTGGGCGGTGCGTAGGGGTTTTCACCGGTCATGGTGGCTAGATTGGCTCCAGAGTGTAGCCGCCCTTGCCGTCCTTCAAGACTCAACCGTATCCGCCCCGAAGATCGGAAGAGACAGTCACCGCGAATCCAACGAATCCGTCGAATCGCTCTGATGCCATGAACTCGCCGCTGCCAGTCCGCTGCCGCCTTCGGGCGACTTCCGGGCAATTCCGTATGGCGTCACACGGCATGGTTCACGCTCCCGCTTGAGGTTTCGCCACGGGATATTGTTTCCACTCCGCCGCCGTTTGGTTAGACTTACCTAAATTCATGAATCCACTCCAGCAGATCCTTGCCGCCTACCGCGTCACTTCCCAAATCGAGTGCAGAAAAGCGGGCGTCCTCGGGAACGTCATCCGCATCTAGTCTGATTACGTGATATTCTACGTGTATCATATCTAAAATACTCCTGCCACCCCATGAGTCGCTCCGGATCAGACCTCTTCATCGTCGATAACAGCGACTCAGACTGGAAGGTATACCGCTATCTCAAAGAGTGGTGTGATCTCTCCAAAGCCATCGACGTGGTAACCGGCTACTTCGAGGTTGGCGGGCTCATTCTGTTTCATCTGAGCCGCAGCAACCGCAAGCGACCTTCGATCACGGTTTCCACTGGCAGCTTGGAATCGCCTAAAGAAGTCCGAATTACGGCCGAGCGCTTCGTCTGCCCGGACGATCCTGAAAAAGTCATCCACATCGCGACCGGCAGTGATGCCAACGAGGTCCGGGATTTCATCCAATCCCTGCCATGCCGCATCGGGGAACTGGGCATCGAAGTTTTCACCGGACCGGTGGTGGACTTCCGCATGAAGTCATCGCTTTCCCAGCACTTGGGAAAACAGGACGTGCCCTTGCTCTATCCGCATACGATCAAGGCAGGCCGAGTGATTCCACCGCTGCTTGATGCTTCCGACTACGGTGATGCCCGCGTCGGCAAGAAGCCGGTCGCGATCACCGTCAATGACGAGACTCGACGCTGGCTCATTCCCGCGGCCCGATTCGTGCTGATCAAACGCTTTTCCTCGAAGGAAGAAAAACGCCGCCTCGTCGCCGGAGTGCTCGATCCCAAGGGCTTCGCCGAAGGCCTGATCGGCATCGAGAACCATCTGAACTTCTTCCATCGCAAGCGCACCGGATTGTCCATCGCGATGGCCAAGGGTCTTTGCCGTTTCCTCAATTCATCCGTGGCCGATCGATATTTTCGCCAGTTCAACGGCCACCCCCAGGTCAATGCCACCGATCTGCGCGCCTTCCGCTATCCGGATGCCGCAAGCCTGGAGCAACTCGGCAAAGCCAAGTTGGACGACGGCAACCTAACCGCCATCGATCTTGCCATGACCAAACTGCTTGGCGCACCCTCGTTCGCATGACGATGAAACCTGCGGCGGCAAAGCGAGTTAAGGAGGCTCTCGAGATTCTCGTCTTCGTCTCTGCATTTCCCGACCGCAAAACCTTCACCAAATTCCACGCCGCCATCGCTTAGGAAACCAAAGTCTGGATCGCAGACGCTCCCGACCACATGATCCATTTCAACGCCGAGCGTTTTCTTGGGCCTTATTCGTGAATCAACAAATCCGCCATGGTCCTCGACCTCGCCAACTTCCAAAGCTCGGTAGATGCTGCCATGATGTGGGACGGCGATGCGTCTGGCGTCATCGGCACTGTGATCGCCCTTCTATCCGATTTGGTGAGCAAGAACGGTCATGGAGATGAGGAAATCATGACCAAGGGCAGCGGATCATCCGCGCTTCCCGGCTTCTATGAGCAAACTACAGAGTGGGATTTCATGCCAACCCTTAGCCTCGCACAACCACCGAACGGCTCAACAAAATGGTCCGAACAACCCAATGCAATCCAGACTTTGCAAAAACATATGAAGCTAAACGCCAAAGCCAAAGGCGGATCTCGGATCGAAGAAAAAATTAGCGATTTATCGGAAAATTTCCAATCGCCTGTTAGTGACCTTGAAGAAGCACCTGTGGGTCATCTACGCCGGCGACCGCCAATACCCCCTAGCGGAGAAAGTCGCCGTCCTGCCGCTGGCACAAGTCGGGACAAGTTGGCCATAATCGAAATCGATCTTTACCGCGCCATAGAGAAAAAATCTGAATTCTCCTGTCCAAATTTTCCGCCGCTTCACGCGTGTCTCCCCCTCATTACCCCGCTCGCCCAAGATCTCTTCGCCCAGGCCCACGAACTACCTGCTGCATCCCCGCAGGCGCGGAAGATTTTTGGTTGCTTTCAAGTCACGCCCCGGAAAAATGCCGTCCGCTCGTAAAAACGCATCGCGTCATCCACCTAATCCCCTAATCCATCACAATGAAAAAAGAACTCCGCATCGGACTCATCGGCTACGGCTTCATGGGCCGCACCCACTCCAACGCCTACTCGCAAGTCGGCCATTTCTTCGACTCCAACCACAGCGTCGTCCGCCAGGCCGTCTGTGGCCGAGATGAAGCAAAGGTGAAAGCCTTCGCCGAAAAATGGGGCTACGCTTCCTACGAGACCGACTGGCGGAAACTCGTCGCGCGTGAGGACATCGACGCCATCGACATCTGCACGCCCAACGACTCACACGCCGAGATTGCGCTGGAGTGCATCAAGCACGGCAAGATGATCCTCTGCGAAAAACCGCTCGCCCTCAACGGCACCCAAGGCGAGGAAATGGTCAAAGCCGTCGAGGCATCCGGGCTACCGAACCTTGTTTGGTACAACTACCGTTTCCTCCCCGCCGTCACACATGCGAAAAACATCGTCGCTTCCGGTGAACTCGGCCGCATCTTCCACTACCGCGCGAACTTCCTCCAAGACTGGACGATTTCCGAAGAACTCCCGCAAGGCGGCGCAGGTCTCTGGCGTCTCGATGCCGCCGCCGCAGGTTCCGGCGTCACCGGCGATCTGTTAGCCCACTGCATCGACACCGCGCGCTGGATCAACGGCGAGGTCGTTTCCGTTTCCGCGATGACGGAAACTTTCATCAAGGAGCGCGTCCACACCGCCACCGGTGAAAAACAAGCCGTCACCATCGACGATGCCTGCGCTTTCCTCGCGCGCTTTGAAAACGGCTCGCTCGCCATCTTTGAATCCACCCGCTACGCGCGCGGCCACAAGGCGCTCTACACCTTCGAAATCAACGGCGAGAACAAGTCACTCTTCTGGGATCTCCACGATCTCAACCGCCTCGATTACTTCGATCACGGCGTGCCCGGCGACCGCCGCGGCTGGAGCAGCATCCATTGCTCGGACGGCGATCATCCGTATACCGGTAACTGGTGGGTACCCGGCCTCTGTCTTGGCTACGAGCACTCATTCACTCACGAGTTGGCGGAATTCCTCAAGTCGCTCGACGATCCCAAGGCGGAAAAACGCTACCCGGATTTCCGCCACGCGCTCGGCACCCAATACGTTTGCGACGCCGTACTTGAGTCCGCCCGCACCAAGCAATGGGTGGATGTGAAACACGCCTGAGCCATGGCGACTGTGTTACGCGAGGTTTCACTGGCATTCTCATGTCGAGACGCTGGCGATTCCCTCCCGTCACAAAGTCACGACACGCAGGCGGCATTCGAGTTTGCCGCCTGCCGGGATCTCCGCGATGACGGGCACGGCTTCGAAGCCGGGGACGAGATTGAAGATGCGCTCACGTTTGGTTTCCTGAATGCGAAGCGGCGCGTTCGACTCAATCACGACCTTGCACTGCGGCTTGTGGATCTCGATGCGGTTTGTTGTGTGAATGACTTTTTCACCATTGCCTGAAATGACGGGCAACATCAGTCGCGCTCCGGGTGCGCTGGCGGTGATCTTCAGTGATTCCGCATCGAGCTGATAGAGCAGCGAGCAGTCCGGCTTGTTGCGCGACGGCTTGCGGGCTTCGTTCAGAAGTCGCGCAGCGACCTCGAAGCCGATGACTCCGTCTTTGTCCGAAGTAGTTACTTTTGCTGTGAGGTCGTAGAGCTGGGTGAACCATTCGCCATCTTCCCATAACTCGACGCGGGGCGTGAGTGGATGGTCTTCCGGATAGAGCTGCATGTTGTTTTTCTCCACCAGATGGTAGCGGGCCATGCTGCCTGCGAAGAGCGGGCCGGCTTGATGATGCCAGAGCATGGAAATCGCGCCGCCGGTGGGTTGTTGCGCTTTCTCGTGATAAATCCAGTCGTAGGCGGAGACGGTCGCACGCCATGGTCCGCGCGCCGCGAGCCAGGTGGCGATTTCGGGATACTCGCGGATGCCATCGGCCACGGCGCGGGGCAGTGGAGCCGTGGCCTTGATGCGCTTTGCAAGATCGCCGTGATCGCGCAAGCCTGCCAACGCCTTGGCATGGGTGAAGGTGTGATGCACGCAGGGTTTCACCCCATGACTGATGTAGTGGGGGCCGCCGTGCAGCAGACCCTTGGCGGTGCAACGCCGGTAGAGCCGTGTGTTCTCGATCACCGCAGTTGCGAATGCGGGATGATCCTTTGCCATGACCGCATAACCGTGTTGGCAGCCATCACAAGTGCGACTGCCCCAGTAGCTCCACTTGGACTGGCGCGTGCCCCAACTGTTGTCCCAGCCGCCGTCTGGCAGCATGAACTCGAGATGCGCGGATAGCAGTCGCCCGGCGATGGCGCGAAGTTCTTCATCACCTCCAAGCGCGATGGACACCAGCGTTTCCTCGACGTTGTAGCCGAGGTCCACGGGGCGGCAGCCGCGCGGGCTGGTTCCGTTAGAAGGCTTGCCCTCGCCGAAGAGCAGGCCGTTGGGTTTTGTGAGATAGTCCTTGAGACCGGATGCGAGCTGGCGGCTGCGTTCGAGATACGCGGGACGTTTCAAGACACGACCGAGAAGAGCCATGCCGTGGATGCCGGTGCAGCCGTAGTTGATGTTGGAGTAGTCGAGCGCAGTGAAGTTTTCAAAAATGTAGTCTCCCGCCCTTCCCAGTCGCTCCATCCAGCGTTGGTGCGTTTTCTCATCGAGAAGATTGCCATGGTGATGAAGTGCCTCTGCCAGAGCGATCGCGCCGAAGACGGTGATGCCTTTCCATGACTTTGGATCGGCGATCACGGTCCAGGAGCCGTCGTCGTGCGATACATTTTTCGACCATTCAAACACTGCGATGCCCGCATCTAGGTATTTTTTCTCACCCGTCACCTTCGCCATGTGGAGATACGGATAGACCGCATCCATGCAGCGACCGTGAATGAAATCACAAGCCGGGCAGGCCAAGGCACCGTGCTTTGCAGGATCAGACGGCGCATGGATCTGAAGAGCCAGCATGCCATCGCACCAATCGCGCAACAGATCGCGGGAGAGGATGTCGAACGACTCGTCGTTTCCTGCGTCATCCGGATTTCCTGCTAGATCGAGCGGCAGGGAAAGCGCCACAAAACCAGAGGCCGTTGTCCGTAGGAAACTACGGCGTGCAAGGTCTGCGCTGGGTGCGTTCACATCAGGAATTCTTTGATCGGGCCGAACTGATCGCCGCGGAGTGTGGTATCGGGATCACCGAAGTGTTTGATCGGATTTCCGTGGAGGTTGAGAAGCGTGGTGTACCAGTTACCGAGCGTCTTGTGTCCCTCCGTGCCCCAGAATGGAAGGCGGATGTAACGGCGGCCGAGGTTGAGCTTGCTGTTCTTGCCAGCCATAACGACGAAGGGAAACTCGACGCCGTGACTGTGGTGGCTTTCTCCGGAATCCGGGAAGTAGAAGAGCATGGTGTTATCAAACATGGTGCCACTTCCCTCCGGCACGATCCAGATGTTGCGGTACACCACCGGGTTGCCGTGCGCTTGAAGGAAGATCGGGCCATCTGGTCCATCCAATGGCTTGCTGATAGGCGCGGAAGTCGTGAAGTCTTTGGAAAGCTCAAGATCTTCGTGAACGACGACACCGTTGAGCCTCACGGTGATTCGCGGCCAAGCCGTGCGTTTGCCGGAGGCGTCGAATTTCGCGGCGGTGAACTCAACATCGTAGGTCTGCCATGCAAGCGGCGGCAGGCACATGTTCAGGCGCGGTTTGGAAATCGAGTAGATGCCACCACATTCGTTGTCTTTCCCTTCGAGTCCGAACGAATCAAGGATCTGCGTTTCCCAACGACCGCTGTGATAGACGCCGCTGTTGCCTCGCATTTGGCCACGCGCCATCGGCTTGTAGGGCGTGCGGAATTCCAAATGCAGCTTGTAGCTGCCGAACCCGCGCTTGCTAGTGCAGCCTGTGGACAGCAAGAAGCCGTTCTCCATCTTGCCGTTTTCCCAATGATCGGTGGATGTGCCGTCGAAGAGAACCACCGCGCCTTCCGGTGCTTTCGCTCCGAGTGTAATACTGGATCGTTCGATGCGTGGAAGCTTGTGCGTAGCGCCATCCTCAACTTTTAAAACCATCTCCTTGTTCCGGATCGTGGCTGAGATCTTTTTACCGGCATCGCTCATCACGACGTTTTTTCCCTCGCGTGCTCCTTGCAGGTGGATGCGATTTTTTCCCGAAATCCAGCCAAGCCCCGGCAGCCCGCCTTCGAGCAGGTAGCCATCAAATCGTCCTTCTCCCATTGCCAAGACCTGCACCCCCACCTTTGCATTGGCACTTCCGTATTCTCCCTGAATTCCGAAGTCCTCATCCTCACGCAGCGCGGTATCCGGCTCCATCCAGATTTTGGATTCGGCGGCAGCGTCCGCAAAAGCGGTGCAGGGCAAGATCAGGGACAAACAACAGTAAATGGCGGATCGTTTCATCATCGGGTCGGAATGGCCCAATACGCCACGGCAGCGGCGCGTCCTTTCAGGATTACGGGCTAGGGCGGAGTCATCCGCTTGATCCGAATCAGGACAAATAGGTGTGACGGCTTATTGGATGCGGATCAGCTCGGGTGAGTCCTCAGAGGATTCGATGGTGCGGATCGTCTCGCGGATGGCTTCGGCTTTTTGAAGACTCAATTTCATGGGGAAATCCTTTTCGCCTTTGGATAAATCATCGGCGAGGCGCTTGAGATCGGGAATCACCGGTTTTGCGCGGGAACCATAAGTGCAGAGGATTTTCAATAGCACCGGCGTGCGCTTTTCACTGGCCCATGGATTCTGCGTGCGGATGTAATCCACGCAGGTCTTGATGCCTTCTTCGACGTGGTGAGTGGCCATCACGCGTAGCCCCTCGATGCGGATACCGTCGGCAAACATCTCACCACTGGGCGCAGACTCGGTCACCGCCTGAAGGATGGTGGGCAGCAGGGGCTTGATCTCTGCGGCGGAAAGCTGGCGATAGACCGAACCTAAGTCGCTGCGGGCGCGGCCATCCTGGTTTTTAAGTCCGGCGCGCACGGCCTTGTAGAGCTGCGCGCGATCCACGCCTTCGAGCGAGCGGCCTAACATCCCATCACGACCGCCGAACAGTGCGAAGATGAAATAGCGCTGCCGCATTCCGCGCGGGTCTTTTTTCGGATCTGTTTGCGCGAGCATTTCTAACATCTCTGGCACCGCTTCCATGGCGGGCTTGCCGATGGCAGCCAGCGCCTCGGCGGACTTGATGCTCAGCCAGAGGTCATCGTCACGAAGAGTCTTGCGGAGCGCGGGCACGGCGGGCGCGGCTTTCGCTTTGAGCACGGCGAGTGCCTGGCAGGCTCCGACGCGGGTATTGAGATCACCGGTTTCCAACAGCTTCACCAATGCGGGAACCGAAGTCTCCTTGCGGCGGCCAAGCGCGATCGCCGCACGATCCCTCACTACGGGCGACCAACTTGTTAGACGCTCGAACAACATCTCCATGTCGAGCATGTCATAGGTGGAGAATTTGTCGCCTTGTGACCATCCGCGGCCATCGAGGACGATTTGTTTCGCCTCTGCTTCACTGAGTTTGGGGACTTTGCCTTCACGTTTTCCAGTGAGCGTGATTTTCTTGAGTGGCATGGCATAGGCGAGCAGGTAAGCGCCGGTGGAATCCCAGTTTGCGGTGCTGTCCTTCTTCGGCTCGGGCGGTCCTTGATGACGAAAAGTCCCGTCCCAGCCGCGCGCGAGGTCGTAATACCATGCGCCGAACTCGTTCATCCACGCGCCGGTGGCTTGCGGGCCGGACTGCGAGACACCGGGCATCGCCCATGTGATGTTCCAGAAATTTCCGGTATGCCCGCAGTCGCGCTCGGCACCATGGGAGGCGAGGCTCATGCGCGAAAAATATCCGGCGGCTTTAGGTTCATCCAGCAGGTTGAAAAGCACGGCGGCCATGCCGTTCTTGCCGTTGTCATCGTGACTTTGGATCCACGGCGCGTGGTCGCCATAAGGAATGGAACCCGTGCCGACATAAAACCTCAGCATCCTCGCGCCGCGCTCGATGGCGAGGTCCATCGCCGGGTCTTTGACACCGGCGGCGCGTGCCAACACCAGCGAGATGGTCAGCGTCACGCCCGGTGCGTTCATCATGCCATAGCCGGGAAGCCGTCCGTCCGGATTCGCGAACTTATGGCCCCATGATCCCACGGCGCTCTGGCCCTTGGCTGCCTCCATCGCCAGACGGCGCAAACCTGGCATCACTGAATCATCGCCGGTGGCTAACTTGTATTCAGCGAGCAGCGAGATGACATAACCGTAATACCATGTCTGCATCGCGTTTGCGGAATAGTCCGCAGCCCAGCCAGCTTCGCGTTTCACCAGCGGTAAGTATTTTTTCTCACCGCTGGCAAGCAAGGCGAGTGCGTTCAATGAAGCCGTGACCGGATCCCGGCGATAGGAGGCATCCTCCATCCGCTTCGCCAATGCCTCGCAGCCTTGTTCGAGGATGCGCTTCGACTTCGGACAATCATACGGAGCGGTCGCGCTGTAGTCTCCCAGCACCGGCAGCTTCACCACGATCTCTTCGGATTTGGCATCGCGCCAACGAGTCAGTTTCAAGTCACCAGCCCCTGCTTTGGACTCGGCGATGGTCAGCGCCTTGCCGAACTCAGTGCGCGGATCATAAGAGAACGCTTTACCACCCACACCCAGGATCACATCGCCTGTTTTCAAAACCCCATCGCCCGGCGAGCCTTTCGCGATCTCGGTGATGGCGATCTGCCGAGCCGTGGTGGTGGCGAAATTTTCACTAAACATCCAGCCGCGCGCTCCGGTGGCGCCGAGAGACCAGACGTGATCCGCGCCCGCCGGAATGGGTTCACCTTTGGTAAAGTCCGGGTTTTTCATTTCAAGCTGCGGACCTGCGGCGCAGAGCGTGGCTGCAAGAAGGATTGCGATGAAGGAGCTTGTTAGTTGGGATGATTTCATGATCGGGATCTTAGAATTCGTGGTGACGTTGTCAGGGAACGAGTACGTCCGCAAGCCCCCCGACCATCGCGTTTGCAGCCGAGCAAGGAGGCAATCAATCCGCAATGTCATCGCGCGGCCTTGATGCGGGCGAAGAATTTTCCGCCGAGATTGGGGATGACGAAGCGGTCATGATCGGTGGGCTTACCCGGTGTGATGGTAACGGCACCCGCGATGAACTTGCTGCCGAAGGCAATCCAGTAACATTCGCGACTCACGACGAGTATGCCGATGGCATTGTTGTAGATCAGGTTCAAAGTGATGGGTCCGGTGAACGTGTTCAGCGCACTGAGATTGATGTAATTTCCCGAATCCGACGACATGCTTAAATTGGCGCTGATGTCGATCATGCCTGAGCCGCGTGAGGAATGGGGGAGGAGAAATTCAGCAGCCGCGAGGGATTGGGTGTTGCGGGACCGGGCAAACCCGCTAGTCATCCGCCGCATGCACGCCTTGTCCGCAGCGTTTTTCCTCCAGATGGCCGTGATCCTGATCGCCTGTCGGCTGGTCGGGATATTGGCGAAAAAGATCGGCCAGCCGCAAGTGGTCGGGGAAATGATCGCCGGCGTATTGCTCGGCCCCTCGCTGTTAGGTTACCTCTGGCCGGATTCGGCGAAACTGATCTTCACCCAGGAATCGCGTGGCATCCTGTATGCCGGGGCGCAACTCGGGGTGGGACTCTACATGTTTCTCGTGGGGCTGGAATTCAATACCGGCCATTTCAAATCGCGGGCCCGTAGCGCGGCCTGTGTCTCAGTCGCAGGCATGGTGGTGCCATTCATCCTGGGCGCATTGTTGGTGCTGTGGCTGCAACAGATACCCGGTATCTTCACGCCGAAGGTCCGCTACTTCGAGGGCGCGCTCTTCCTCGGCGCAGCCATCGCCATCACCGCGTTTCCCATGCTGGCCCGCATCATTTCCGAGCGCGGCCTGTCAGGCACTCCACTCGGCACACTCGCACTCGCCGCAGGAGCCATCGACGACGCTGCGGCCTGGTGTGTGCTAGCCATCGTGCTCGCCACCTTCGGCGCCTCACAGCCCATGCAGTTCGGAGGCCTCACCATCGGCGCGGAGACCGTGGCCATCGGCGGAGCCGCGCTCTATGGCATACTCGCTCTCACTATCGGTCGCAAACTTCTAGCAGGTCTCGGAGTGCGCGCTGAGAAACAAGGTGGCGTTTCCCAAGCAATGATGGCCATCGTGCTCGCACTGTTCTGTCTCGCGGCGTGGTACACGGATGTGATCGGCGTGCACGCGGTGTTCGGCGGATTCATCCTCGGCATCGCCATGCCGCGCGGCGTTTTCGCGGATGACCTGCGCCGGAAAATCGAACCCTTCACCGTGGTTTTCCTGCTGCCCATGTTCTTCACATTTTCCGGACTCAACACCAATCTCGACGTATTCGTTGATCCCAAGCTCCTGCTCGTGGGAGTGGTGATACTCATCGCCTCCGTGCTCGGCAAAGGTGTCGCCTGCTGGGCCGCCGCCCGCCTCAATGGTGAAGACAACGCCACCTCGCTTGCCGTCGGCACTCTGATGAACGCGCGCGGCCTGATGGAACTCATCATCATCAACATCGGCCTCCAGCACGGCATCATCGGCCAGCCGCTGTTCTCCATCCTCGTGATGATGGCCATCATCACCACCCTCATGGCCACTCCGATTTTCGAGATGGTCTATGGCAGGAAGGCGCGTCTGTCTGGCGAACTCGGCGTGGGGCGCATCGACGGTTAGAAAGTCCACCCGCAGTTCTGAAAAAAGATTCCCCCGGGGTCGCTCCCGAGGGTGACTTTACGGTTCAAACCATTGAAGATTTAAATCTTGCCGTGGCTAACCTCCTAATTTCAGGTTTTTTTCGTGCCTTGATATTTGCGGAGCGTCAACCAAGAGTTCCGCATCATATGAAATCGCTAAAGACTGGCATTGTGAGTCCCAAAGGCCCGTTAACAAAGCTCCCGCGGACCTTTCCGAGCAAGATCGACGAGTCCCTTTTCTGCGGCCTAGATCTCGGCATAGGCTCCTGCGGTCAGGCATTGCTTTCTACTACCAAGGAAAAAAGAATCATCTGTGGTTTCGAGTAAATTCCTGGGCAAATCGCATTCCTTAGTGTCCGCGCTTTCGATGTTCCAGAGGTCAATGACAAGTCAGGCGTCAAACTCAAGAACCCGGAACGCCGCGAGAAACGCCTCATTCGCCGGACCATCGCTAGACGTGCTGACAGGATGAAGCAAGTCAGGCGGTTATTAGTCGCCAGCGATATTCTGCCGCTGGATTACCACTGCATGAAAGACGAGTGGCGGCAGCGCCACGAACAGTCGACTCCGTGGCAATGGAGGCTGGACGCGCTCAGTCGCTGTCTGACTAACTGGGAATGGGCTGTGATTCTGATGCACTACGCCAAACGCCGTGGTTTCAAAAGTGCCCGTAAAAGGGACATAGCCGCCATTGGCTCAAAGGGAGGCACACTTGATAGCACCCGGGCCAACCACGATGCTCTTGCCGCCTATCAAACCGTTGCCCGGATGTTTGAGAACGATTCCCGGTTCATCGAGAATGTCAAAGGCCACGATGGAACCGAGCGAGAAGTTAAGTTTAAGCGCAACAAGGAAGGAAATTACAAATCCATGGTTTTGAGGGCGGATTTATCGGAAGAAATCCGCGCGGTTTTTACAGCTCAACGTAAATCCGGCAATCTCTATGTAGCCGCTGGCGGATATGAATCGTTCGTCGCCGACTTTGGCAAGAATGCCAAGATTTCGTGGGCTGATCTCCGTAAACATTGGGACATCCCGGCAGCTATCCAATTCACTGTGCGGTATTTACAGGGCGCGTTACAAGACTTGGAACACGCTCAATCCAAGGCTTCCTGCACTGAGACATCAAGCCAGGCAACATTCTTTTGTCCAGTTCAGCAGCGAAGTTGTCAGATTTTGGACTCGCGACTGACACTAGCTCCACGCTGGTGGGATCAGCACAGGGATACGTTACTCACCTTCCTCCAGAGTATTGGACTACACGACAGACGACGGTTCTATCTGATGTCTTTGCTTGCGGAGTGACGCTTTACCACGTGATTTCTAACATTGACGATTGGCGGGCTGTTGTGAAGGCCACACCGGATGCCCGTTCAAAGATTCAAAACGGGAAGTTGATCGAAGGCATCGGATTTGAATCGTTTACACCTAAGCCGTTGCAGAGGATTATTCGCAAGGCATGTCACCCTGAACCGGCGAAGCGATACCAATCCGTTTTGGAACTGCGTCAGTAGCTTGATCGGCTTCGCTTCGGAGTAGATTGGATCACGACAGGAGATTTCTCGTGGTAGGGCCGCCAAGGCGCTGATGTTTTCACCGTCGAGGTCGATCCACTGAAGTTCGATCTGGACTTCAAGAAGAACAATCGGCGAAAGAACGACCAATGCGCTCAATACGGAGATTTAGGTGCCGCGATTCTTGCGATGGAGCCCCTTGTAGCCAACATCACACTTCAATAAACAAGAGTCGAAGACGCTTCATCCAACGGCGGGTAACGCTCCTGTTTGAATCCGGGCTTCCATCCCCGCCGTGGATGAGCTGTGCGTGCGCCAACTCGAATGGTCCGCACGTTGAGAGGACTTAGCCAGAGTGGACAGTGGGCGTTCACCTCACAACGTCCTTCACCAGCTCCGGATAGTGCTTCCGGATCAACGCCTGCTCATCCGCGCTGAGTTCTTCAATCGCCACCGGCTTGTCCTCCGGGCGAAGGCCTTTTTGGTTGATGCGGTTGATGAGGCTCCAGTTACGCGAGTGGCCGTCGGGTTCGGGGTCGGCGGGTTCCTTGGCTGGCAGGTCGTAGCGGGTGAAGTCGAGCACTTTGGCGGGTTCGTCTTTTTCCCAATCGCGGATCAGGGCGAGGCGGAAGTCGCGGTTCATGAACCAGCGGATTTCCTTGTTGGCTTCCGAGGCGCGGATGCCGCAGCCGCGATGGGTGAAGGTGTAGTTGAGCTTGTCGTTGGATTTGAAATGCGCACGCCAGAGTTCGCCGAATTCGCCTTGGGTGATGAGTTTCGCATCGGGCCAGCGTTTGCGGATTTCGGTGAGCCATAGGTGCAGTCCCTCCATGCCGTTGCGTCCGCCGTAGCCGTAGATCTTGCGTGACTCGACGAGGCTCATTTCCCAGCCGTTGGTCACCCACGCGAAACCGTTGCGTTTGAAGCCATCATCGAAGTGGCTGGCGGTGGTGGCCATCATCGCTTGGTGGCCGCGCTCGGTGCCCATGTCTAACAAGGTCTCGATCGGCCCTACGCCTTGGCGACTGCGCCAGCGCTCGCCGTTGACCATGTGCGAACCGGGTATCCGTGCGCAGAGGAAATCCACGGTCCAGCCGTCGAGGTTCACGCAGTCGATGAAGTCGTCCTTGCCGCGCGCGGGTTTGCAGAAGTGCTCGCGCGAGGGGTAGTAGGGATAGCAGATCGAGCCTTCGCCATCGCCGTTGTCCACCGCGAACTGGCTCCAGATGTTTCCTTGGCAGACGTGGATGTTTTCCTTTTTCGCGAGGTAGCGGAGGTTGTCCGCTGAGAGGAATCCGGCGACGACGCTCTTCGGGCGATAGCCGCCGCCGACGATTTCTGAAACGCGCTTGAGTCCCTCGTGCAGGTCGCGATTCACCTGTTCGCGAGTGTTGTACATGTTAGAGAAGTAGGCACCAGGGATGAAGGTGATTTCGTCGCCGAATTTTTTCTGATAGGAAACGATGAGTTTGCGGAGCTCGCGGTAGCTGTCCCGCTCGTCGTGAAGCGAGAGCCAACTGAAAGCCCAAGTGATGCGTGCGCCGGGCCACGCCTTTTCGATGGCTTCGCGGAAAGTCAGTGCCTCGGCGGGCGTGTGGACGCTGGATTCATCGGGGCCGTGGGCGGTGTCGCGTGTGATCTCGATCTGCCGCACGCGGACGACGGTGTTGAAGGTGAGGAAACGATTGCCCATCAGTTGGGTTTCCGCCACGGCCGAAATGGTTGTCAGCAACGTGATGATCCCGGTAAGCAGCGGGGCTTTGGTGATCCATTTGGGTGCGTTCATTGTTTCGGGTAGGTGCCAAATTACGGCGTGCTTCTCTCTATTGTTGCGAGGGAATCACGGCGATGACTTTTGGACTGCGGCGAGCATCGCCGCTTTGAGGGGTGACGTGAGCGTTCTCTTGGACGCTTGGACTTTTTATGCAGGCATGGATGCGGGTGTTCTTGGTGATTGGGAACAAGCGGTGTAGCAAAAACGAACTCTACCTCCAAAGCGGCGATGCTCGCCGCAGTCCAAAGCCTCACTTCCCGTCTTTCTTCATTCGTACCGGATTACGCGGGGAGGTTGAAGCGGAAACATGCGCCGCCTTCGGAGTTGTTCTCGACACTGATGGAGCCGCGATGGGCTTCGATGATGGTTTGGCAAATGGCGAGGCCGAGGCCGCTGCCGCCGCTATCTTGGGAGCGGGATTTATCGCCGCGATGGTAGCGGTCGAAGATGCGGGGCAGGTCGGCTGCGGGGATGCCGGTGCCGGTGTCTCGCACCTCGGCGGTGACGCCTTCCGCGCAGGTGCGGGTGGTGATCGTGACGGTGATGCCGTGCGGGTTGTGTTTGATGGCGTTGCGGATGAGGTTGGAAAAAACTTGGCCGATGGCGGCGGGATGTAAGTGACCGCAGGCTGGCTCCAGATGCTCGATGATGCGGGCGGAGTGTTGGTCCGCCACCGGCTGGGCTTCGGCGGAGATGTCGCGGGCGATTTCTGCTAGATCGCAGGAAACGAGTTGTTGTTGCGGGATGCCGGCGTCGTATTCGGCGAGGTCGAGAAGATCGTGGGTGAGCACGCACATGCGCTGGCCGGCGCAGCATTCCAAGGCAGCGGTGTATTCGCCGGGCGAGCGCGGTTTTCCGAGAGCGAGCTGGGTTTGTGAAATGATGATGGATACCGGCGTGCCGAGTTCGTGGGAGGCATCGGCAGTGAAGCGTTTCTGGCGATCGTAGGTGTCGTCGAGTCGGTCGAAAGTTGAGTTGAGTGTATTGGCGATTTCGTTGAGTTCCGAGCCTACGAGTGGTGGGATGATGCGGGTATCGCGGCGGCCACTGGCGATTTCGCGCGCTTCATCGCTCATGCGGCGCAGCAGGCGGAGACCGTGGCGGAGGATGACCCAGCCGCCGATGAGGGCGATGGCCCAGGCGGCGAAGGCGGGAAGCAGAAGATGTCAGCGGAGCTGTGTGAGTCCTGCGGAAACAGATTCGGCGGGCACTCCTGTTAGAAGGATGTCGCCGCCGGGTGAGAAGTGGATGGCTTCGCGGTTGCCTTGGTGCCAGCGGGCGGTGTCGATGGCGCCGGGAGTGGCGACCGGCATGGAGGAGTGCGGGGCGTTGTCGGACTTATCGGTTAGAACGCCGCGTTTGAAGATGAGATGGTAACCGTTGCGGGCGGCGCGTTGTTTTTCGGCATCTTCCAGCATGCTGCCTGCAGATGGTCCTCGAGGCGGTCGGTCGGATGGCGGGCCGCCGCCGTGGGGAATGAAACGCGGCAGCAAGTAGCGGATCTGGAGATTGAGAAAGGCATCGACGGATGCGATGTATTGGGTGCGCTGCTCGCGGTAGAAGGAAACGGCGAGCAAGCCGACGAGCAATGCGAACAGCGCGGCGTAGAGAATCTGGATGCGCCAGCGGATGGTGCGGGGGATCATGGCAGCACGTAGCCGAGGCCGCGGCGGGTTTGGATGAGGTCTTTGCCGAGTTTTTTGCGGAGGTTGCAGGTGTGGACGTCGAGGAGGTTGGAGAAACTCTCGTCTTCTTCGGCGAAGAGGTGTTCATATAACTCGGTGCGGCTGACGACTTCGCCTTGGCGCAGGGCGAGGTATTCGAGCAGGGCGTATTCGCGGGCGGTGAGGGTGACAGGTTGGTCTTGGAGGTAGGCTTGTTTGGCGGAGGTGTCGAGTTGGATGGTGCCGAGATCGAGGCGGGTGGTGGAGCGGCCGTAGGCGCGGCGGATGATGGAACGGAGGCGGGCGTGGACTTCGGGGAGATCGAATGGTTTTGTTAGATAATCGTCTGCGCCGAGGTCGAGGCCGTTGATGCGATCGTCGAGCGTGCGGCAGGCGGTGAGCATGAGGACGGGAGTGGATTTTTTCAGGCGGAGGCGTTCGAGGAGTTTCCAACCATCAAGACGCGGGAGCATGGCATCGAGTAGGATGGCGTCGTAGTCGTATTCGAGGGCGTAGTGGAGGCCTTCTTCGCCATCGGCGGCGGCGTCCACGGCGTAGCCTTCCTCGCGTAGGGACTGGGTGAGTCCGTGGCGGAGGTCATGCTCATCTTCGACTACTAGAATTTTCATTTCAGCAGCGAGGATAGCGTTGGGTGCGAGCAGGGCTGGCATTTCATGGGGGTGGGGGAATTTGCGGGTGAAGAGGTTTCATGTTAGTTCACGTGAAGGCGTCGGTGCGGGACCAGGTGTTGGGGCCGAAGGTGGTGTTGATGGTGTAGGCTCCGGTGACGATGCCGGTGTCTTAGGTGGCGAGTGAGGCGCGGACGGTGGTAGTTAGATTGTCCACGCTGGTGGTGGTGCCGTCGCGTTTGATGTATCCGCTGATCATGCGGTGGATGGCGCTGTTAGAATCGAGTGTGCTTCTGTAGCCGTAGGGGCCGTAGATGGGGAAGCCATGGCGCATCCAGCCGAGAAGGAGCGAGTGTTTGGAGGGAGTGCCGGCGTAGGCGGGCGAGGCTTGGATGGTGCTGGCGCTGGGATTGCTCCAGGTGGTGCCGGAGGTGGCGTCGGTGAGATAGAGGCGGGCGTATTTGGAGGAGAGATCGGTGAACTAAGTGGTGAGCTGGGGGTCTGCCTTCAATGATGCGGTAGCGGCGGCGAGGATGATGGAGGTTTGAATTTTCATAAGCTCGCAATTGGATCATGATGAACCTTAAGGTGGGATGAAGAGGGTTTTTATTCTGATGAGTGGAGATGATCTCACCCGAGTGATTCTGTCAAAACCGGTTCCAAACCCGACACTGCATAACTCCGTGGAGTTGCGGTGAGGTGAGCCTAGCTGAATGCTTACTAAGGAATTTGGATTCAGCCGTGAGGAAGAAGTGTGGGGAGAACGGTAAAGATCCCTGTTCTTAACCGTCAGCTCCTCGCGATCAATAGTAGGCGCAGGCCGTTGAGGCAGACGAGTACGGTGCTGCCTTCATGACCGATGACTCCCATCGGTAGCGGCAGTGAGAAGCCGAGAGCGGAAACGATGAGCACGATGATGACGGCGGAGGCGAAGATGAGGTTCTGATAGAGGACGCGTTTCGCACGGCGGGTGTGTGAGAGCAGCAGCGGGATGTTTTCGAGGCGGTCGCCCATGAGAACGATGTCGGCGGTTTCCATTGCGACATCGGTGCCAGCCGCGCCCATGGCGACGCCGAGATCGGAGATGGCGAGGGCGGGGGCGTCGTTGACTCCATCGCCGACCATCATGACGGTGCCTTCGGTCTTGAGTTGGCGGATGACTTCGAGTTTGTCCGCAGGGAGGAGTTCGGCGTGGACTTCATCGACGTGGGCCTCGCGTGCGATGGCATTGGCGACGAGGCGTTGGTCGCCGGTGAGCATGACGATTTTTCTAACACCGAGTTGTTTGAGCTGAACTGCTAGATCGCGTGCGGCGGGGCGGATGGTGTCGGCCATGGCGAGTACGGCGAGGGCGGTGACGTGATCGTCCACGCGTGAGCCGAGCCAGACGCAGGTCTTGCCGTCGTTTTGCATGGGCTGGGAGATTTCTAACAATGCATCGAGTCCAGCGGCGTTGAGTTCTCGGAAGAGGCGCTCGCTGCCGATGAGGTAGCGGGTGGCTTCGATGGTGGCCTCGGCGCCCTTGCCGGCTGTGGATTGGAAACCGGTGGCGGCGGGAGGATTGATGCCGAGTTTTTCCGAGCTGCGGACGATGGCGTGGGCGAGGGGATGCTCGGAGCGTGCTTCGAGCGCGGCGGCAATGCGCAGTAGTGGGATGGCTTCGGAGGATGTTAGGGAATGGACGCCGGTGGGTGTGATGAAGTCGGTGAGGGATGGCTTGCCGACGGTGAGTGTGCCGGTCTTGTCGATGGCGACGATGTCGATGCGGGCGGCGCTTTCGAGATGAGAGCCGCCCTTGATGAGGATGCCGCGCCGCGCGGCTCCGCCGATGGCTGATAGAACTGTGGCGGGCGTGCTGATGACGAGCGCGCAGGGCGAGGCGACGACCATGATGGTCATGGCCCGATAGAAGGCAGTGGCGAAGGTTTCGCCATGAAACATCCACGGGACAAGGAAGACGCCGATGGTGAAGAGGATGACTCCGATGGCGTAGTATTGCTCGGCGGTTTCGAGGAAACGCTGGGTTTTGGATTTCTCGGCCTGGGCTTCCGCGACGAGTTTGACCATGCGGGAGAGAGTGGAGTCTTCGGCGCGTTTGGTGACGCGGATTTCGATACCGCCGCTCTGATTGAGCGTGCCTGCAAAGACGGGGCTGCCGAGGGATTTGGCGACGGGCATGGACTCGCCTGTTAGAGATGCTTCATCGACGTTGGTGGTGCCCTCGGTGAGTGTGCCGTCCACGGGGATTTGCTCGCCGGGTCTGACGATGACGATCTCGCCGATGTGCAGGTTTTCGACGGCGACTTTTTCTGTTAGTGCGCCGCGTTTCACCAGTGCTTCGCTGGGGCGCAGGGTGAGCAGGGATTCGATGGCTCTTTGCGTGCGCTCCATGGCATGGCGCTGGAGGAAGTTGGAAAAGCTGAAGAGGAATAGCAGCAATGCGCCCTCGAAGGGTGCTCCGATGAGCGCGGCTCCGAGCGCGGCGAGAACCATGAGGACATCGACATCGAGCACCTTTTCGCGCAGCGAGGCGATGGCGGAGCGGACTCCTTCCTGACCTGCGAATATGTAGGCGAGGAGGTAGAGGATATTTTCCGCAGGGTCATGACCGATGGTTTTTCCGACTGCGAGTGCGGTTAGTAGAAACAGGAAACCGAGGGCGCAGGAGACTTCGTCGTTGTGCTCGCCCGCGCGGATTTTTTGCCATAGGTCGCGTTTGTCCGCACTGCGCGGAACGAAGGGGTGGATGTCCGCACCGACGTTCTTAAGGTCTGCGGCGATGCCGGATTCGGCATCGGAATCGAAGGTGACGGAGAGGACTCGGCCGAGATAGGTGGCGGTGGCGCGGCGCACGCCGGGGATGCTGCGGACTTTTTTCTCCAGCTTCATGGCACAGGCTTCGCAGGCGTTGCCTTCAAGACGGAAGGTGGATTTCCTGATGGATGATTCGAGCTGCGAGATGTGCTCCTTGAGCAGGGTGCGGACTTCGCTGTCGCTCAGCTTGGCGGGATCGAACTCGACATCGACACAGGCGTGGGCCGGGTCTGTGGAAACACGGAGGATGCCGCTGTGGTCGTTGAGTTCATGATCGGTTGGTTTCATGCCTCGGAGTGGTGAATGGCATTTGGAATGACGTGAGGTGTGCCGAGTGGCCAAGCAGATAGTGACTGGGTTCTTAGGCTGTTGCGACTTGGAAATTGCCATGGTCCGGGAAATCCTTATCGTTTTCTCTGTCGGCCTGATCCAGTGATTGATTGGCCTCAAACATCGAAGCGTTGGAAATCTCATGAAAACTCAACAGGCAATCTCACGCACGAAGGCAGGCAGGCATGGCGCAAGCGCGTCGCTATGTTTAGTCGCCGCACTCTGCTTCGTCACGCAGTTCGCGAAAGCGGATGAACCGGCACCGTTCATCAAGAAGCCGGAGATCGTAGTGGAGCAGCCGTCCGGCCAGAACCTCCGTGACGGCAGGGCGAAGAGAGGCTTCGGCACGGTTCCTGTGGGTAAGAAGAGCAAATCAAAAATCATCACGATCCGGAACGTCGGCACCGGGCCGCTTAGAGGACTGTTCGTCACTCGTGCGGGCAGAAATCCCAATGATTTCATCGTCGGTCCGCTGTTCTCTTCCAAGCTCAAGTCCGGCGGGACCGTGATTTTCAAGGTGCAGTTCAAACCCGAAGCCAAGGGCACGCGTAACGCGATCATCCGGATCAGGAGCAATGATGCGAACGAGGATCCGTTCGACATCATGGTGTCCGGCATCGGCTCCTAAGCCGGAAATCAGGCTGGAATCATCGTTTTGATGCGGCCCGCCAGTTCATGGAACGCGGCGGAAACTTTGTTCGCCGAGGCATCGAGAAGCGCAACAGGCTTGCCGGCATCACCCCGCTCACGGGTGGCGATGTCGATGGGTATCCTTCCTAACAGAGGGAGTCGGAGTTCTTGCGCCTCGCGCACGCCACCGCCTTCGCCGAAGATGTGGTATTTTTTCCCGGCGTCGCACTCGAACCAAGCCATGTTTTCAATCAGTCCAAGGATGGGGACATTAACTTTCGCAAACATGGACACCGCCTTGCGCGCGTCGATCAACGCGACCTCTTGCGGTGTGGTGACGATGATCGCGCCGTCCACGGAAACTGTCTGCACGATCGTGAGTTGGATGTCGCCCGTGCCCGGCGGTAGGTCGAGCACGAGGTAGTCGAGATCTTCCCAAGCGACCTGACGCAGGAACTGCTGCGTGTAGCGAGTGGCCATCGGGCCGCGCACGATCACAGGCGAACGATCTTCTAACAAAAACCCCATCGACATCAGGCGGATGCCATGCGCCACCAGCGGGATGATCTCGTCCTGCTCGTTCGCCATTGGGCGCTCGGTGGTGCCGAACATCTGGGCGACGGATGGGCCGTAGAGATCGCAATCGCAAAGCCCTACCTTGGCACCGCTGGCTGCCAGAGCGACGGCGAGATTTGAGGCGACTGTGGATTTTCCCACGCCGCCCTTGCCGGATGCGACGGCGATGATGCGTTTCACACCGGGAATGGAGGATTTTCCTGTGGCAGAAGCAGCGGCGGGCGCGTCCTTCACTTCGATCTCGATTTTGACGCTTCCCACATCCGGCAGGGGATCAAGGACCGCATGGCAGTCGTGAAAAATCTTTTCCGGTATCTGAGGATCGCGCGTCTGGACTTCGATTCGGACGGTGGTGAGGCCGGCTTCGCAAACGACGTCCTTGATGAGGCCGAAGGAGACGATGTCGCGTGAGAAGCCCGGATATCGGACTTGGCGGAGTGCTTCGCGGATGAAATCTGGATTCATGAACGGCGCGATACTCGACGATCCGCTGCCGGGTGCAAGTGATGGTTTCCGCTGCATGACGGAACATTTTTGGAATTGCCGCCGCAGTGGTTGACTCCACTGTGTGGCCGCCGGAATAATTTCCGCGTCGCAACTCACCGCATCATGGAAAACGTCATCATCATTGGGACCGGTTGTGCCGGTTACACCGCCGCCATCTACACCGCCCGCGCCAGTCTCAATCCCTTGCTGCTCTCGGGCACGCAGCCGGGTGGGCAGCTCACCACGACCACCGAGGTGGAGAATTTTCCCGGTCATCCGGACGGCATCATGGGGCCGGAACTGATGATGCGGATGCAGGCGCAGGCGGAGAAATTCGGCGCGCGTATCGCATGGGCCAGCGTGGAATCCATCGAGCGCCGCGTGGATGGCTCATTCCTGCTGAAGGCGGGTTCCGAATCGTTTGAAACGAAAACCGTCATCGTCGCCACCGGTGCCGCCCCCCGCCATTTGGGGCTTCCGGGCGAGCAGAAACTCATCGGCCACGGGCTCACGTCCTGCGCCACCTGCGACGGCGCGTTTTACCGTGATGTGCCGGTCTGCGTGATCGGCGGGGGCGATAGTGCGTGCGAGGAAGCGGATTTCCTCACTCGTTTCGCAAGTAAGGTTTATCTGATCCATCGCCGCGACGAGTTGCGCGCTTCGAAAATCATGGCGGACCGCGTGCTCGCGAATCCCAAGATCCAGCCGGTGTGGAATTCCACAGTCAGCGAATACCTCACCGACGAAAAAGGCGAGATGCGCGCCGTGAAACTCAAAGATCTGGTGAACGGTGCCGAGTCCGAACTGGAAGTGGCATGCGTCTTCGTCGCCATCGGCCATGTGCCTAACAGCGGCTTCCTCGGTGATCTCGTGGACATGGATGAAAACGGCTACATCCTCCAGACTCCGGGCCGGACCTCCACAAAGACGCCGGGTTTGTACGCAGCGGGAGACGTGGCGGACCACTATTACCGCCAGGCGATCACTGCCGCAGGCCAGGGTTGTGCGGCGGCGCTTGAGGCCGAGCGTTACCTCAGCGGACACGCTTGAGAAACGCCGGGCTTGGAGAAATTAGTAAATTTTTATTGATAATCACGATTTTTTGTGGTTTTTCAGTGCTGAGATTTCACCAACACCTCGGCTGACATGAAAATACGAAAAATATCGGGATTGTTTCTAGGATTTGTTCCGGGAGGGCTGATGGCCGCTGGCTATTACCTGCCGAATCAAAACACCTACGCCACCGCGCGCGGCAACGCCTTCGTGGCCACCGCCGATTCTGCGGCTGCGGTATTCTACAATCCTGCGGGAATGACCCAGTTGGAGAAACCCGAGGGTGAGGTTGGCGCATACGGCATCGTGCTGGGCACCGAAACCAATGCCGGCGGCGTGAAGTCCGAGGCGAAGGACGAGTTTCAAGTCGCGCCGCAAGTGTACTATGCGCAGCCATTCAATGACCGTCTGAGTTTCGGATTCGGCCTGAACAGTCCCTTCGGTCTGGGCACCGATTGGGGACGGAGCACTCCTTTCAGCCCGGTGATCACGGAGGCACGGCTCACTTTTCTCAGTGCCACCTCGGCAGCCGCCTACAAGATCAACGATCAGTTATCAGTCGGCGCTTCGGTCTCCGTCAACTATGCGGATCTGACACTGGCACAAGGACTAGGAGCACCGGGTTCTTACCTGGAGTTCACTGGCGATGGTTACTCGGTTTCCGGCGGCTTGAGCGCGCTGTGGCAGCCTCATGAACAGCATTCTTTCGGCCTGACATACAACACCGAGTCCTCATTCGACCTCAGTGGAAAAACCCAGAGCAACGCGCTCGCAGGAGACACGTCCTCAGACATCGATTTCATGACTCCCGCCCGCATCGCAGGTGGTTATTCCTACCGCCCGGCTCCGGGTTGGAACCTTGAGGCCAACGTCGAGTGGCTCAATTGGGATGAACTCAACACGCTGACTCTTGAAACCTCCTCGGTTCCCGGAACGACTGCGGTGCCGGTGAAATTCGACTGGCAGTCGTCGTTCATTTACGAAGTCGGTGGTTCCTACACGACGCCCGATGGCTACGTCTTCGCAGCCGGTTACGATTTTAATATGAACTCGCAGCCGGATGAGAACTTCAATCCCGGTGTGGCGGATGCGGACCGTCATTGGCTCAACGTCGGCTTTGGTCGGAAATGTGACATGTTCACCTGGATGCTGGGCTATCAGTTCGGCTACTCGAACCGCACCGTCGATGGCGCAGTTGGTACGAACGCCCTCGCCAACGGCAAATATGAATCCCGTCACAACGCGGTGATGTTTTCCTGGCAGCAGCGCTTCTGAAAAAGTGGCGCACAGTAATGTCATCGTCGTCACGGGAGCCAGTTCGGGCATCGGCCGCGAGCTGGCTCTGCAACTGGCGGCACCCGGTGTGGAACTCTGGCTGATAGGCCGCGATCAGGCGCGGTTGGAAGAAGTGTCCGCGCTCGCCACCGCGAAAGGTGCGGTGCCGCGTGTTGCGGGAATGGACTTGTCCGACATCGAAAGCGCCGCACGTTTTCTGGAGGAGAATTTCCCTCCCGGAAAACGGGTGGATGAGATCTATCTGGCTGCGGCGATCACCTTGTTCGGCGAGGTGAAGGACACCTTCGCGGAGGACTGGCAACTCGCCTATCAGACCAATCTCCTCAGCCCCGTGCAATGGACACTGCATTTTTACAAAGGCATGGTGGCCGCCGGTGCGGGCAGGATCGTCCTCATCTCATCGCTTGCGGCCCATGCGGGTTATCCGACTGCGACGGTCTATGCGGCGATGAAGGCAGGGTTGCTTGGCTTGCACCGGAGTCTCGTCCATGAGGGGAAATTCCATCATGTGGACATTCATATCGCATCTCCCGGCTATGTGGAAACGAACATCTACAAACGAGCGGTTTTCCGCAACACCACTTACGAAAGGGTGATGCGGCAGATCCAGTCACTCGGTTTCAAAGTCATGACCGCAACGGATACGGCGGCAATGATCCTCACGAAGGTCAGGAGTGGAAAAAAGCAGATTTCCTTGCCGTTCTACGCATCTTTCTTCGTATGGATGGCTCCGCGTTTTCCTTTCATCATCGACCGTATCCACGCCCGAATTCTCGAAAGTTTCAGACAACCCTCATGATTTGCAACGAACAGGTCGCCCGTCACTTCGGCGGAAAAACGGTCATCCTAACAGGTGCCGCGTCTGGCATCGGGCGCTCGCTCGCCCTCAGGCTAGCCGCTGCAGGCGCGATCGTTCATGCGATGGACAATAATGCCGAGGGCCTGGATTCGTTGGCAGCAACTGCGAAGGTGCAGCCCTGCGTGCTGGATGTGCGCGACAAGGATAAGTTTACCGCAGAGGTGAACCGGATTCACGCAAGTTCCCAGCGAATCGATTTTCTCTTCAATAATGCCGGAGTCACCCAGCTCGGAGAGTCGCAAAACATTCCATTCGAGCGGTGGAAGTGGCTGCTCGACATCAACCTCATGGGCGTGGTGCATGGCATCCTGGCGGTCTATCCGATCATGATCCGCCAGCGTGGAGGCCATATCATCAACACTGCTTCTATCGCCGCTGCGACCGGTTACGCAACGGCGGCTGCCTACACCGCTTCAAAGGTTGCAGTGCTCGAAATGACGCGCTCGCTGAGATCGGAAGCGAAGTTGCATAGAGTCAAGGTCTCTGCGGTTTGTCCGGGCTACGTTGACAGCGGGATTTTCGTTCAGGAGCGCATCGTTGGCGCGGATCTCGATGCGGTAATGAAGGATCTTCCTATCAAAATGATGACTCCTGACGTAGCCGCGTGCCATCTGCTGAAAGGGGTGATCGCTGGCAAGCCCACCATTGTTTTCCCATTTTCGGCCAAATGCCTCTGGGGTCTGTCCAACTGGGTGCCTTCGCTAGTCGGGCTCTTCCAGAAAAGGTTGCTGAGGGCTTTCCAAGCACCCTGAGACGTTCAGGATGTCGCCTGCAAAATGAAATCGGATTCCTTGCGTTGGAAGTCGGTCGGTCGGACGCCGTAGAAGCTCAGGAAATCCCGCGAGAACATCTTGGCGGTGGTGAAACCGAGATCCATCGCCACCTCCTTGATGGGAGAGCCGTGACGAAGCAGGTTGCGGGCGACGACCATGCGCTCCTGGCGCAGCCATTCCTTCGGGCTGATCCCGATCCCTTCTTCAAAAACCCTGCGCAGGTGGCGCTCGGATACACCGACGCGGGTGCAGAGTTTCGGCATGCTGTAGCCACCCTCGCGGGCGAGCTGGGTAAGCAGCAAGGGCATGGGTTCCCGGGCCAGCAGGGCCAGGATTCTTCCATCTTTATGGATGATTTCAACGTCGCGGCGTTTCACTTCTACAAGAGTTGGGGGTGAACCACTTTCGTGGGGGAGCGCCGAGAGTTAAATTCAATCGAGGGTAATTGTCAATTATTTAAAAATATCAGGGCTTGGTTATTGGTTATTTTCAAAAATTGCGACTTTGCCACAAAAAAACGTGGAAGCCTTCCGGCTACCACGCTTTTTGTTCCAAGTCGTTGAAAATCCTAGAGAAGGCCCAAGGCGGCGGAAATCAATAGGTCGTCGTCGATCAACCATTTGGCGGCCTCGGAGCCTGGGGAGCCATTTTTTGCCGGGGCTGCGGATTGGGAAACGTCGAGCGTCAAACCTTCTCCGCGGATCCGGCGGATCACTCCGCCTGAATCGTAAACGGCCATGTAGGCAGCGAGGGAGCGCACGGAAGCTTGGGTCAGAGCGGGGTCGTCGTTTCTGCCGAGCAGGGCATCCAGCAGTCCCGGCATTGGATCGGAGGCACTGGAGATACGGGTGGTCGCATCCACGGGGGTGGTGGAAAGCCCGGTGGCTCCGGCGGCGTTGAGTTCCGCCGCCAGTGAGGTCGAGCGGGCCTCAAGGCCGAAGATATTGAGTGCTTCCGGCAGGCGGCTTTCGAGTGCCGTGGCAAGCGCCACTTGGCGGGCATGCAGGCGTCCCCAGTCCGGGGAGCGCAGGTCGGAGTCTCCATCGGCACCGGTGCGACGACCAGCGACGCCGGCCTGCACGAAGGATGCGATCGCCTCGGCGGAGCGTTTGCAGGGGATGCCTGCGCAGACCGGAGCGAGTGCGAATGCGGCGAGGCGGCTGGAGAGCAGCACGTTGCCCATGGCCTGCATTTTTGCTCCTAACAGTGCGTCGCGCTCGCGTTTCACGGTGAAGAACTCCATGGCACGGCGTAGTGTGACCTCCATCTGCGGAATGTCCCAAGGCTTGGTCATGTAGCGGAAAATGCCGCCTTGGTTGACCGAGCCGATCGCCGCATCAATGTCCGAATAGGCGGTCGAGAGGATCTTGATGATGTCCGGATACTCCTCGGCGATCTTCGACAGGAAGCCGACACCCGTTTCATTGGGCATGCGCTGGTCGGTGACGATGATGCCGATTTCCTTGGCGTGCTGGCGGAAGACGGTGAGTGCCTGCACGCCGTCCTCGGCTTCTAGGATGCGGAACTTCTCGCCGAAGAGGCGGCGGAAATACTTGCGGGTGTTGGCTTCGTCATCCACGAACAGGATAGCGTAGCGTTGATAGTCGTAGTCGTCGATCTCGTTGCTCATGATGGTCTAAGGGAAGTGTGTTGGGTGTTGGACTGCGATGAAGGAAGGATAGGGGTATTCAGGCGGATTGGTCGAGAACGGATTCCGGCCCGGGTTCTTCGTCATAACTGGGCTTGGGGAAAACGATCCGGAAACGGGTGTATTCCGCCGGGCGGCTGTCCACTTCGATGATGGCCTTGTGGCCCTGGAGGATCTGATGGGTGATGGACAAGCCCAGCCCCATGCCTTTGCCGACGTCCTTGGAGGTGAAGAAGGGATCGAAGATCTTTTGCAGGTTTTCCGGAGGGATGCCGATGCCGTTGTCCCGGATGGTGACTTGCCAGCCTTCACCTGCGGGGTCGATTGAAACATCGACTTTGCCGGGATCACCGCCGATTTCGGCGATGCGCATGTGGATGGCGTCGATGCTGTTCTGGAAGAAGTTGATGAAAACCTGAACGAGCTGGTTTGGATTGCCACGGATGAGGGCGTTATCAGGGATGTTCAGATTGAACGCGATCTCCTTGCCCACTTGGTGGCTCACCATCCTGCGGGCGCGTGTGGTGATTTCGGATAGATCGGCATCGCCGGAGGTGGCGCTGTCCTCGCGTGTGAACTTGCGCAGGTCGATGACGATTTGTGAAACCCGCTCTACGCCCTCGCGGATGTCTTTGAGGATGTCCACGAAGTCTTCCTGATCTGCTGCGGGAAGGGCCTTGGTGAAGGTTTCCAGGGCGTGGATGCCTGCGCCTGCGTAGTTTAGTGGGTTGTTAATCTCGTGGATGATGCCTGCGCTCATGCGGCCGAGGGCGGAGAGCTTTTCATTGCGAACCATCAGCACTTCGTTCTCCTTGATCTGTTCGAGAGCGGAGTGGAGTTCGGTGTTGAGGTCTGCCATTTCCCTGCGGATGCGGGCCATGGCGATTTGGTTTTCCAGCCTGAGCGCGAGTTCGGCGGTGGAGAATGGTTTTGTTAGGAAATCATTGGCTCCGGCCTGAAGTGCGGAGAGTTTTGTCTGCTCATCGGCGCGGGCGGTTAGAATGATGACGGCGATGCCTCGCGTGATGTGGTTTTCCCGGATGCCTTTGCAGACTTCCACGCCATCCATTTCAGGCATCATGTGGTCTAACAGCGCGAGCTGCGGCCTACGGAGTCTGGCCAGTTCTAGTGCTTCTGCGCCGTCGCAGGCTTCGATCACGTCCACGTTTTCCATCTGCATTCTGAGGAAACGGCGGATGTCCGGTTCATCATCGGCGATCAAGACGAGTGGTCGTGCGCCGCTAGGTCTGCCGATGAGGGAGACGGGAAGCTGGCCTGTCGGCTGGATGGAGGTTTTGGAGCGAGGGTTCACCTTGCCGGGAATGGACAAGGCCGCCTTGCGGTGAAGCTGGGCGATATTTCCGCCGTCTTTTAGCGGGTGATCCTCATTGGTTTCCGATTCTGCGTCGGTGGTTTGAGTAGCGCTGGCTTCGGTGGGCAGCTCGATGTTGAAAGTGGTGCCGTGGCCGAGTTTGCTGTCCACCTTGACTTGTCCGCCCATGGCTTCCGTCAGGCTACGGACCAGTGCAAGACCGATACCCGCCCCCTGGAACTTGCGGGTGGATGAGGTGTCCACCTGCCAGAAGCGCTCGAAAATCCGTGGCAGGACATCCGGCGGTATGCCGACGCCGGTGTCCTCGACGGAGAGCCGCAGCAGGTTGTTGGCGAAGTGAAGCTTCACCTCAATGGAACCGCCGGAGGGCGTGAACTTGATGGCGTTGATGACTAGGTTGAGCAGGATCTTATCGAACTTGTCGCGGTCGATCTCGATGGAGTCGGGGTCCGACTTGCATTCCCAGAGCAGTGCGACCCTGTCCTGCTCCGCGAGATGACGGAGGGATTTCATCAAACCTTCAAGATGCGCGGCGATTCGGGTCGGCTGGCGGTTGACGTCTGCATGGCCGGTATCGAAACGAACGAGATCGAGAAGGTCATCGATGAGCTTGAGCAGACGCAGCCCGTTCTGTTCGAGCATGCTGGTCATTTCGTCCACACCGGCATCCAGATTTTGGCTGCGGGCGAGCACGGTTTTCAGACGATCCGTGATGCCGAGCATGATCGTGAGTGGCGTGCGGAGTTCGTGGCTGATGTTGGCGAAGAATCGGGTCTTCGCCTCGTCCAGCTCGCTCAACTTGCGGTTCTGTGCTTCCAGCAGTTCGCGCGAGCGCTCGACTTCGGTGCGCAGCGCGAATTCTTGGAAACGAAGGCGTTCATAGAAGTAATTTCCCACCACCACGAACACGCTCGTGACCAGCAGGAACCAACTGTTGTTGACCAATAGCGGTAGTGAGAGCTGTCCCGGCGTCAGGAACACACTCAGGTAATAGGAACCCAAGCAGATGAGTACCATCAGCAGCGAGTTCCAGTATGACCAACGCCACAACATCGCGAGACCCACGAGCACCAGATTCAATCCGGCGTAATAACTCGAACGCTCGCCGCCAGTGGCGATGATCATGATGCAGATGGCGATGATCGGCGGCATCGCGATGCCATAGGAAATCAGGGTGATGCGGCGGGTGTCTGGCCACATGCCCAGAGCGAGGAAGATGAGGGCGAGTATCAGAGTGCAGACCGCGCGGACTAACAGAAATTCCCAACCTTTTTCTGGAAACACTTGCCAGTCCATCAGGGTGCCACCCAGTACGAAGGCTCCGACGATTAGCGACGCGCGCCGAGCGGTGGGTATGTTCACACCGTTCTCATATTCATTGAACGCCTGCCGGAGGCCGGCATCGTTCATGAAGTTCAGAGGCTGATGGGGATCAGGCATCGGCCAACTCGATTTCAAGGAACAGATTTACTCCGGTGGAATCGGCCCTCACATCGGTGCGTTTGAGAGGAATCCCTGCCGGAATCAGATCGTTCATCTCTTCCTCGCTGCGGTGGATTAGGTTCCATTCCATCAGGTATTCCATGCAAGCCCGGCGCGGGTTACTGGAAGCCACATTGGTCACGATCACCAGTCCGCCCGGCTTGGCCATCTTGCAGAAAAGATCTACCAGGCGCTGGCACACACGCTGAGAGAGATAGTCGAACAGCCCCGCGCAGTATACAATGTCGTAACCGTTGAGTTCCTCGTCCGTATCGCCCTGTGCGGCCGAGCGTAGGATCTGGTGAACTGAGCGCTGATGGAAACGAAGCGGTGTTTCCCGCGCGGCGGACATTCTCGCTTCGATGAGGCGTTCGCGTGTGTATTCTAGTGTTTCGGTATTGAAATCGAGTAGGTCGAATTCCGTTAGATCGCTCTCTTCGTGGTTGCGTAGGAAACGTGCGACTTCCACCGCAGGGCCGCATGCGAGGTTGAAGACGCGGGTTTTTCCCATGCGCACTCGTTTCCGCGCTTCGAGTCTCAGCGTTTCCACCAAGTAGTCGATGCGGTTGCGGTGGGCCACCACGGGTTCGGTGTGCAGCAGCGCGAAGTTCAGCAGTTTAGCGAAAGCCGAGGAACCCTCATAAGGATTGCGCAGCATCATGTTCACCATTTCATAGTCACCCGCATAGCCGAGCGGCTTGGTGTAAGTCCGGTAGATGAATGGCGAGCACAGCACGATGGGATGCAGCTCCCTGCGCAGATATGCCTTATGAAGTGAAACCTCCGCCTCGCTGATTTCCTTCGCCACTTCTTCCAGCCGTTCCCACGAGGGTAGGACTTCTTCGACCACCTGCGTTTGAATACCGGAAAAAATCTCCTTCTCCATGTCCTCGCGCGATCTCGTCACCGTGGTCCGGATGCCGACATCGACGCCGGTCATCCAGTGCTGCACGCCGCTGAACAGGTTCACCATGTCCGCCACCACCAGCTTGAAGGGATCTCGCACCTGATTGGTAGATTTCCATTCGGACATGAACGCTCCGAACTGGCTCGGCAGATCGCTGGTGCCGCTGACCGTTGAGAGGAAATCCACTTCTACCCAGCCGTCCTCGAGGGTCGCCTCACAGACGAGTACGATGCCGGTATTGAGCAGATTGCTCACCACCGCCTTGCCATGGTAGAGTAGCCTCCGCGATGCCATGATCCGGAAGTCTGATAGAACCTCCGATAACTGCAGGATACTGTAAGGATTATAGACCTCGAAAACGACGGAGTATCGTTTGATTCTGAGCAGGTTGGCTGTCAGTTCGGTGCCTTGGCTGTTGCGGCAAGTGATGACGCTCTGTGAAGATTCGCTAGTTAGATCCATGGTCGGAGTGTAAGTCCGTGCAAGAATGGCAATTTTAGTCCTCTCCGCAAGCCGCGAGAATTATTTTTTCCCGTGATCCCGGTAATCCAAATGGATGCCCTGATGGCCCTTGTGCATAGGGGGATTAGCGCACTTCACGGCGCTTGCGCACCGCATCCGCCAGTACATCAAGAGTTTCTACAGTGTCTTCCCAACCCAGGCAGGCATCGGTGATAGACTGGCCGCGCGTGAGATTGCTGGTGAGTTTCTGGTTTCCTGCGACGAGGTTGGATTCGATCATCACCGAGGTGATTACCTTGCAGCCTTCCGCGATCTGTAGTGCGAGGTTTTTCGCGACCAGTGGCTGGTTGCGGTAGTCCTTCAACGAATTGCCGTGCGAGCAGTCCACCATCACGGATTCGGCGAGTTTCTGCTCGCGCAGCATGGCCGCTGCTTCGGTGATGTGCTGCTGTTCGTAGTTCGGGCCGGTTTTCCCGCCGCGCAGGATGAGGTGGCAGGACTCGTTGCCAGCAGTGGAGAAAATCGCCGAGACGCCTTGTTTCGTCACGGATAGGAAATGGTGCGAGTTTGAGGACGACTGGATGGCGTCCAGTGCGATCTGGATCGAGCCGCCCGTGCCGTTCTTGAAACCGACCGGCATCGAGAGCCCGGATGCCAGTTCCCGATGGATCTGCGATTCCGTCGTCCTCGCGCCGATGGCTCCCCAAGCGATCAGATCGGCGTAATACTGCGGTGAAATCGTATCCAAGAACTCGGTCCCGGCGGGCACTCCCATGTTCGCAAGATCTAACAACAGCCCGCGGGCCACCCGCAGGCCGTGGTTGATGTCGAAGGAATCATCGAGATTCGGATCATTGATTAGCCCTTTCCAGCCCACCGTAGTCCGCGGTTTCTCAAAATAGACCCGCATTACCACGAAGACATCGTCCTTCAGGCGTTCCGCCTCCTGTTTGAGCTTCGCCCCGTATTCCAGAGCCGCTTCGGGATCATGGATCGAGCACGGACCCACCACGGCAAGCAGTCTGTCATCCTCGCCTTTCAGAATCGCATCCGCCTGCGCGCGGGCACCGGCTACCAACTCGGAAGCTTGCTCGTTAAGTGGCAGATAATATGCCAGAACCGCTGGTGAAATGAGCGGATTCAGGCCGGTGATTCGGAGGTCGTCAGTGCGGTGGCGCGTCACGGCGCGGATCGTTGACGGCGGATCGCGCACTAGGCAAGACACAAGTTCATCCCATGGCTTTCGCCCGGATACCGTCCTTGCCGCCTTCAACGGATCGTGTTTGCCTGCGGCTTCTTCGTTTCATGAAAACCGAACGCGCCGACGCCCTTCTCCTCGCTCGCGGCCTCTGCGACTCTCGCGAGCAGGCCAAGCGCCTCATCCTTGCTGGTGAAGTCCGTTCCGGTGACCGCCCCATCGACAAACCCAGCGCCAAACTCGCCACCGACGCGCCGCTCGCGATCAAGGAAAAGCCCCGCTTCGTTGGCCGTGGCGGACTCAAGATCGAGGCCGCGCTCGACGCCTTCCACATTGATCCCACCGGCTGGACCTGCATCGACGTCGGCGCATCCACCGGTGGTTTCACCGATTGCCTGCTTCAGCGCGGAGCCGCCCGCGTCCATGCCGTCGATGTCGGCACCAATCAACTCGTCTGGAAACTGCGCAATGACCCGCGAGTCATCGTTAAGGAACAGTTCAACGCCCGCCACATGGTCCCGGCAGACATCGGCGAAAAAGTCCGCCTCGCCGTCATGGACCTCTCGTTCATCTCCCTCACTAAAGTCCTGCCCGCCGTCTTCTCCGTGCTGGAAGGGCAGGGGAGTGTGGTCTGCCTCATCAAGCCGCAGTTCGAACTCCAGCGTGAGGATATTTCCAAAGGCGGCATCGTGCGCGATCCCGCCCTCCACCAGCGCGCCATTGAAAAAATCCGCAGTTTTGTCACCGAACGCGGCCTCGAATGGCGCGGTCTCATCCCGTCCCCCATCACCGGCACGGATGGAAACCAGGAGTTTCTCGCCTGGATCGGCCTCAATCCGTAGTCATGGACTTCAGTCCGTGATGCTTAGAAGAAGAACTGGTATCCGCCTAACGACTTCCGAATCCAGAAATTCAGCCCAGCATTCTTACACAATCCTGTTTTGGCCGGAAATGGCCCCACTTGGCCGCGATCGGAACCTAAAAAACCTTCCAAAGGCGGAAATTTCAGTGCAGTTTATCTCCAACGAAAGGCGACAGCCTGCTACGGCAAACTGAAAACCTTTCCGACATATTCTCAGTCCCGTGCAACGGGTTGCAGCAGGCCATATCGAACTCCGGGGGGAAGTCGATCCAGCGCCCGCAACCAGCCAAGCGGGATCTTTGGGGGGAAATGTGCAATCTCGGGCGCGGATCGAATTTTTCGGTCCGCGCCCGTTTCTTTCCTGGGCAAAGGCCCTAACGATCCTTGGAGTTGCATTCACCGGAGATTCCATCAACAATAGCTTTCGCAATATGCCTTCATCGAATCCAGACGACACGCTGTTACTAATCCGCTGCCCTTCGTGCGGCCAGCGCTTCAAGGTGGGCGATGATCTGCGCGACCGGACCGTCGAATGCGGCGGCTGCGAACATCGCTTCCGCATCGGCGACGATGTCATCGTGCGCGGTAAGAAATTTTACCCCGGAGAACGCAAGGATCCTGCCTTGAACCGTTTCCAGAGAGTCCCGCTGGCCATCGCCCCCGGCACCATGGCGGTTCCATCCGTCCGCTACACCGAGCAACCCGATCCGAAAGCCTTCGAGCCGACTCCTCCCCAGCGCATCCTCGCCGGTATCGCGGGTGTGCTCGTCATGATCTTCATCGCGTTGTTGCTGATGTTCAGCTCCAACCGCGGCGGCACACTGGATGGAATGACCACGGAAAACCGCCTCCTGATGGCTAGTTTCACCGGGTTTCTCGGAATCCTCCTGCTCGTCTATGCCAATCCCCGCGCCCGCTTGAAGGCTGCACTCGTGGGCTTTCTGTTCACCGCAGGTCTGCTGACTCTGCCGTTCTTCTTCACCGTCGGTTCGGTGCCGCTCAAAGAACTGCCGTCCGCCTCCGCATCCTCGAAAACACCCGAAGACGAGTCCAAGCCTGCGGCGATCAAGATCACCCCTAAAAACAAGGCCATCGAAGAACTCCGCAACCTCATCGACACGCGTCCGCTCGAAGATGAGATCCAGCGTCTCGCCGAGCAAAGCAGCAGCAAGCACGCGCTCGGCATCTGGCTACGCGATCTCCGCATGCAGAACCGCCTCATCATCCGCGACTACATCATCCGCACCGCCGGTGCCGATCCTCAGACCCACTTCTATCCGCGCAACAGCGGTGATTTCCTCATGGTCGTCACCGGCATCAACGAATCCATCGAGGAACTCGCTAAACTCGCCGCCCCGCTCGGCACCGTGGAAAAAATCCACAGCGAAATCTCAGTGATCGAGGTCCATGTGAACAACGATAGCTTCGTCGAAGGCCCCATCGAGAAACTCAATAATCACGATGATCCCGCGTTCTATAACCTCAACAAGCGCGAGCTGGAAAGCATCGATCTGGGCCGCGTTTCCAAAGCCGTGAAACGCCTCACCGAAGCGGAGCCGAAGATCCTGCGCAGCGATATCAGCCGCAAGCTCATCGCACTGCTCGGGGCGGACTGGGTGGACTTCAAGGAAGACATCTGCAAAGCCCTCTCGGTATGGGCGGAAGCTCCGGGTCCGGCGGGCGATGCCGCGCTTGACGAAGCAAGGAAACTTCTCGCCGCCAAAAAGGAAATCCCTGTCGAAATGATGGCCCTAGTCGTGAAGGAGAAAAACATTCTTGTGATCCCTGTGCTCGATCAATTGTGGAGCACCAGCCCCACCAAATGGGAGTCCCTCTACGCCGATGTCGGACCTGCGGCGGAGACCACATTGCTCCGGCGCTTTCCCACCTCCGAGGGCGCGCTACGTCATTCCGCCGTGCGTCTGCTGGGAAAAGTAGGCGGCGATGACAGCCTGGCGTTTCTCGCGTCCGCCAATGCCGATGCCGGGCCGGAACTCAAGGTGTTGATTGAAAAAGCCACCGCCTCCATCCGCTCCAGAATGGCTCCATGAGTCCGCGTTTTCAGTGACTTTTCTTCATGCGGGGATAATCACCTTGCCGCTGGCAAAATCGCCGTTCATCTTGCGCCTGCCTCTCGTTTTGCGCCAAGCCGGGATGATCCGGGGGGAGAATTCCGGCCGCGTGAAGCGGGGGGCACGCTCATTTTTCGTGTAGTTCTAATAGCACAGAGCTGTCCGCCTCCCGCAACTGCCGCGCCCAGATAAATCTGCGGAAAAGCACCTTTACCGCCGCAGTCAATGGCACCGCCAGTAGTGCTCCTACGAAGCCTCCGAGCACTAGCGACCAGAACAACATCGAGAAGATCACGGTCAGCGGATGCAGTCCCACCGAGTCGCCAACAATCTTCGGTGCTGTCACTAGCGAATTGATCTGCTGCACCACCACGAAGATCGCCAGCAAACAGCCGACGTAGGCCCACGGCCCCATCTCCACGGCTGTGCCCTGCGCGTGCAGGTAGCCAATGATGCAGGCGGGAATCAGGCACAGGATGTTTCCGATGTAAGGAATCACTCCGAGGATGGCCATGAACACTCCTATCAGAAATCCGTAAGGTAGGCCGAAGATCGTCAGCGCGATGCCGACGAGAATGCCATCGATAGCGGCCACCAGCACCTGACCGCGGAAGAAGGAAATCAGGTAGCCGTTGATTTCCTGCAGCGTCTCCACCAGTTCGGTTTTAAAACGCGAGGCTTTGAGCGGCACATAGTCATGCCAGTGGTCGCGGATGGCGGCGGACTCCTTCAGGAAGAAGAACAGATAAACCGGCACCATGATCATGCCGAGTACCAGCCCCAGGAAGCCGAGGATCTTGGTGGAGCCAGCGCTCAACCACTCGCGCCCGGTCTTGAAGATCGCGCCCTTGTATTCAAAGAGCATCCGTCCGCCGCGGCTGTTAGCGAATGAATCGAGTGTGCGCTTGGATGCCGTTTCGTCAGTGAGAACCACCTCGTCGCCCTTTTCGTCCGTCTCGGCCAGTAGCCAGCCGATCGGGCCGCTTTTGTTAGATTTTTCGAGATCGCGCAGCTCGCGTTCGAGTGCGGTTCCGAGATGCTTGTGTTCGTCGGCTTGAGAAGAATCATCCGGTTTTACAACCGCAGAGACTTGTTCCGTTTTTACTGCCTTGCTGGGTGATGACAGCATTCCTTTCAGATTGCGGTGCCCGCGCTGGATACCCGGGATCACCGCAGCAACTAACAGTGTAGCCGCCGTCAGGATGGCGATGAAAACGACCACCACCGACCACAGCCGGCTCAGTCCTCGTTTCTCCAGCATCCTCACCACAGGGTCCAGCACGTAGGCGATGATGCCTGCCACGATCAGTGGTACCAGCACCGGCTGAAGGAAGCCGAAAAGATTTCCCGTCAGCCAGATGAAGCCGACTGTTAGAAGACCGAGGATCAGGATGGAAACACCGGTCGCGGCGTTCCACAGGGTCTTTCGCTGGAATCGGGTGGGGTAGCGCATGGCGGGATCGGCACGCCTTATGCAGGGCGCGGTCCGCATTACCAATTACAAAACTTCGGGCCTTTCTGAGTCGCCTGCGGACTGTTTGGCGATGCGATCGAGCACGCCATTGACGAAACGCTTCGAATCGCTGGTGCCGTAGCGTTTCGCGAGTTCGATCGCCTCGTTGATCACCACCTTCGGCGGCGTGCTCGAGTGGAGGATTTCATGAGTGGCGAGGCGCAGGATCGCGCGGTCCACGGGATCAATGCGTTCCGGCGAGAAATTGTCCACCACGGCGGCGAGCGTGGCATCGATGGCTTCCTTACCGGCCAGCACATGGTCCACCAGTTCATCTGCGCGGCGGCGCAGTTCGCTAATTTCCGCCTTGGAATCACGAAGACGGGCGAGGTCCGCCTGCTCGGGAAATTTTTCCGGCTCTTCCACCATGCGCAGGCGGTCAGACACACGCTGCAAGCGGCGGATCGTCGCTGCCACCGCTTCAAGCGGCCCGCGCAGCGCAGGAAAATCCTCCATGTCCTTGATGAAACGATCGCGCGTGAGCGATAGATCGCGGTCGATGCGGAACAGTTTCTCCAGCGCGCTGCTGAAACTTTCGGCCACCTCGTCATCGCCATCGTCCTTCGGTAGGCGTTCTAACATCGCCAGCGCACTGCTCCAGCCGGACTCCAGCTCGGCGATGCGTTTCAGACCACTCTTCAGACACTCCGCCTCCGGCCATGCGGCGAGAAGCGTGCTTGCGGCGGCCTGGCGTTCCACGAATTCCGCCAGCCGTCCCTCGCGGCCCTGCGCTAGGTGATGCACCGTGCGAAACGTGGCGATCTGCAAACTACGGCGATCCGATTCCGTGACAAAGTCCCAGAACGGATCACGCAGAGCCGCCGGATCGGCACCGCCTTCAAGATCGGCACAGTAGAGAAACTGCACCACGGCCTCGCGGATTTGGCGGCGACTAGGCATGTCGTTGTTTCTTGGACATGGCAGTGCGCGGCATCGAGCGGTCCAACTCTTGAAACACGTCGATCATCGCTGCGGCGGCGCGTGCGGCTTCGCGGCCGCGGTTGAGTTGAGAACCAATGCAGCGTGCATACGCTTGTTTTTCATCATTCACCAGCAGCACCTCATGGATCACCGGTCGCAACGACTCGACGGCGAGTTGTTGCAGCGAATGGGTGACGCTCATGCCCACCAGATCCGCATGTTCCGTGGAGCCGCGGATGATTAGCCCAAGTGCGATCACGCAAGCAGGCGGATCGCGGTCCAACACAGAGGCTACCATCACGGGGATTTCAAAAGCACCGGGCACCCGAATCAGATCCACCCGGCCCTGCGGCACCAGTTCGCCGAGTTCTTCGATCGCGTTTTCTACCAGCGCGTCAGTGAACTGCTCGTTGTACTTCGATGCGATGATGCAAATCCTCACTTTCGGCCCGATAATCCGGGGTTTTGGCGGCAACGAGTTGGACATGGCCGGGGGTATGGCGGCAGGTGACGGAAAAGTCAACCGGAGGACCAAGCGATTCTTGCTAGCACCAGCCTTTCGCCTCGCTCGGTGCGGAGTCGCTGGTCATTAGCCCGCATTCGGAAATTGATTTGTAGATACCTGCCGAGAAACCACTGAACCACTGAGAACCACTGAGGATATTGATGAAGCAGTGAAAAGTGCTGTTGAGATTTTACTGAGAAAATTGAGTTCCCTCAGTAGTGCTCAGTGTTTCAGTGGTTCCCAAAGCCAGAATTTGCGATCGAACTTCGGATTGCAGGACAGATTTGTGGAGACATCCGCCATCATGGCCGTTTTTGGGATTACTTGGCCGCTTCCAGCCCCTAATATTCCTTTCCTTATCCTGATTTTATCGCATTCTCACATTGTTCCCGCTGCTGCAAGGCACCACGGAACACCAAGCCGCCAAAAGCTGGGCCGCAAGTCACAAAACTGGAATCCGGGGGGAAACCAGTCCGTGCAAGGCGAAGTCGGTGGCTCGGAAAAAAGCGCGCGTTGTGAGATCCGGGGGGAAATCCAACGCGCGCTTTTCTTTTTGTCCGGATAGGCAGTTCGCCACAGTGGCGTCAGCCGAGCATTGCAGTTGTAAGAGCCGACAAGATCAGTTCGTCAGGGTGATATTACCACTGAATGCTCCTTTGAAGGCCTTGCCGTCGAAGATTTTATCGGCAACTCCCTTATTCGCCTCGATTTGGGCTTTCCACTTGGTGCCGTCAGCGAAAGTTCCCGAAGCGGTACCGAGGTATCGGATGCCAAACTGGACTTTTACCTTCGTGACGTCTCCTTTGACCTTAATTAATTGATCCGTGACGTCGTTGTAAGCCGTGCCTGTGATGCTGCCGGTCTTGCTGATCTTGAGTCGCACTGGGCTGTAATAAATGCGCTGCCCCTTGGCATCTTCCATCAGGGTGTATCCATCGTAGTTTCCTTTGAAGATTTTCTTGGACGTGCCCGCTTGGGCAGGGATCAGGCAGGTAATGAAGGCGAGTAGGGCGGCGGCGATAATTTTGGACATGTGGGTAGTTGGATGAATCAACATGATCCGTCACGGCGGGTTGAATCAGATCAAACAAAAAAAATGAAAATTTCAGCTAGATTCAAAGCGGGGCGTTTTGGGAATCTTGTCGAATGTCAGCGATCAAGTCGGCTCGGGATTCGGGTCGTTTTAGTCGCCCCTTTTACGCACATTTTTCAATGTTTTGCGCGAGCTTGATGGAGCGGCGGGTTTGAAATCGTCAATCGTCAGGGCGGAAGCGTGACTGGCATGAGCAGCCGCTGTGTGAGCGTTTTTGGCCATGGTGAGGTGGAGGCGGTGAAATCCAAATCGCAAGCTCACGCCAGAGAGATTTTCATGAAACCATATCTGCTGATCCGTTCATTCTGCGCTGGAGCGGCGGGTGATGCTGATGGTGGCTGCGAATTTGCGGCAGACTTCGCGGAGCTGGGGATCGGCTTCGATTTGATCGAGGGTCCAGGGCAGGCGGAATGTCCAGTTCTGGCTGCCGCTGGTGCCGGGGTGGTTGATGCGGGCGTCGATGCCGAAGAGGGAGGTGACCATGAGGACGGCGTAGCGGGAATTGGAGGAAAGCAGCGCCTTGACGAGTTTGAGGCGGATGCCCTCGGTGAAGGGCGGCCATGGTCCGTGACCGGGAATCGGGATGCCCGCGAATTCTGATAGTATGCGCAGGGTGTTGTGTGCTCCATCGAGGTGCCAGCCAGATTGTTCGCTTGGGTTTTCCTGATGTTGGTGGATGACGTGCAGGCAGCCGCGCCAGATGGCGTTGAGCGGATCATGATCGTGGGTGGACCATGCTGCGAAGGAGTTTTCCGGGAAACAATTGCCAGGTGTGGGGTGGCCGTGATCGTTGCAGTCCCAGTGCGGGATGCGGTAGCCGGCGATGTCAAGATCCGCGAGGTGGGGGCGCACGTATTCGGGTACCCAGCCTAGGTCTTCTGCGATGATCTCGGCATCACCGGCGGCGGCGATGATGGCACGCAGGCGAGTGTCGCCATCGGCGCGGTTGGCGGCTTTGTTTTCCGTGGTGTCATCGGCCCGGAGAAACCAGCGGGGGAGACGGCCACCCGTTTTGGAAACTGCATCATCATGGGAGAGGCCGATGAATTCGTGGTTTCTATCAGGCCGCCAAGGGAAGGCGTAGATGCGGTAGAAGCCGAGGATGTGATCTAGGCGGAAGATGCGGAAGATCTCGGTGAGCCGTGCGATGCGTTGTTTCCACCATGCGAAACCGTTAGATTCCATGTGGTCCCAGCGATAGAGCGGGATGCCCCAGTTCTGGCCCCATTGTTGGAAAAAGGGATCGCTCTGGCCCATGCCTTCCGGTGGCGAGCCGCCGCACCAGTCGAGATGGAATTCCTCGCGGTGGAAGAAGACATCGCAGGAGTGCCATGCGATGCCGATGGGGACATCGCCCATGAGTTTCACGTTGCTGGTGTCCGCATGGGCACGCAGCGCGCGCCACTGGCGGAAGCAGAGCCACTGGACGAATGCAAAGAAGCCAAGGCGGTAGTCGATGCCAGCGGGATCGCGGCGGCGGAGTTTGGTTAGAGTATCGCGGGCTTTGGCGGGTGTCTGGCATGACGCAGGCCACTGGTCCCAAGTGAGATGCTCGCCGTGGTGTTCCATCAGGAAGCGGAAGAGGCAGTAGTCATCGAGCCAATCCGTTTCGGCTTTTTGAAAGCGTGCGAATTCCTCGGCGAGCGCGGGCTTGGCTTCATCGAAGCGCGACCAAGCGAGTTCTAACAGAGTGCGCTTCGTTTGGCGGACTGCGGGGTAGTTCACGCTCGCAGAGTGGAGTGCGTCACCGAGATGATCGCGTGCGCGGGTGATGCCCGCTGTGTCCAACCAAGGGATTTCCGTTTCATCGAGCGTCAGGTAAATCGGGTCCAGCGCGGCGGATGAAATGGCGCTGTAGGGGCTCTCATCGCTGCCGTTTTCATTGATCGGCAAAAGCTGGATGAAACTGACGCCGTTGCTAGAAGCCCAGTCGATCCAGCCGCGCAAGGCTGCGGTATCGCCGATGCCGAGATCGCCCTCGCGTCTGGGTGAGAACGCGGGGATGAGAATGCCTGCCTGGCGCTTTCCGGGTGGGTGCACGGGCGGGAGTCTGGCAGCAGGCGTGCCACCGTAAATGCCGGATTCCGCTTGGCTGGAGGAAATTTCTGCCAGCATCTGAGTGTGATTCCGAGAGGCATGGCTGGGGAATCACAGCAGATACTTCTCCACATCGCCCGCCAGAGAACTGCCATTGGCGACATGGGGAAGGAAACGGGTCTTCGAATAGCGAAGCACGAAACGGTTTCTGATGGAGCAGTTTTCCTTTGTCGGGCGGGAGGGTTTGCCGTAGGGGAAGGGGGAAAGGATCAGCAGGCGGTTTTCATCGAACGGAATCGAGAATGTGGCATCGAGGGTCTTGGGGATGTCTCGGCCGGGCACCCAGATGATGTTCGCGCCGCGACGGGCGAGGATGGCGAGCACATCTTTTTCCACGGGAGTGTGGAAACCGGAGATCACCGTGCCGCTCTCGTCGCATTGGCGGCGTGCCCAGTCGTAGGCTTCGAGGATCTTGTCTCCGGGGCACTCGGTGGAGCAGAGGAAGGCGGTGGCAGGCTGGTCGAGCAGCGCGAGATAGCCGCTGGCGTGCAGTTCCACAGGTGGGCGGGCGCTGAAACGGTCCCATAGGCCGAGCGGCTTCGGGTTCTGCTGGCCGAAGAACATCTGGATCACCTCGCCGCGCTGGACCCAGAAGATGCCGGGACGGATGAAATCCCGTGCCACACGCTCGAGTTTGGCCAGATTTTCCACGACCGCGAAGCTGACGCGCGGTTCGCTGGAAGCGGTCAGAACCACCTCCGCCGGGTAGTGCGTCCAGCCTTTGATTCGCAATGCATCGCCGAGAATCGAGCCGGGCAAGCCGTCCTCGGCACGCAGTTCCTGTGGGTCCGCCGCCGTGACTACGCCGAAGACCTCCGGCAGCACGCCGTGGGGAAATGCGGCGGACAAACGAAATGTGGGCGAATCGTTCATAGCACTTGTGGCGGCGGCAATTGTTTGATGGCGCTGTCAAAGTCGGATTCGATTAAACCGTTCTCTTCGCGGCGGAATTCAGTGAATTCCCGCTCGGCGTGGGACTTGGCGACATCCGCCGAGATCTTGCCGGCATGGGTAAGGATTTCGCGATCATTGAGGGTGAGAAATCCTTCCAGCTTGGTGATCCAGTCCTGCATGGCCATCGGCACTCGCCGTTCTGCTTGGGACTGGGCAAAGATGAGGTATTGCTCCACCAAGTTGCCGAGCGCCCGGAGTTCCTCTTCGTTGAGGTAGTTTTTCGCGATGGCGATGTCCGATTTGCGGATGCGCGCGCCTTCCCAATTCGCGAGGCCCATGTTGGGCCGAGTGCTGGCGACGCGAGAAACGATGATCTCGGCGGCGTTCTGGCCGTGGATGGCGTAGTGGACTTTGTTCTGGACCGTGGCAAAGAAGGTTTGCGTCAGCGGGTGGTCTTTGTCGTAGTCGATGCTGGTGGCGTAGATGTCGGTGATCTTCTGGTAAAACCGCCGCTCGCTGGTGCGGATGTCCTGGATGCGGCGGGAGAGTTCCTCGAAATAATCGTTGCCCACTTGCGGGTTTTTGAGGCGCTCGTCATCCAGCACGAAACCTTTGATGATGAATTCCTTGAGCCGTTCCGCCGCCCACAGGCGGAAACGCACGGCGGTCTGGCTCCTCACCCGGAATCCCAGGGCCAGCACCATGTCGAGATTGTAGCATTCCACCTCCCGGCTCACTTCCCTTTCGCCTTCCATTTGAACTGTTCGGAATAACCGAACAGTTGCCTAGCGGACCAATTCCCCGTCCTCGAAAATGTGTTTGATGTGCTCGCTGATGGTTCCCTTGGCCTTGCCGAAGAGTTCGGTGAGTTGTTTCTGGCTCAGCCACACGGTCTGATCGTCCAGCCGAACGTCCAGCTTGGTGCGCCCGTCTTCGCTTTGGTAGAGGAGGAATTGGCTCATGGCAGGCATTTGTGAATGGGAGCGTGGCCATCTTGGCCGCTTATTCGGTGGCGAAGGAAGAAGCGGGCGAGACGCCCACGCTCCACACTTCCAAGCCAATCGCGATGTTTTCCGGTAGGGATTTTTTCCATTCCTTTTCGTCGGCTCCCGCACCACGGCGGACGGGCTTGCCGGGCAGGCGAGATGTCTCCACAGCCATATCTGACGGGTCTTGGCGGCATCGGCGAAGATCAGGAGATGTTCGGTGGCAAGCGGGGTGACGGCTTTCTCCAGCTTTTTTCGCTCGTCGGATGACATGATGCCACCATCCGGAAGCGGAGGGACGTGGAAGACGCGAACGCCCTTTTTCTCGGCGACTGTGTTCAATACGTGGAACTCATCCTTACCACGCCACGGCACCGGGACGCTCAGGGGCTTTCCCGTATCTGGCCAGTCCCAACCGATGGATGGATCCTGTGAAAAGACCTGAAAAATCGAAGGCCTTGAGGTAACGGGCGGCTTCCTTGCGTTGCTGGGGTGTCATGGGAAAAAGAACTTGAAAATGGGTGGTAAGGGGCTATCAGTCCCTCAGCGACTAGTGTGGTTCGAACCTTTCTTCGTCCCCGTGGCAATGCCCCTGGCCGCTCCACTTTGATACTGTCCTTGAAGCCATGCCAGCACGTCTGGCATGGCTTCATTGCCTCTGTGGATCAAGGGATCCGCCAGCGCCGCGATGGTTTGCATGGGGCCGGACAGCGGGCGGCCGATCTTGGCTTCCTCGTTTTTCCGGATGGAATAGGTGCAAAGGTCGCAGAGCTGGAGCAGGAGACTTTTGTGGGATTCGATGAAGAAGCCTTTTTCGATGATGTTGCCAAGGCGGAGCGAGCCGCCGTCGAAGCGCAGGGCACGGATGGATTTCTCAATGTCCTTTACGACCTCTTTGTTTTCGTCGGAAATCAGAATTCCCAAGGACGGTGGATTGAGGCTGGCGAGGTGTTGGTTCACGACTTGGGAAAGCAGGGCAAACGCCGCGACGTGCGGGTTGATCGACACTCCCGCTCCGAACGCATCATGAAGCCAGCGGGCGTAGCGCTTCTTGACGATGGCACGGGAAAAGACCTTGAGAGAGTGCTTCTTGGCAACATCGATCCATGCTTGGTAGAGAGCGATACGCTCTCCCAGCGGTCTGCCACGGAAGAAACATTCTTTTCCCGGGCTGATGATTTCTGATCCGTGCATTTCAAAATCGTCGGGAATCGGGTCGGGATAGATGGCCTGCCGGGCTTCGTTGAGATCATTTTCAATGATTTGCCAGCGATCCGCAGGCACTGCCAGCGCACAGAGCAGGAAGATGGGCTGACTGTCATCGGCCAAGTTGTTGCCGGTGTTTCCCGATTCGTCGAAGTAGATGAGGTGCATGGGATGATTATTCGGCGAGGCCGAGCGAGCAGAGAATCCGCGGTTCCTTGGCAGGTTCGTCATGGAGGTTGGCGACGACGAGGCGGTCGTCGCGGTGGAGGGTGGTGACGAGGTTGGCGAGATCGTCCGGGGAGATGCCGCTGCGGAGCTGGCGGTTGAGTTTGTCGGCGGCTTGCGTGCGGAAATGGCTTTCATCCCAAAGTCCGAGAGGCGGAAGGGGTTCCTCGCCATAATCCAGATCCAGCTCGCCATCGCCATAATCGTGGAGGCGAGTATCGAGCAAAGCGGCTTCCTGCTGGCCGATGGGCAAGGGCAGGCCGTTTTCCAAGGCGTGGATTTCGATATGGTTGCGCAAGATGTGGCGGTGGATGGAAAGCAAGAATGCGTTGGCGGAGCTTTCGAGGCGTTTGAAAAGGTTTGTGCGACAAAAGCCTTTCATCCGTTTTCCGGCGCGAGACAGATCCGCAATGATCCGCTCTTCGATTTCCGTGAGCGGTGGGAGAACATCCTTTTTGTAAAGGCTGCGGCCATACCGTGGGAGGTTCAGATGGTCGATGATGGCGACGACCTCCTCACGGAAAAGGCGGGCGCAGGGGTCAGATTTATCATCGGGATCCGAGCGGAATTTCACGGACTTCGGTTTCCGCACGGGGAAATACATGCGCTCGCCGGTGGGCAGGGTGAGATAGTGGAGACCGTTGCGCTCATCTGGGGTCGCGTAGTTTTTGATGATGAACGAGCGGGTGCGGCGGACGAGAAACAGACGCATGATGTCGCGCCAGTCATCGGGTTCCTCGCTTTTCTCAAAGGCCGCGAGCGAGGTGACGGGAATGTTGGGATTCTTCAGCGCGAACTTCGACTCGCCCTCTATCCGCAGCATCGCTTCGGGGCGGATGCCGATGTCCTTTTGATCCGGCAGGAAGAGCCGGAGCTGTGCGCCGAGATCAAGGTAGGTTTTATTGTAGGGCGTGGCGGAAAGCAGAATCACTTTGCTGGCGTTACGCTCCAGATACTCCTGGATGGCTTTGTAGATTTTACCCTCTTTGTTGCGGAAATTGTGGGACTCATCGATGATGACGAGGCGGTAACAAGGCAGATTCGGCAAATCGCGCTGGGCGACGCTCTGGGACATCACTTTGGGCGCGCGCAGCCCGAACTCATGGGCATAGTCTTCCCACATTTTCGTGAGGTTCTTCGGGCAAAGGATGAGTGTTTCGAACATCTGGTCATCCGCCATGACGCGAGCGATGGCAGCGGCGATGCGCGTTTTCCCCAAGCCGACAACATCGCCCACCAAGACGCCGCCCCGTTTGTTCAGATGGCGACAGGCGAGTTGCACGGCTTTTTCCTGGAAGGGCAGGAGCTTGTCCCGGATCTCGCGGGGCACCCTGAATTCCTTGATGCCGTCGCGGGCGTCCTGTGAGAGATGCCACGCCATTTTCAGATAGACATGATAGGGAGAAAGCAGGCGCTCGCTCGCCCAGCTTTCCTCGATGATGGCGATGAGTTCATCGGTAATGTCGAGGCAGCGGGCATCATTCCAACGATCAAGGAACCAATCGTGGAGTTTCTTTGCCGCATCTTTGTCCGGCACGTCGATGTTGAGTTCCCCTTGGGATTTCAGACCGGAGAGGGTCAGGTTGCTGCTGCCCAGATAGGCGATGATCGGGTTGAAAGCGTCATTGCGGTGAGCGAGGTAGAGTTTCGCGTGGAGCGGATGTTTGAGAAATAGCTTCACTTGTAGGCGTTTCTCGCGGAGCTGCCTGACCAAGCGGCGCAGGCCAGCTTCGTCGGCGTCAGTCGGATGGCCGAGGGTGAGTTGTTTGCGGAACTCCCGTGCCGCATCCTTGCGCAATTGTGCCAGGCGCTTCAGGTCCGGCGGGCGTTCATCGGATTCGGAAAGCCATGTGGTGAGTTGCTCATGGGGAAGCCGTTGCATGCCGACGAGTAAACGACATGGCGGAGGTTCTTCTGAGTTTTGCGGAAGTGTCCAAGCATTGACCACGGAGTCGATGCATCGCCATCCACGGAGATTGAAGTAGCCCACGCAGAAATCGCCTCGTTTCGCCAACGCCAACGCATTCTTGAGTCCATTTCCCTGATCGTTTTCCAAGAACGGGGTGTCGATGTTGTCGAAAACGGTGGGCATAGAGGGAGTAGGCTAAAAATGGTGCCGGATAAAGGCGGAGATACCGTGCCGCGTCGCACTGAAAAAGGGTGTGACAGCAATGGCTTTCGTAAGGATTTCCATGTACCTCATCAGCCTAATGAACCGTCCGGGAAGTGGAAGCAATATCCCGTGGGAAAACCGTGATTTCGATCACTAACCATGTCTTGTGATGCCATGCAATTGGACTCTGATATCGCGCGCCTGTGCCATGAGTTGCTGCGCATTTTCCAGATGAGCGCCAACGACTTGGCAAATACCTGAATCTTCGTTCACTCCGCACTGGAGCGTCGGGTGATGCGGATGGTAGCTGCGAACTTGCGGCAGATTTCGCGGAAGCCGGGTAGATTTCATCACGCAAGTTGACAGCGATCCTGACAGCGGTTAACTGCTATCCACACTCAATGAAAACGCAAACTTGGATACCGATCATCGCACTGCCCTTCGTGCTTGCCGCCTGTCAGCCGGAAAAAACCATCCGGGAAAAAATGGACGCTGGAGCCGACAAATTGACCGAGAGCGTGAAGCAGGTGGCGGAGGCTACTGAAGAGCACGCGGAGAAGGCGAAGGACACCGCCGCCAAGTTGGAAAAAGCCGGGGAAAAATTCAAGGAGGCGGGCACCAATCTCAAGGAAGCCGCAGCCAATGTCGCGGATGCCAGCAAGCAAGAGGCTGCCAAAGCCAAGGCCATCGCCGATGAAGCCGCTGCTAAAATCAGAGAGCAGGCGAAGGCTGCGGGTGTGGCTGCTGGCAACGCTTTCGACAAGGCCAAGGAAGAGGTGAAGGACAAGGTCACACCGAAGACCGAGTGAAGCGGTCATGAGGGTGAACGCAGGGTTTGAAGAGTTACAGGAGTCCAAGCTTCAGCTTGCAAAAACAGAAGAGGCACGGTGAACCGTGAACTCCGGTTTTGAGTTGAAGAGCGGACTGAAGTCCACGACTACTTTTGCTCGTCTTCCTCGTCGATGTTGTGGGTGAGGATGAACTGCAAGTCGTCCAGGCCGAGGTTGGAGGCGAAGCCTTCGTCGCCGAGCACGTTGGTGACGAGCTGGGTCTTCTGGTGCTGGAGGATGCGGATTTTTTCTTCCACGGTGTCTCTTGTGAGGAGACGGTAGGCGATGACCTTGTTTTTCTGACCGATGCGGTGCGTGCGGTCGATGGCCTGGTTTTCCACGGCGGGGTTCCACCATGGATCGTAGAGGATGACGTAGGAGGCGGATGTTAGATTGAGACCTGCGCCACCGGCTTTGAGGGAAAGCATGAAGACCGAGGGGTCTTTGGTGGTCTGGAATTTTTCGATCTCGCCTTTGCGGTCCTTGGTCTGGCCGGTGAGGTAGTTGTAGGGACGGTTTTCGAGTTCGAGGCGCGCCTTGATGAGATCGAGCATGGAAACGAACTGCGAGAAGACGAGCACCTTGTGACCTTCTTCGTGGAGTTGATCCAGGAGGTAGAACAGCGATTCCATCTTGGCGGATTCCTCCTTGAGATACTTCGGATCGATGAGGCCGGGGTGGCAGCAGATCTGGCGCAGACGCATGAGACCTTGGAGGATGGCGAAGGAGTTTTTCTTCACCGCCTCGTCGGAATCGAGTCCTAACAAGGCTTTCTGGATGCGCTTGAGTTCGGCTTTGTAGAGCTCCACTTGGATGCCTTCCATCTTGGAATAAACTTCTTCCTCGGTCCGTGGCGGGAGGTCTTGGGCGACTTGCAGTTTTGTGCGGCGCAACAGGAAGGGGCGCAGTCGAGAGGCGAGACGCGTTTGCGAAAGCGGGTCTTTGCGTTTATCGAAGCGTTTCTTGAAGTAAGCGCGGCTGCCGAGCACGCCGGGCATGGCGAAGGCCATGAGCGACCACATGTCGAGCAGGCGGTTCTCGATCGGTGTTCCTGTTAGAACGAGGCGGTTTTGTGAATCCAGTTCGCGGGCGCACTTGGCGGCCTTGGAGTCCGGGTTCTTGATTTGCTGGCCCTCGTCAAGGATGGTGGTGAGCCACTTGATGCCGTTGAGTTCCTCGCCACAGACGCGGAGCTGGGCGTAGTTGAGGACAAGGATGTCGATGTTGTTCTGGATGTGGGGAACATCGATGTCGTCGCGGTTTTTGAGGATCTTGACGACGAGGTTCGGCGCGAATTTGCCGGCCTCGCTGGCCCACACGTCCAAGACGGACTTGGGACAAACGACGAGCGCGGGTTTTTTGATGCCGCCAGCGTTCTTGTGCTCGTCGAAGAGCCAGAGCAGGTAGGTGAGGGACTGGATGGTTTTGCCAAGTCCCATGTCGTCGGCGAGGATGCCGCCGAAGTTGTTGACGGAGAGGTAGGCGAGGAACTTGAAGCCATCGACCTGATAGGGACGCAGGGTCGCATTGAGTGCGGATGGCACGTCCGGGTTGACTTCGAGTTGGATGTCTCCGGCGCGGCCTTTGATGCGCTCCCATGCTTTCGGATCGAAAACCTCGGCTGCTTTTGGATCGGCGAGCTGGAGGGCGTGCATGCGGTGCGTTTCACCGGATAGATCGAAGGGATCGAGTCCGAGACGAGTGACGGCTTCGCGCTGATCGGCATCGAGTTTGATTTCGAGACGCATCCACGAGCCATCGTCCATGCGGACGTAGCCACCGCGCGCGGCGACGAGTTGGCGGATCTGTGCTTTGGAGAGATTGACGCCTTGCACGTCGATGACGATGCGGAGGTCGAACCAGTCGATGTCTTGACCGACGACTTCAAAGCGCACTGCGGCGGTGACGGGATCGGCGAGGATGGACTTGAGGCGGAGGTCGATGTCGAGCTCGATGTCCGCAGGCATCGCCTTGATCCACTCCGCGAATTTCTCGGGGAACTGCTTGGTGATGCGGGATTTGAAAGAGAGCAGCTTCTCATCGTATGAGAGGCCCATTTCATCGAGGATGGCAGGCACTGGATAGAGTGCCTCGCGTGCGAAACGCAGGAGTTGTTTGCCTTTGACGGGGATTTGCTCGGCGAGTTCCCAACCGTCTTTGGTGAGGCGCTCGGTGCGGCGGCCTTTGGTCTCGATGGCGTTGACGTCGATGACAAGGTGCTCGGTTTCCGCAGCGGTGAGACCGGCGATGAGCTTCATCTCGAACTTCGGTTTGAGTTCGAGATCGACGACGCGTTTCTTGAGCGACTCGGGCAACGAAGCGCCGATCTTGCGGAGGAACTCGACGCCTTCAAGCGAGTCGATCACGCGCTTGGGGATGAGGTAGCGCGGCATTACGTCCGTTTCCTCGAGCCAGCGTGGCGGGCCGGGGAAGACGGTCTCATCGGACTGATAGAGTTCCTTGCGACCAGGCAGCAGACGCACAGAGTGGGAAACATTTTCCCCAGTGGAGGTGACGAGTTGTAGGGCGAAACTCTTCGCGTCATACGGATCGTCTTCGCAGACCCAGCGCAGTGCATCGGTGACGACTTTGAAGTCCTTTTCGTCGAGGTTCACGATGTAGCCCTTGAGCGCGGGCTGACGGAACACACGGTTCATGAAACGGCAGGATTCTTCCTGATCGAAGTCCAGAGTGGTGTCGCCGTGTTTCCGATAGAAAGCGAGGTAGTGCTCCCAGAGTGTCTGGCTGGAGGCGTCCATGAGCAGGGCTCCTTCGTGATGGAGGGTGACGTAGTGCTCAATGTCGTTCTTTTCGCGGAGTTGAAGCCAAGTGGTGGTTTGGATTTTCTCCTCTTTCACTTCGACGCGGGCCTCGTTGATGGTGGCGACGAGGCGGAAGGCGACGGTGAGTGGTTCGTCTTGGGGCGGGCGTTCGTTGACCTGCTCGATGCGGTCATACCAGGAAGCGACTTCGCGCTCTTGTTCCCAGTCCGCCATTTTTTTCTGAACGTGGCCGAGATCGGTGATCACGCTCATGAACTCGGGGTAGGGGAGCTTACGCTTGTAGAATGCGTAGGCGATGTAGTTCCAGAACTCCATGATGTCGCCGGGTGGCATGGGCCAGAGTTCGAGCGGCTCGTAGGTGGTGATTTCCCAGCGCGGAGTGATGCGGACCATGTCGTGGTCGTGCAGCTCGCCTTCGATGACGTAGCGGCGGTAGCGCTTTTCGATCTTGGTGACGAAGTCCGCCTCTTTGTCGTCGAGTTCGCGGCCGAGTTTTTCCTCGATGATGTCGAGCACGGGCGTGTCGTCGAATTCGTTAGGCGACTCCGGCAGATCCTCGCCGCGGTGCATGCGCTCCATCATGGTGGCATACTGGCAAGCGCCGGCGACGACTTCGTCCTCAGCGGTGCATGAGCCGAACCAGCGGTTGCCTTGAAGCCGGAGGCTGGTGCGGAAGGTGCCGCTCTCATCTTCTACGCGGCCTTGGATGAAGAGGTGGTTTCCGAAAATCTGGGTGACTGCGCCGTCTTTCTGAAGCATCTCACCACGTTTCCGGGACTCTTCGGGAAAACTATTGAGGAAATTGAGAGTGGCTCGGTCTGGATTCATCGCTTCGTGAGTAAAAAATGACGCCTAAATCAGTGCGTGTGACGAAATGCCGAGACACGAAGTGGCGGGGCGCGACCTTAAGCCACGATATTTGAGAGAATCAATAAAAACCTTGTGAGTCGTTTGTCCGATAAACGACCGGCCCCACATCCATCAGGGCGTTTTCGGCCTCAATGCACGCACGGCGATTCCCAGGCCGCCGATGACGAACAGCCCCGGAAACCAGATCGAATAGCCCGGCGCGAGTGAATCCGTCTTGAGGATCGCGAAATCCGGATCGCGTGGATTCACGCGGCAGATGGTGGTTTTTCCGGCGGGAAATTCAGCGGCGCGTTGTTCTGTGAGGCCGGGTTTTGACGACCACGGGCTGCCCCGCCATGTCAGGTGATCGCTGGTTTTCGGCTGGCCCTGCCACTCGTAGCCGAAACTAACGCTCAAGCGCGATTCCGGGGCGGATTGCGGATCGTGGATGCGTTGCTCGATCTCGGAACTCAGGATCACGCAGGGGACTTGCGGCCAATCGCGCATTTCCCGGGCTCTCAGGAAACTCCGCGCCATCAGCCAAACGAAAACTCCGCCGATCAGCGCGAGCGAAAGCCCCAGCACAATCAGGTAGAGACGGCCACCGTTGGAGTGTGCGGGAGGATGCGGACCTTCGATCATGGTGCGGGTTTCATCAGGCATGGGCCGCCGGATGACCACACGAAAACGCGGCGGTTCTCAGGGCCGACGCATCTAAAAATGGAAATTTTTTACCGCAAAGCCGCAGAGGCCGCAAAGGGGGCGCGAAGGATTACGAAAAATGGAGGAATGAAACCGGAAGGATCATCCGAAACAAACGGTCATTGAGCCTGCCCGGTCTTCTTTGCGTCCCTTTGCGGCCTTTGCGGCTTTGCGGTAGATCCAGTGATTATTGATTCGTCAGCCCTGCGGTCTCGGTTGGTGTGCATCATCCTCCGTGACTTTTGGGTGTTCGCGGTGTTCATTGGCGGCGATGAAGGTCCGCCAAATTTGTTTTGTATTGGGATTCGTGCTGGTCGCGTTTCTTGGATACTGGCTGGCGGGCACCGCCGTGCCGCAATCGCCGCCGCGCGAGGTTACAAAAGCACCCGCGCCCAAGCACAAGCCGGTGATCGAGGACGATGAGATGCCGAAATTCCGCCGTGCCGAGCGCCCGCCGTCTCAGCGCAAGGACATTGCCGCGCGGCTCGCTGGCGCTATGGAAGGCCAGCGCGTGCTCGCCTTTAAGGATCAGGATGCGCTGGAAAGATTTCTGAAGCGCGCCGGAGACAAATTCAGTCTGTTAGGTAGGCTGGACGCACTCAACGCCCTGCGTGTCGGGTTTTCCGATGTCGATGATCTCGCCGCGCTGCTGGACGAAGCAGAAGAGTCCTTCATCTTTCCCGTGAACGCGCCTGCACCGCCGGAAGGCACGGTGCAACCCGGAGCCGTCGCCTTGGGAAACAATCTGCTCGAATGGCTCGGCATCACCGGTGACAACGCCGATTGGGGAAGGGGCGTGAAAATCGCCGTGCTCGATACCGGTGTGCAATCCAGCTCCGCGTTTCGCAGCTCGATCAGCTCCATCAACCTCGTCGATCTCCCTGCGAACTCCGCCGCGCAGAACGGCCACGGCACGGCTGTGGCATCGGTCATCATCGGCTACGATTCACTCACGCCCGGAGTGGCTCCGGGTGCGGACATTCTCTCTGTTAGAATCGCCGATGACAACGGCCAGTCCGATAGTTTCCTGCTCGCCAAGGGCATCATCGCCGCAGTGGATTCCGGAGCCGGGCTGATCAATATCTCCATGGGCAGCCAGGGCGATAGCGCGCTGGTC